>NZ_UGHR01000001.1:604169-906253 GCF_900451195.1 Iodobacter fluviatilis
TGTGGGCAGCGGCGCGGCGCATTTGCTGGCCGGGCATTTTGCCCCGCATCAGGCGTTGGAAGATCGCCTAGCGGCTTTTGTCAGTATGCCCGCTGCGCTGGGGTTTTCTACCGGCTATATGGCCAATCTAGCGGTGATTACTGCGCTGGTGGGGCGCGGTGATGCCGTGTTTGCCGATAAGCTGAATCATGCTTCTTTGAATGACGCCGTGGCCCTGTCGCGGGCCGATTTCAAGCGCTATCCGCATCAGGATATGGCCGCGCTGGAGCGCCTCTTGGCCGCCAGTACCGCGCCACGTAAGCTGATTGTGGCCGATGCGGTATTCAGTATGGATGGCGATATTGCCCCGGTGGCGGCGCTCTTAGCTTTGGCGGAGCGCTACGATGCCTGGCTGTTTTTAGACGATGCACATGGCTTTGGTGTGTTAGGCGATGGGCGCGGCACGCTGGCCGAGTTTGGTATTTCTTCACCCCGCATTATCTATATGGCCACCCTAGGCAAGGCCGCTGGCGTGTCGGGGGCTTTTGTAGCGGGGGAGCAGGTGATGTGCGATTGGCTGCTGAACACCGCTCATAGCTATGTCTACACCACCGCCATGCCGCCCCTTTTATCCTGTGCCATGCAGGCCAGCCTAGATTTAATTGAGACAGAATCCTGGCGGCGGCAGCGCCTGGCCAAGCATATTGCGGCCTTTAGAGCGGGCTTACAGGATGGTTGTGAGCTGCTTGATTCCAATACGGCGATTCAGCTGATTTTGCTGCCCGATAATGACAACACCATCCGCATCGCCAGAGCGCTGTTTGAGCGCGGCATCTGGGTAGGCGCAATCCGCCCGCCCACCGTGCCCACGCCACGCTTACGCATCACCCTATCGGCGGCGCATTCTGATGAGGATATTGCGGCTTTGATTGAGGAGCTAAAAGCGTTGCTGGTGGCTGATATATAGGTGGCAGTTTATGCAGCCTCCCCCTTTTTCAAAGGGAGGACAAGTGCATCAAACTTATACGGATAGTGATTCGGGGCTTTGTGTGGGCAAAGAATTTGTCTAAGCCAATCATCGTTAAGCTAGTTTATTTGAATATTGTTTTTAATTTGAAAGGTTTTGCCAAGCATGACAAGCAATTTTTTACATATCGAATCAACCGGCCGTGGGCCTGATGTGGTGCTGCTGCATGGCTGGGCGATGAATAGCACGGTTTGGCGCGGTGTGGCTGAGGCGCTGAGCGATGATTTTTGCCTGCATCTGGTTGATTTACCCGGCCATGGCAAAAGCAGCAGCAGCCAGCCTTTATCGCTGGCACATATGGTGGCGGAGCTGGATGCCGCATTTCCAAGGCCGGTACAGGTGGTGGGCTGGTCTTTGGGCGGCGCGGTGGCCAGCAGTTGGGCAATGGCTGCGCCGGATAAAATCCGCTCGCTCAGCTTGATCGCCTCCACACCTTGTTTTATGCAGCGGGAAGACTGGCAGCACGCCATGGCCCCAGCCACGATGAGCCAGTTTGCCGCAAGTTTGGCCGCAGACTGGCAAGGCACTTTAAAACGTTTTATCAGCCTGCAAGTGCAAGGCGGCGCAGAGGCACGGGCGCTGGCAAAAACGCTGAGCCAGGAGTTATTCTTGCACGGCGAGCCAAGCCTTGCGGCATTGCAGGAAGGCCTGGCCATCTTGCGCGATACCGATTTACGCCAGCAAATAAACCAGCTGACATGCCCGGTTTTACTGCAGTTTGGCAACCGCGATACGCTCACTCCGCCGGGTGCAGGAGCATGGTTGGCAGAGGCTTTGCCCCACGCCGAGCTGATTGTTCACAGCGGCGCAGCCCACGTGCCGTTTGCTTCGCATCCGGATGATTTTATTGCGGCTCAGCGGCGGTTTTTGCTGGCGGGAATGTAGTCGATACTCCTTTTGCGCAAGCGTTTCCCCTTGTAAGGGGAGAAACCCGTGTGTCAATTGAAGAGGGGCTAGCCCGACCGTCCACGCGGCACAGCACGGTGCGCAGGAAAAACGAATGCGCATCCTATGGGCTAAAGCGACGCCTATGCAAACCGCTGCATTCTTTTTATTGCTTTCTGCCCAAAGTCAGCGAGCTGTCTTTGCTTTTTAGCTCGATCAGCTTACCGGCTTCCAGTTCTCTCACTTCTGCACCATTGGCAAAGGCTTGGCCCACTGCGTGGCTGATGGCGCTGTTCTCGTCGCCCATGCAGGCCATCATGGTGGAAGCCAGCATGCCTTTGAGTTGTTGATTTTCGTCTTTTAGGCTACCCATTACACGGTTGCAGCCATCAAAGCCCGTAATGCGCATGGTCTTTGCGTCAAAAGCCAGCGTGGCCTTGCTATTGTTGCTGACGGCTTTATTGTTCACTTTGACGATATTCCACTCGCCATCAAAGCGGGCAGCCGCACTTGGGGATGCAGGGGAAGATGGCATTACGCTGGCACAGGCTGATAGGGCAACAACAGAGCTAAGCAATAATTTACGCATATTTGATATCCATAGAGTGCAGCTGGCAAGATGCTCAGCATCAATTTAAACCGCTTAAAGCTTAGTTGAGTTGCTGCGCCTGGGGCGAGGTATTAAGTGGCATTCGGTAGTATTTGCCGTTGATACGCCCGAAATAGAAAAACGCGAAGACCTGCTTCGCATTTTGTTTTAATAGGCCAGCTTTTTTAAATCAAGAAGTATTTTCTACAAGCGTGATAAAAAACCAAACCTGATTATGTCTCTTATTCAAATTCATTATAAATATCGTAGGGTGGCTGCAACCCGCGTATTTATTCAGCTTTGCTCGCGGGGTTCACCCGCCCTACAAATTCAATAATCGAGCACAGCTCTCAATGAGTCCATTTACACATAGATGATTGAACAATAGGCGTCGTCAGGCAACCAAATGTATGGCAATCTTTGCAAGAGCCTAATTTTTATTTAATTGTTAAAAAATAGGAAAAAATCAGTTTTATTTTTAACTGTCTTTAAATATATATGTGCAAGATGAAACTATAAAAATATAGGTAAAAATCAATGTATTTTTTGCAAGTTTATTAATGGTTTCTCGATGATTTTTTAGTGCGAATGAGAAAATATAAAGCAGGTTAGGGGTTAGAAATAAAAGTATTAAAATCGAAGATATTGTATGCATATTCTTCCAGAAAATACGGATATGATCTGAGTATGGTATTAATAGCCTGTCCCTGTTGTTTATTGGTCTGTTTTTATAATTTTCAGCAATAACGCAGCAGGTACCTACTATTTTGCTCGGTAAATAATATATTTTTTCTGAGGTGCATGATTGATAGGTTTTTATGCTGTGATAGCTCGTGGTGTAAAAATTGAAGAAACAAATTATTAATGGAATTAAAGCCAACATAATCCATTGAATAATGATGGAGTCATTTGTGTTTTTCATCGTCTTTTATTCTATTTTAATAGATTGGTTATTTCATTATTTTTGGTGTAGTTTATTGCCGTTTTTCCATGCTTGTCTTTGTGTTCTTTGCTGGCTCCGGCACTGAGAAGTTCGATAATGGCCTCTTTGCGGCCGAGTTCTGATGCCCACGCCAATGGTGTTTCGCCGTCGCAGTTAGGAAAATTGACATCAGCACCATGCTTAATCAATGATTTAATGAACTCTGTATTGTTTATGTACACAGCAGTTTGTAATGGTGTATGAAGGCTTGTTATTTCATTAACTATTGCGCCGGATTTAACTAGGTCATCAATTAATTCTAACCACTCAGGGTCCGGTTTTGAATATAAGATCACTTCTGACAATGGGTTAAACCCGCCATCCGATTTCAGGTCTCCGTAATCATGTATTTTAATCATTTTTTTTACATCAACGCTCTCTAGGTTTTGCACTTGCGCACGTATAAGCGTGCCATTTTCCTGTCCAAAAGACATAATGAGATGCCAGCCTAGCAGCCATGGAGAAAATGAAAATGCAATAGCAAGCGACGTAATTATTAATTGAGTTAATTTGCGCATATGCTCTTCATTTCTCTAATTAGTTTACTTCATTTGCAAAATTAACGGCAACAATGGGAAGATAGGCTTGAGTGTTTTGCTGGATGGTATTGGTGAGAAATACCATCCAGACTGGGGCGTCGAGAAATTCCCTTGCCAATACCGCCTTTTTGTCATGCCCCATTTAGGCTTGCTGCAAACAGTGCTGCTGTAATTGCTCACTCAGAACGCTCACGGTGGAATGATTCATTTCCAGCCGTGTATAAATATCCGTTTGTAAACGCTACAGCAGGCGTCTTTAATCAATAAAATAAAGGTACCTTTAGCCCTTCTCAAACCACGCAATACTCTCCACATGCGCTGTATGCGGGAACATATTTACAATCCCTGAGGCTTTGAGCGTGTAGCCTTTTTCGTGCACCAGCACATCGGCATCGCGGGCGAGGGTGGATGGATTACAGGATACGTAGACGATGCGTTTGGGGCCGTTTTGGGCGCTGATGGATTTGCACAGCTCGTGCGCACCATCCCTTGGCGGATCGATCAGCATCTTGTCGAAAGCCCCAAGTTTTTTCAGCCAGCTGGTCGTCATTTCAAATAAATTGGCCACTTTAAAATCTGTATTGCTACTCAGGCCATTATCGCTGGCGCTTTCATTCGCCCTGTCTACCAGTTGTTGCAAGCCTTCCATGCCCAGCGTTTTTGCACCGCTTTTTGCTATCGGCAGGGTGAAATTACCCACGCCACAGAAAAAGTCAGCAATCACTTCACCGGCCTGTGGCTTAAGTAAATCCATCGCCCGCGCCACCAGCGTGCGGTTGATGCGGTGGTTTACCTGGGTAAATTCGGTGGGCTTATAACGCATCACAATGCCAAATTCAGGAATGCTATAGCTCAGCTGTGGTGCATCAAGCGGGTAAAACGGCGTGGCTGCTTCAACAGATTTTGCCTGCAGCCAGAATTGTACTTTCCACTGATCCGCATATTTTTTAATCAAAGCCTGATCGGCTTTATTGGGGGCGATGGGCGTGCGCAGCACCAGAATATCCACATGCTCCCCGACAGCCAGCTCGATATGCAGAATGCGGTCTTTTATCGATAAGCTTTTAAGTAGCGAGCGCAGCGGCAAGATTTGTTTGGAAATATGCGGTGGCAATACACGGCATTCATTCAGCGCCGCAATGACCTTAGAGCGCCGCTCAAAAAAGCCCAGCCGAACTTCATTTTGCTTCGCATCATAAGACACAGATAAACGCGCTCGCTGGCGATAGCCCCATTCCGGCCCGTAAATCGCTGGCAACATCATTTCGGCTTTTACATTGCCGATACGCTTAAGGTTGTCTTCCAGCACCCGCTGCTTGGCCGCCACTTGGCCAGAGAATTCCAGATGCTGCATGCTGCAACCGCCGCATACACCAAAGTGCGGACAGGGCGGATTAACGCGCATATGGCTGGTGGTATAGATTTGCGTGGCTTCGGCGTTTTCAAAACGCGGCTTAATGCGATAGCTTTTATAGCTGACGGTTTCCCGAGGCAGGGCGCCATCAATAAAAATCGTCTTCCCTTCTACGCGCGCAATGCCGTGGCCTTCAAAGTCTAAGGATTCAATCAGGGCAGGAGCAGTCATGGTAAGGCCATCGCGTAAAACGGCGGATTATAGCAGGCTTGGGGGAGGGGAGTATGGCGCGGAATATCGGGTACTCTCAAGGCGGTATGAATATATATTTAAAGTAGGCCAATTTCATTTAACCAGTTTTCCATGCCTAATTTTTTTGCCACATCAATTAGTAGTTCTTTCTCTATGGATGATAAGTTATGCAATTCTGCCGCAATAGATTCTAATACTTCAATATCTTTATCAGGATCTGTGCTCGTAGAAGCATTAATGTGTTTACAAGCAATAATTAAAGCATGGACTAAGTTTTCCATTCAAGAACCTTAATTTTTCTGATGGAAGTTGGGTTATGCCATGTAACTTATTTCGCCTTATATTATTGTTTTTCTCCGTGAAACCCTGTGTTCTCTGTGGCCTCTGTGTTTCAAGATTTGGGTTTTGATGCACAGCACCTGTAAATAATAAAAAACGCCGCAAGCAAATGATCTTTGCATGCGGCGTTGTCTAATGATTTCAGGCGATTTTATTTTGCTTGCGTTTTACATTGCTGCTTTATAAATCGCAGTAATTTCTTCTGCTGTGGCTTGAATTGGGTTGGTGAAACCGCAGGCGTCTTTCAGTGCATTCGCGGTGAGGGTTGGGAAGTCGGTTTCTTTAACACCCAGCTCGATCAGGCCAACCGGGATGCCTACATCAGCAGCAAGTTGGCGAATAGCGGCCAAGCAAGCTTCGGCGGCGGCTTCGTCAGATAAGAAGCGTACGTCGCAGCCCATGGCATGGGCTACTTCACCCAGGCGTTTGGCGGCGATGCGGGAGTTGAATTTCTGTACATGCGGCAGCAGCACGGCATTGCATACGCCGTGTGGCAGATCGTAAAAACCGCCTAATTGGTGTGCCATGGCGTGTACATAGCCAAGCGATGCATTATTAAAGGCCATACCAGCAAGAAATTGTGCATAAGCCATTTGTTCGCGGGCGTGCAAGTTGTGGCCATCATTCACGGCGTGGCGCAGGTTTTCGCTGATTAAAGTCACCGCTTTCAGCGCGCAGGCATCGGTAATGGGGGTAGCGATGGTGGAAACATAGGCTTCAATGGCGTGGGTGAGTGCATCCATGCCGGTGGCTGCTGTTAAATCTTTGGGTTTATCCAGCATCAGTTCCGGGTCATTCACCGACAGAATAGGCGTGGTGTGTTTGTCTACAATCGCCATTTTTACATGACGTGATTCGTCAGTAATAATGCAAAAGCGGGTCATTTCACTGGCTGTACCGGCTGTGGTGTTGATGGAAACCAAGGGTAGCTGTGGTTTTTTAGATTGATCTAGGCCTTCGTAATCAGCGATATTGCCGCCATTGCTGGCGCAAAGGGCAATGCCTTTGGCGCAATCGTGCGGTGAGCCGCCACCCAGAGAAATCACAAAATCACAGTCGTTTTCTTTGAGTAATTTTAAACCTGCCTCAACATTGCCGATGGTGGGGTTGGGCTGAGCGCCGTCAAATACCACCGATACCACGCCATACTGGCCAAGCAGCTCGGATACTTTAGCCACCATGCCAATTTTATTGAGCACGGCGTCGGTCACGATCAGTGCTTTTTTAAAGCCGTAGGATTGAATGGTGCTTGCTGCGTCTTTAAGACAGCCAGCACCCATCAGATTTACTGCTGGAATAAAGAATGCGGTAGTAGTCATGGCGGATCTGCCTGCAGGTCAAAATTTGAGCTTAACCATTTTGTATATTGCAGGTTTTGTGTCAGATCAAAGAAAGATGGGCTCTGAGCAGTGATTCCAGTGGGTACAATAATACCCAAATACATTTTCTATACAGTTGTAGCGAAAACTGACTAAAAGCATGGGGTAGAATCGCTGTTCCGGAAAATAAACCCCATACAGCCCATGCGCATCCCTCGCTTATTTCGCTTTACCGTTGTCTATTTGCTGGCCTTTATTGCTCTGGGGATACTGATCCGTCTGGGCTTTGCAACGGCTTTTGGTAACAAAGCAGATCCTTTGCCCGGCCATTTACTGGCGGAATCCATTTTGCTGGGGGCTCGTTTTGACTTGCGCTTGGGCCTGCTAAGCCTTGCACCGATGCTGCTGCTGGGCGGTTTTAAACTCACCACGCCCTTTAAAGAAGGGCTGGCCAGACGGCTGTGGCTAGTGTGGTTTGCGCTGGCATTTGCCGTGCTGATTTTTAGCCATATGGTCGATTTTGCCCATTACTCCTATCTGGGCGTTAAGCTTTCTGCCAGTGTACTTAATTTCTTATACAACCTGGATGAGTCGGCCGGCATGGTTTGGTCTACCTATCCCGTGGGCAAGCTAACGCTGGTCTGGGCCTTATCCGTATCTTTGCTGACATGGGGCGTGGCGGGGCTGATGCGTTGGGTTTCGCGTTTTGCAGGCTGGGAAGTGGGTAAATGGAAAACCAGCTTGCTGGTGCTGGTGTCCTTACTGGCTACTTTGCTGGGGATACACGGCAAGTTTTCGCAATATCCGCTGCGCTGGAGCGATGCCTATTACACAACAAACAGCTTTGCTGCCGCTGTGGCGCTGAATCCAGTTTTAAACTTTTTCGACACGATGTCTTATACCAAAGACACCTATTCAATTGACGATGTAAGGGCGGCTTACCCTGCGATTGCTGCATATTTAGGGGTGGATCATCCCGATGCTAAAACGCTGAATTTTGAGCGCCACATTCAGCCTAAGCCCACTGCATTTAAGGGTAAGCCGAATGTGGTGATGGTTTACTTGGAATCGTTCTCCGGCTACAAAACCAGCCTTTATGGCAACCCGCTGGAGACCACGCCATTTTTTACCCAAATGGCTAAAGAAAGCATTTGGTTTGATAATCTCTATACTCCGCACTTTGGTACGGCTCGCGGTATTTTTGCGGGCTTATCGGGGGTGCCTGATGTGGATTTAAGAGATACCTCCAGTCGTAATCCTGCTGCAGTTAATCAAAATGTATTAATTAATGCCTTTAAAGGCTACGAGAAAGATTATTTTATTGGCGGTAGCACTACCTGGGCCAATGTGCGCGGCGTGCTGACCAAAAATATTGACGGGCTGAAGATTCACGAAGAGGGCAGCTATAGTGCCCCGCGTAATGATGTGTGGGGTATTTCGGATAAAAATCTGTTCTATGAAGCAAATAAAGTATTTCGCGAGAAAAAATCCCCCTTCTTTGCCGTGATTCAAACTTCAGGTAATCATCGCCCTTATACCATTCCGGCAGAAGACACTGATTTTAAATTAAAAAATCCAAGTGTTGCCGAATTGCATGCCAATGGCTTTGCTGCGGTGGATGAATATAATTCATTCCGCTATATGGATTACTGCATAGAAAAATTCATAGAAGCGGCTAAGAAAGAAGCCTATTTTGATAATACGGTGTTTGTATTCTTTGGCGATCACGGCATTCGCGCTATGGGCCACGATGTAGGCCCGAATGTGCCGCGTGCGTTTCAGGATTTAAAACTATCCTCGGTGCACACGCCCTTTATTCTTTACGCGCCTAAGCTATTAAAACCTGCCCGATACGATAAAACTGCCTCGCAAATTGATATTTTGCCAACCATTGCTGGCTTGTTTAATTTGTCTTATATAAACAAAGGCATGGGCCGCGATTTGCTTGATCCGCGCTTTGATGCCTCCCGCTTTGCCTTTACGATTTACCCCGACGAAGGCGGCGAGATTGGTATCTTGGATAAGGACTGGTATTACATTATGCAAGTCAGCAAAAAAAGTGGTGGCTTGTTTGATATGAAATCCAATACCCCATCGGTCGATAAAGCCAGCGAGCACCCGGATATTGCCGCCAGAATGAAGCAGCAGTTAAGGGATTACTACACGGTATCGGATTACATGCTGACGCATAGCGGGGGGAAGTAATAACAAACCCAAATCCTGAACTACGGAGAACACAGAGAACACGTAGTTTCACGGAGAACAAGGCTTGAGATAAAGTTTTGAGTGTTTGAGTAGTTTAGTATTTTCAAAACCAGCAATTTTTATCGCTGCTGATGGCGCTGGGCTTTTTAAAGTCCTCTTGAAACACGCAAGCTCCGAACAAGCGGGGCGGGGGATCGCTTGGGAGCGAGACAGCGAGCCAATCCCGCCAGCCTCCGACCCGATTGGACCGCAAGGGGCCTTCGTGCTTTTGAGGTTGCGGCTTGGCTTCGTTTCTTGGCCGTTCAAGAAAGGAAGGCCCCGTTGTGGCTACCGCTCCAAAATCAATGTGCCGAAGGCACTAAAAAGATGATCGCTGAGTAACCTCAGCAGCCAATAAAAACGCCACCTCATCAAGGTGGCGTTTGTGCGTGCAAGCGTAAATTACGCCGCTTCAATCAGTAATTCGATTTCCACATTCTCATCAGAATACTGAATCTGCGCGAGTAGTACGGCGTCGACCATATTGGCGAAGTTTCTTAATACAATCGAGCGGGCCAGTGCCGGGCCCATGCAGCGGCGAAACTCGGGTACATAGGCTAATGCGCCCACATTATCATCCAGCAGCGCTTGTTCGTTATCGCTGATGATGTCTTTAATTTCTTTGCGAATGTCTTTTACTTCTTTAAACAGCTCGCTAGAGACTTCGCATAATGCGGCAAATTGCAGGGTGACATGCCCTGTGCTGCTTTTGCTAAAGGCACGGCCCAGTGTTTTAGAGACCTGGCTTAACTCCTGAATATCAAGGGCGGTGAGCTGCAGCCATTCAGGGTAGCGCTCTTTAATGCTGATAATGGCCTGGCGGATGCCCTCATTCTGGCGCAGGCTTTCTGGCAGCTGGCTGCATGCTTGGGCGATCAGGGTGTAGGTCTGTGTTTGACTCATATTGTGACTCCTCATTTTTATTAATATCGGTAGAGCAGGGCTGGTGTATTGGTCTTGTGAAGTTAAATTTTATAAAAGTAAGGCGGAATACTTATGCCCGTTCTCATTCTAATGTTAAGCATCAGCAGATAGAAATGATAAATTCAAACATCGCCGCTCTGTTTGATGAGATTTGCAAAAAATCAGCCGACTTGATTTTTTTTAATGTTTTTTTAGTTTAGCTATGGACGAGCCTCAATTTTTATACTATTATGCGTCCCTCTCTGCTTCTGACGAAGCAAGTATTTGAATGCCGACATGGTGAAATTGGTAGACACGCTATCTTGAGGGGGTAGTGACTTAGGTCGTGAGAGTTCGAGTCTCTCTGTCGGCACCAAAAAACAGAATATAAAAACGCCAGATTCTTACAAAAGAGTCTGGCGTTTTTGCATTTGCACGCCAGCTGATAAGATAGGGGCCCGATCCCTTACGAGTCTGAGATATGAGCCAATTCTGGAGCCCGCTGGTTAGAACGCTTACTCCCTATGTGCCGGGAGAGCAGCCCAAGCTGAGCAATCTCATTAAACTCAATACCAATGAAAATCCCTATGGCCCATCGCCCAAAGTATTGCAAGCCATGCAGGGCGAGCTGGGCGATACCCTGCGCCTGTATCCGGATCCGAATGGTGATCATTTAAAAGCGGCCATTGCCGCGTATCATGGCGTGGATAAATCTCAGGTTTTTTTGGGCAATGGCTCGGATGAAGTGCTGGCCCATGCTTTTGCTGCGTTGCTTAAGCACGATGCGCCGCTGCTGTTTCCTGATATCAGCTACAGCTTTTATCCGGTCTACTGTGGTCTGTATGGCATTGATTATCGCCTTGTGCCGCTGACGGCTGATTTTGCGATTAATATCGACGATTATGATCAGCCTTGCGGCGCGATTATCTTTCCCAATCCTAACGCCCCCACTGCTAAATTGCTCTCTGTGGAAGCTGTAGAAACATTATTGCAGCGTCATCCGCAGCAAGTGGTTTTGGTCGATGAGGCGTATATCGATTTTGGCGGAGTGAGCGCGATTGCTCTGGTGAATCGCTATCCCAATCTGTTAGTGGTGCAAACGCTGTCTAAATCACGCTCTTTGGCCGGTCTACGTGTGGGTTTTGCCATTGGCCATGCAGATTTAATCGAGGCGCTGGAGCGGGTTAAAAATAGTTTTAACTCTTATCCTCTGGATAAGGCTGCCTTAGCGGGGGCGGCGGCTTCTTTTGCAGATGAGGCCTATTTTCAGCAAACCTGCCGGGCCATTATTGCGACGCGTGAGCATTTAAGCCAGGCAATGGAGCAGATGGGCTTTGAAGTCTTGCCTTCAGCCGCTAATTTTATTTTTGCCCGTCACCCGGATTACGATGCGGCGCAGCTGGCGGCCGCTTTGCGAGAGCGATCGATTATCGTGCGGCACTTTAAGCAAAATCGTATCGATCAGTTTTTACGTATCAGCATAGGTACAGATAAAGAATGCGCGGCCCTGATAGAAGCCTTACACGCGTTGTTGTCTTTATCCGTGGTGCGATGAAGCCAAGCCAATATTTTGGGCAAGCATGGCGGTTTAAATCTATAAATTGAGTGTTCTGCCATTCTTTGGTGATACTTAAATGATCGAGCTTCCTGCTGGTGGTTCTGCCGCACGCAATCCGGATCTGGATTGGAGTCAGGTGCGTGAAACAATGCTGATGCTGGGTATTGCTGTGGCTCAAGTAAAGCATGCTGTAGCAGAAAGTAATGCATCGCTAAATGCATTGGCCTTTTCTTTTGCGGATACCCATGATCGGATTGAATCTTTACGCAACGATTTATTAGCGCAGGCTTCATCTCTGCCCGCCGAGCTTGATTTAGACAGCAAAATTGCAGAAATTGGCCAGCGCAATATGCAGGCTGTGATTGCATTTCAGTTTTATGATCGCTTATCGCAGCGTTTGGATCATGTGTGCGGCACGATTAGTGGATTGGCCGAGCTGGTTTCTGATCGCAACCGGCTCTACGTTCCATCGGAATGGATGGCTTTGCAAGACAGGATTCGCTCGCAATATTCGATGGAGCAAGAGAAAAAACTATTTGATGATATTTTAAATGGTATGGATATTCGTCAGGCTTTGTCTATGGCGGCCAGCATGGTGCCGGTGGCCAGTGATGAGAGTACGGGGCCGGAATCGGGGGATATCGAACTGTTTTAATCGATTTAAATTTGATATAAAAATGGCCGCTTTGAGAGAGCGGCCTTTTTTGCGTATGTATTATGGATAGCGCATCGCTTGCGTGATCAATATGAGGCAAGCTCAGGCTGTATTTTTCCAGACTTAAACAGATGTACGCCGGTAATTATTTCTTTTTTGCTTCATTTATTTGAGCACTGGCTTGGGCTGCCGCATTGCCAAATGTCGTGACGGGTGTAGTGGCTACTTTTTCTTTCTTTGGTTTTTTAGTTTCGCGATTGCTGCGTACCTGACCCTTAGCCATGATATTTATCCCTGCTGTTATGCCATGTGGCGCAGCCAGCCTACGCGATATTGGGGGGTAAGGGTAAAAGTATTGTTTGGATGTGATTAATGATGGCTTGGCTGGGAAGGGATTTGACTGCTTGTTCGGAGCGAAGCGTGTTTTCAGTGGGGGCAAAGCCCTGCGCCGAAAGTGTTGTTATTGTACTTAGGGCCTGTTTCATCCCAACGCCTTACTAAAGGCGTAGCCAAGTCAACACAGCTTGGCTACGCCATTCTTACTTTAAGCAGCTACCGACATCATCAGGCTGTTTAAACGCTTCACAAAGGTCGCTGGGTCATCCAGCTGTGCGCCTTCGGCCAGCTGGGCTTGATCGAACAAGAGTTCGGTCCAGTCGCCAAAGCGCTCGCCTTCCAGCTCGGCTTTTAGTTTTTTCACCAGCATATGTTCCGGGTTGATTTCCAGAATCGGCTTGCTGCCTTTGACATCCTGGCCAGCAGATTTCAAGAGGCGCTCTAAGTTGGCGCTCATATCCTGGTTTTCTACCACGATGCAGGCTGGGCTGTCGGTCAGGCGGTTGGTTACTCGAACATCTTTTACTTTGTCGCCTAGTACCGCTTTCACTTTATCCAGCACGTCTTTCAGCTCGCTGGCGGCGGCTTCCTGTTGCTGTTTCTCTTCTTCATTTTCAAACTGAGAAAGATCCAACTCACCTTTAGTCACAGATTGCAATTTCTTGCCGTCAAACTCGGTTAAGCCAGAGATCATCCACTCGTCAACGCGCTCGCTCATCAGCAGCACTTCGATACCTTTCTTGCGGAAGACTTCGAGGTGCGGGCTGTTTTTAGCTGCAGCAAAGCTGTCGGCGGTAATAAAGTAGATCTTGTCCTGGCCTTCTTTCATGCGGCCCACATAGGCAGCAAGGCTGACATTCTGATCTGCGGAATCCGTATGCGATGAGGCAAAGCGAAGCAGGCCGGCAATGCGGTCTTTATTGGCAAAGTCTTCGGCAACGCCTTCTTTCATCACGCGGCCAAATTGTTCCCAGAAAGTCACATACTTGGCTTGCTCGGCGGCATCGTCAGAATTGGCCATGGATTCTAGTAAGCCTAGCACTTTTTTCACGCAGCCTTGCTTAATCTGCTCGATGTCTTTGCTGTGTTGCAGAATTTCACGGCTCACATTCAGCGGTAAGTTGCTGCTGTCGATCAGGCCGCGTACAAAGCGCAGGTATTGTGGCAGCAGCTTTTCTGCATCTTCCATGATAAATACGCGGCGCACATACAGCTTAATGCCATGGCGGCGCTCACGGTCGTGCATATCAAAGGGGGCGCGTTGCGGGATGTAGAGCAGCTCGGTGTATTCTTGCTTGCCTTCTACGCGGGCATGGCTCCATGCCAGTGGCGCTTCAAAATCGTGCGACACATGTTTGTAGAATTCGGTGTATTGCTCGTCGCTGATTTCAGATTTTGGACGCGCCCACAGTGCGGAAGCCTGGTTAACGGCTTCAACGCCCTCTGCCGGGGTGATATTGCCTTCATCATCGTAGCCTGCTGTTTTTGGCATAAAGATAGGCAGGGTGATGTGGTCGGAATACTTGCGGATAATCGAGCGCAGGCTCCAGTCCGACAGGTATTCGTCTTCGCCTTCTTTGAGGTGCAGTACGATTTCGGTACCACGGCCTTCTTTAGCTACTTCTTCTAGGGTGAATTCGCCATCGCCCGCGGATTCCCATTGGGTGGCGGTGGTTTCACCTGCGCGGCGTGATGTCAGGGTGACTTTATCGGCCACGATAAAGGCGGAGTAGAAGCCCACACCAAACTGGCCGATCAGATTAGCGTCTTTCTGAGCATCGCCAGAGAGCTTGCCAAAAAACTCTTTGGTGCCAGAGCGGGCAATGGTACCGATGTTTTTCACGACTTCGTCACGGCTCATACCGATGCCGTTATCGCTTAATGTCAGAGTACGTGCTTCTTTATCAAAGGAAAGGCTGATCTTTAACTCGCTGTCTTCCCCATATAAGCTTGCATCATTCAGTGCTTCAAAGCGCAGCTTGTCGCAGGCGTCGGATGCATTAGAGATCAGCTCACGCAGGAAAATCTCTTTATTAGAGTAAAGAGAGTGGATCATCAGCTGTAGAAGCTGTTTAACTTCGGTTTGGAAGCCTAGTGTTTCTTTTGCCATTGAAGTGCTCTGCTTATAAGTTGAACAAAGATGTGTTGATAAGTGGGGCCAGCTGGCCGCTGTTCAAGTCCGCAGGTGCTAAATTTCAACATTGCACTGTGATGGCCCGGGCATATTTTGCCGGATTAAATTAAACCGTCGTTCGGCGATAAGATACTGGTACTCTGTGGCAGGCTTTGCCTTAAATTACGTCTGGCCAGAATCTTGGTTTGTGCTTCAGCAGGAAGATCAGTCAGTAATAGTAAGTTTTTACGAATTAACGCATCAATAACGTCTTCAATCACCCGGATTAAATCGCTGTCTAATGAATGGAATAATTCGGTGTTGGCAGGGGCCCCGATAAAACTCACCAATTCTGGCGCGTTTTGCGGAACAAACTCGCTGGCTGCTGTATTGGCATCGCGAAAAACCGCGCTGATTTGGCCGTTTAAATCTCGTGTGATGTAGGGCATTGTGGATCCTTATTAATGATGAGCTGCGTATTTAGTTTAAGCGGGCAGGGAAAAAAGTATATATGAGCGTTTACAAACTTGAGATTTTAAAGGCTGACGCAGTAAAGAAGCGAAAAAATGCTCCACCCTTACTGATGATTCATGGTGCTTACGCAGGCTCCTGGTGCTGGGAGAGTTATTTTCTGCCTTATTTTACAGAAGCAGGCTGGGATGTCATTGCGCCCAGCTTACGCGGCCATGCGGGCAGCATGGGCAGAGAGAGACTCGATCACTTTGGCATTGATGATTATGTAAAAGATATTTTGCTGATGATTGCCGATATGCCAGAGCCGCCGGTGCTGATTGGGCACTCGATGGGCGGTCTGGTGGCGCAGCGGGTGGCTAGGCAAGCAAAGCTGGCGGGCATGGTGCTGCTGGCCAGCGTTGCACCTTATGGCGTAGCCGCTTCTTTTGCTCACCTTGTGGCTTCTCAACCGGGGTTATTGTGGAATCTGGGTCAGTTTCAGTGGCATGGTGCGGCAGCAGCAGGCAACCCAAGCTTTGTGCGCGAGCTCTTGTTTTCGTCTAAAACAGATCGGGAAATGGTGGATCACTTTGCTGCCCGTGCCCAGCCTGAATCGATGTTGGCCTTAACTGAAATGGCGATTCCTCATCTTTTTGCCGGTTTAAACTGCCCCAAATTGCCCTGTCTGGTGTTGGGGGCGGGCGCTGATCAGCTGATCCCGCCAAGCGACAGCCACGCTTGCGCCAGTGCCTGGCATACCAAGGCAATCATTATTGAAGATTGCGGCCACGCCATGATGGCGGATTTTCATAAAACAGAAGTGGCTAAGGAAATACATGATTGGCTGGATTTGACTTATCCAGAAGCGGTTTGAAAGTAAGGGATTGCAGCGATGCTATAACGGCGGATTTTCATAAAACAGAAGTGGCTAAGGAAATACATGATTGGCTGGATTTGACTTATCCAGAAGCGGTGAGAAAGTAAGAGATTGCGGCGATGCTATAACGGCGGATTTTCATAAAACAAAAGTGGCTAAGGAAATACATGATTGGCTGGATTTGACTTATCCAGAAGCGGTTTGAAAGTAAGGGATTGCGGCGATGCTATAACGGCGGATTTTCATAAAACAGAAGTGGCTAAGGAAATACATGATTGGCTGGAGCAGACTTATCCTGAAGATTGAATTTGCTCAACACTTGCCCTAGGGGTTGGTTTTCTCTGTGTGCTGCCCTTACCGGTCTTTGTGCCCGCAGAATTTTTGAGAAGATGTTTTGATTGAATACTTATACCAGACGTAGTGGAGTTTTAAAGATGGGCGAAAAAGTAAAGAAAAGTGACGCAGAGTGGCGTGAGCAACTCAGCGCCGAAGCATATCGGGTGGCCAGAGAGGGCGGCACCGAGCGGCCTTTTTCGGGCGAGCATTACCGCCAGACAGGCAGCGGCAAGTATCACTGCATCTGCTGTGACACGGTGTTATTTGAATCCGAGCGCAAATTTGATGCGGGCTGCGGCTGGCCGAGTTTTTGGGCTGAGGCTGCAGGCGCCAATATCCGGCGGATCAGGGATGGTAGCCACGGCATGATTCGGGTGGAAGTACGCTGCAGTCATTGTGATGCCCATCTGGGCCATGTTTTCCCGGATGGGCCCATGCCTACTGGTGAGCGCTATTGTATTAACTCGGTTTCCATTGAATTTAAACCGCATGGCAGCGATTAATGCTCGTGTTATTTTTACCTTCATCGTCAGTACAGCCTGAATCGTCATAAGCAGTAAAATTCTCCCCCTTATTGAAAGGGTTATATATGCAGACACAGCTGGTTCAGATGCTGGCGATTAAACCGCAGCAGGGTATTCCGTGGAGACGGGTGTTGCGGGTGATGATTGCGGTGGGCTTACCCCTGGGCATTGCGCTGCTGCGGGGCGAGTTTTTACCGGCTGTGTATGGTGCGGTAGCAGGCTTTTACACCATGTTTGTGGATAATGGTGGCAATACATCCGAGCGGATCACCGTGATGGTGTATATGACAGTAGGCATGCTGCTGGCAGGAATTGCAGGCGTTGCCGGGCACTATGTGCAGGGTGCGCCGCTGGCCTTTCTGCTGGCGTTTGCGATCTTTACCGGCTGGCTGCAGGGCGCAGGTAATTCTGTCGAAATGATGAGCAAGTACTGGCTGATTGCTTTTTTGTTTGGCGACAGTGCCCCCTTACTATCACCTCTGGCGGGTACTTATTTATTGTTAGGCGGGGCTTCGGGCATTTTTGCCGTGCTGCTGGACCGGTTTATCTTTCGCTCGCCCGAGGCTAAAAACGGCCCCATGCTGTATGAAGCAATGAGCCGCCTTTTACGCCGTGATCATAATAATTCTATTTTTGCCTTCTATTTTGCGGCCAAAGTGGTGCTGGCCTATCTAATTGGCTATGGCCTTGGCTTGGAGCGCGCTTATTGGCTGCCGCTGACCGTGGTGCTGGTGACGGTTTACGATAATAAGCTGACGATTGATCGTATGGTGCAGCGTTTAATCGGCTCCATTATTGGCGCTTTACTGGGCTGGGCCATATTGCATTTCTTTCAGGCCGAATGGCAACTGGCTGCGCTGGTGGTGATTCTGGCGGCGGTTACCCCGATTTGCCTGGAGCGCAATTACTGGCTGGCGGTGATTCCGATTACAGCACTGGTAATGGTCTTGCTTGATTTTGGGGGTGAGCACCATATGCTGGTGCGTGCTCGGGTAGAAAACACCATTCTGGCCTGCATCTTATCCGGCCTTGGGTCTTTGCTCTTTATTCGTTTAAAGCCTGATTACTTTAATAAGAAAGTGAAGAAAAGAATCAGGGCAGAAGAGTAGGGCGCCGTTTAATTAAGCGGCTTCATCAGGCCTGCAAGCGCATGGCAGGCGGGCAAGCTGGATGTAGCCCCAGGCTTACCCCGCGCAGCATATGCAGAGGCTGCGCAGCTGACATAGCTAAAAAAACGCCCCATGATTTCTCATGGGGCGTTTTTTATGGGGTGAAGCGGTGCTTAGAGGCCCAGCTTACCGTGCAGTTCTTCTGCTTTGCTGCAAGAGCCAGCCAGAATAATCCCGATCAGCGCGAATACATACACAATCACGGAAGAATTCAGCGCCCAGTGCAGGCCGTAATTCGAGAAGATATACGCTGATACAGAAGCAAAAATCAGTGTACCAACCGAACCGCAAGTCAGGATAGTAGAGATCAGGCTTGGTGGAGACACTTTCACTTGCAAGCTGCCGTAGCTGATCAGGCCAGAGTAAATACCTGAGTTAAAGAAGCCAAAGCAAACCAGTGCTACGCCGATTACAGTGGCTTGTGGCACATTTGCAATCGTTGCAATGCTGGCTGTACCGACGATGGCCGAAGCAATCAGGAAGGTACGCAGTTGTACATAGCGCACAGTGTAGTGGTTCAGCCACAGGCCAGTGGCCTTAGAGCCCCAGTACAGCGTAACGTACAGTGCGGCGGTATCTACCGGCAGTTTTACAGCATCCTGCAGGTAAGTTGGCAGCCACATGGTGAATACCAGCTCGGCGTAAATAAACGCAAAGGCAGCAAAACACACGTAGTAAATAGCTTTGCCCCAAGGTTCTTTAACCGCAGTGCCATCGGTCGATTTTACTTCACGCTCAACGGTTGGGAATTTCGCCTTAGCGATCAACACAATCAAGAGTAATGAAATAGCCGACATCAGGAAGTACATCACCAACCAGCTGGCGTTGTGCTTGAACAGATAGCCCAGAATCACCGGCAATACCACACCGGCAAAGCTGAAGAAGAAGTCGGTAAAAATCAGGCTGGATGAGCGATCTTTAGGATCCGGATTAATCCGCACCACTAAATAACTACCCACGGCCATGGTGATACCGGCCGCAGCGCCAATCATCAGCACGGTAAAGCCAAACAGCGTGATCGATGGCACAACGGTCAGTACCACGGTCAGTGCGATGGTGACGGCCGAAGCAATCGCCAGCAGTGATTTGATGCTGTATTTCTGCATCAGTACACCGCCCACCAGAATCGGCACAAACAGACCAAAATTCAGCAGGGTAAACATCTGGCCGATAAAGCCAGGGTCTTTATGAAATGCCGTTGATACCGGGCCAAGTACTAGGCCCAGTGTGGTGATTAAAGCGCCAGTGAAGAAATAGCACACGTAAGCGATCAGATTTAATCTCTTCTTAGAATCTTTTTGAACGTCCATGATTACAGAGCCACCACAATGTTTTTAACCCACTTAGAAAACTTCTCGGATACGCTGTTGGCCACATCCACCACGGCAGCGTGGTTGTGATGCGTTTTAGCCAGGCCCGTCGCCATATTGGTAATGCAGGAAATACCCAGCACTTCCATACCAAAGTAATTAGCCATAATCACTTCATAAACAGTCGACATCCCTACTGAATCTGCGCCGTAGGATTGAACCATTTTAATTTCAGCGCGGGTTTCGTAAGTTGGGCCTGTCATCTTCACATAGGTGCCTTTCTTAGGCGCTACGCCAGATTCAGTCGCAAGCGATTCAGCCAGAGCAATCAGGCGTGGTGAGTAAGGCGCAGTTTGGTCTAAGAAACGCGGGCCGCATGCATCGTCATTTTTGCCGATCAGCGGGTGGTTGCCGGTCAGGTTGATATGATCATCAATAATCATGATGTCACCTGCGGTAAAGCTTGGGTTGCAGCCACCTGCCGCATTACTGACGATCAGCTGTTTGATGCCCAGCTCTTTAAACACAGCAATCGGGAAAGTTACTTCTTGTGGGGTGTAGCCTTCATAGTAATGAAAGCGGCCTTCCATAATCAGTACGTTTTTACCGTCTGCTACTTCAGCAATCGTCAGCTTGCCCTTATGGCCAGCTACGGATGATTGCGGGAAGTGTGGAATATCGCCGTAAGAAATACTTTCTAATACTTTAACGATTTTGGTGAAGTCGCCTAAACCAGAGCCCAGAATAACTGCTGTTTCTGGGATGGCATGGCTGAATGCTTTTTGCAAATGGGCTGCGGAAAGCTTGGCTTCTTCATGACGAACGTTATTCATGGTTGAAATCCTGTTGTTGTGTATTAATTATTTAGTGTGTTTTAAAAATGACTTGGTTTTTTTAAGCTCTTCAATGGTGTATTTGTAATCGATTGATTTAAAACCTGAGTTGTTTTAAATCAAGTCTGTCTGATTCAGATTGTACGGTATTTTGTTTCTTAAATGAACAGACAGATGAATGGTCGATTTTTTTGAAGGGGCGATTCTCTATTATCAGTAAACTGACTGGCATAAGGTGAACTAATTACGCTGATCCGCGCTTGAAAAAATAGGTCATAGAATACAATGGATTAGCTAAATATTTTATCCGACGGGCGTGGGTATATTTCTTATGCTTATTGATAGTAATCAATGGTTTTTAAATATTTACGGCTCAATTTTATTTGATGCCTGATTGTTTGTTATTTTAAATATTGATTGGTGATGGTGCCGGGCGCTAAAGGTGTATTTAATTTTTTGAAAAAAGTAGTATTACTACTTAATTGGGTCTCTCATATTAAGTATGCCGTATGTAATCAATAACATAGTGGCTATTTCAATATTTAATAAAGGGCATTTCTAAGGAAAGTATGCCATTGCAGCTTTAATTATTTGCCACTTAGAAAGAGGGAAATGAATGTTTAGCACCTTGCTTATCTTGCAGATATTGCCTCTTGCTTCATCTTGCTGCCAAAGAACTTTTTGCACAGCATTGATCGGGCAAGAGGCATTGTTGTGATCATTTAAAGGCTCATTACCGCGACCCAGCCAAATGCGAGTACAGGCAAATTAAAGTGCAGGAAGGTGGGCACCACGGTATCCCACATATGATCATGCTGGCCGTCGATATTTAAACCTGCAGTTGGCCCTAGGGTGGAATCCGCAGCGGGCGATCCCGCATCCCCCAGCGCCCCAGCCGTGCCAATCAGGCAGACAATTGCTTCCGGGCTCAGCCCCAGCTTGATGGCCAGCGGTACATAAATGGTGGCAAGAATAGGCACAGTAGAAAAAGAAGAGCCAATCCCCAGCGTTACGACCAAGCCCACCAGCAGCATTAGAAACACTGCTAGCGGCTTATTGCCACCAATGTATTGCATGGAATGCTCAACTAGGCTGGTGACGTCCCCAGTAGCTTTAAGCACTTCGGCAAAGCCGGATGCGGCAATCATAATCAGGCCAATCCCGGCCATCATTTTCATGCCTTCTGCAAAAATGCCATCCGCTTTATTGAGCGGCACGGCACCGCCCACTACACAAATCACAAACCCGGCTAATGCGCCAAACAGCATGGAATCGGCATAGAGCTGGGTGATAAACGTGCCCGCCATTGCCAGCCCCGCTACTGAAAGGCTGCGGCGGCTGTAGTGCACGTCTTCGCGCTCTACAGCTGCAATGGCATCAATATTGTACTGGCGGGGTTTACGGTAGCTGATAAACACGGCGATCAGCAAACCCGTGACCATGCCCAACGCAGGCAGCGCCATGGCATGCATTACATCCACATGGCTGGCGTCTAAGCCTGATTTTGCAATGTTGCCGAGCAGAATTTGTTGCAGAAAGATCTCACCAAAACCCACAGGAAACACCATATAGGGGGTGACCAAACCAAAAGTCAGGATACAGGCCAGCAAACGACGATCCACTTTCAGCCTTGCTAAGGTGTAGAGCAGGGGGGGGACCACCAGCGGGATAAAGGCAATATGGATAGGCAGAATATTTTGCGAAGCAATGGCAAGGCCAAGTAGCGCTAGAATGATCCCCCATTTTACTTTTGTGCCGGTGCTGCTTTGCTGCGCCAGCCTAGCTAAGCCATCTGCCATGGCATGCGGCAGGCCTGATTCGGCCAGCGCGAGTGCAAATGCGCCCAAAAGAGCGTAAGACAGAGCAATGCCTGCGCCGCCACCCAGGCCAGAATTAAAAGCGGTCAGTGTCTGAGCAATATTCAGCCCGCCAAACAGGCCCCCTGCCATGGCGCTGACTAAAATGCTGATTACCACATTCACGCGGCTAAGAGAGAGTGCCAGCATCAGTGTGACGGCAATTAAGACGGCATTCATAAGTGGATTCGGCAGGGAAAAAAACCGGACTTTAACCCGCGATGGAAATTTTTGCTCAGGGAATTAAGGAACTTTCCGCAAAACGGTGTTATTCCCGATCGCTTATTTATCTGTGTAAGAAATGTTTTTCTGGTGCTAACATCACGCGCCGCAGCCTCTTGGGCGGATTTTTCTGCTGTATTTTGCAATGCTTTGAAGTGCTTTAATGCTAGAAAAGGAAGATGTAATGATTGGAGAAGATACAGGTCAGGGCCATGGCTTAAAGCGTAATTTACGCGCTCGACATCTCACCATGATCGCCATCGGCGGATCGATTGGTACGGGGCTGTTTGTGGCTTCTGGTGCAACGGTTGCACAGGCAGGCCCGGGTGGTGCTTTGCTTGCCTACGCTGTTATCGGGCTGATGGTTTACTTTTTGATGACCAGCCTGGCGGAAATGGCCGCCTATATGCCGGTCTCCGGTTCTTTTTCTACTTATGGCGCTAAATTTGTTGAGCCAGGCTTTGGCTTTGCGCTGGGTTGGAACTATTGGTACAACTGGGCGGTGACTATTGCCGTAGAGCTAGCTGCGGCCAGTATGGTGATGAAGTTCTGGTTTCCTGACAGCCCCGGCATGCTCTGGAGTGCGATATTTCTAGCGATTATGTTTGCGCTGAATTTTATCTCGGTCAAAGGCTTTGGCGAGGCAGAATACTGGTTCTCCTTAATTAAAGTGGTGACGGTGATTGTGTTTATCGGCACCGGTCTCTTTATGGTGTTTGGCATCATGAAGGGCACCCATACGGTTGGGCTGGAAAACTTTACCCTTGGCGACGCACCCTTTGTAGGAGGATTCCCCGCCATGCTCGGGGTGGCGATGATTGCTGGGTTCTCTTTTCAGGGCACCGAGTTAATCGGTATTGCTGCGGGCGAATCGGCTAATCCGGAAAAAGATATTCCTCGTGCGATTAAACAGGTCTTCTGGCGCATTCTGCTGTTTTATGTGTTTGCCATTTTGATTATTGGCCTCTTGATTCCCTATACCGACCCAAATCTATTAAAGGGTGATGTCTCTGATATTGGGGTAAGCCCTTTTACCCTAGTGTTTAAAAACGCCGGGATTGCTTTTGCCGCCAGCTTAATGAATACCGTGATTTTAACGGCCATTTTATCGGCAGGTAATTCAGGCATGTATGCCTCTACCCGTATGCTGTATTCCTTAGCGACCGAAGGTAAAGCACCTGAAATATTTGCCCGATTATCCAGTAATGGTGTGCCAAGAAACGCGCTTTATGCCACCACCGTGGTGGGGATGCTATGCTTTTTTGCCTCTATTTTTGGTGATAAAACAGTGTATCTGTGGCTGTTAAATACCTCAGGGATGACGGGTTTTATTGCATGGCTAGGTATTGCCATTTGTCATTACCGCTTTCGCAAAGGCTATATTGCCCAAGGGCGTGATTTAAAGGCGCTGCCTTATCGCTCCCGCTTTTATCCTATGGGGCCATTGTTTGCTTTTGCGCTTTGTATGGTGATTATGCTGGGCCAGAATTATCAGGCTTTTATGGCCGGCAAAATTGATTGGGCCAGCGTTGCGGCAACCTATATTGGCATTCCGCTCTTTTTAGTAATCTGGTTTGCTTATAAATATAAGAACAAAAGCAAATTTGTATCGCTCTCTACAATGGATTTAGACAGCCAGCGTGATTAAGCGTCAGCCTCGCTCAAGCAAAATGCCCCAGTCTGTGATTGGGGCGTTTTTTTTAGCTCTTATTATCCGCCCTTTTTTGTTTGCCCCAGTTATCGCCCAATATTTTATCGTGATGGCCGTGCAAATACGGGTTTGTTGTTTGAGCGGGAATGCGCCCGCCGGATGAATCAGCGCCTTCTTTTAATAAAGAGGATATAACGCTCTAAAAAAGACATGCACCACTGTACGCAGTGTGAAATTAAATATCTTGCAGGGAAAGTCTGAAAAGCTAAGATTAGATTGTGAGGTGTATTTTTTAATCATTTACTCATTGGAAATAACCTTGAAAATTACTCACCGGCTTACTTTATTAGTGGCTACAACAGCCATATCCATCTTGCTGTTGATTACGGTCAGCTTTTTAAAGCTGAGTGCAATTAATGTGCTGGTAGAAGAGGTGGTGGCTAATGTGATGCCTTCATTAGAAACGCTCAATGATGCCGAGCTGGCCTTTATGGCCGCACGTCGTATGGAATTAAGCCATATTATTGAAAGCGATCCTCAGCAAAAGCAGGCCCAGATCAATAAAATGCAAACCTCTCTGGCAGAGGTCGACCGCCTTTTGCAAAGCTATGAAAAATTTACAGATGATGATACGGATCGGAAAAACCTAGCTGCAGCCGTGGCAGAGCTGGCCATTTTAAAACCGCTGATTGCAGAAGGCGCTCGTTTTTCGCTAACCCTGCCGCCAGATGAAGCACGCAGTTATATTTCTAAAAGTGTTACGCCGCAGGCTGAAAAATTTTCAGCGGCCTTAAGTACTGCAAAAGCGCATAACAGTGATTATTCCAAAGAAGCCAGCCGCGATGTTAAAGCACAGATATCGAACGCCATTGCTTCCTCTTTAACGGTGGGCTGTATCTTATTGTTTCTGGCTTTTGCCTTAGGAATCTGGATTACCCTTGGGATTAAAAAACCACTGCAGGATTTACGTCAGTTTTTAGTTGATTTAGGCACAAATTACGATTTTACCCGGCGTATGAAAGTGAGCGGGAATGATGAAATTGCCGAATCCTTAATTGCCTTAAACGGCCTGCTGGATACACTGCAAGGCAGCTTGCAGCAGCTGCACCGTATTGGCCGGGATGTAACGGGCACGGCGGGTGAGTTGTCTGAAAGCAGCCATGAGCTGTCTAATGCATCTCAGCATGTCAGTGGAGCCGCATCCAGTATGGCAGCGGGTGTTGAAGAGGTGACTGTAAGCATCGGCCTAGTTGCAGATCGGAGCAGCCAGTGTGACCGCACCGCGCGTGAAGCAGGCAGGATGGCTGCAAGTGGGGGGGATGTGATTGAAAGTACGATTCAGAGTATTCAGCAAATTGCCGCAGATGTACGCGTTTCAGCCGGGCAAATTGAATCACTGAAAGAGCGCACCGCTAGCATTAATAGCGTGGTGAATGTGATTAAAGAGATCGCTGATCAGACTAATTTATTGGCACTTAATGCGGCAATTGAAGCCGCGCGGGCAGGGGAGCAGGGCCGTGGCTTTGCTGTGGTTGCAGATGAAGTGCGCAAGCTTGCCGAGCGAACCAGCCTTTCAACGCAAGAAATTGTTTCTACCGTGAGTGCGATTCAAAGTGAAGCGAATGCGACTGTTCTGAGCATGCAACATGCGGTTAAACAAGTTGAGCATGGCGTGCAATGTGCCCAGGAAGCAAGCACGGCCATTGCCAGTATTCGTAAGAACGCCGATCAGGTGGTGGAGCAGGTCAGTGAAATCAGTGACTCTATGCGTGAGCAAAGCTCGGCCAGCAATATGATGGCGCAGCAGGTAGAGCAAGTGGCGCAGATGTCAGAGGAAAGCAGCTCTGTTGCCCAGAATACCGCAAACGAAAGTGCCCGCCTGCGGCAGCTGAGCAGCGAGCTGGATGAGGCGATTGCTTATTATCGGGTGTAATGCATGGGCTCAGAATTGGGCCTGTAAGATACCGCAGGGAGCTTGCAGCACTCCCTGCCTTTTCACTTGCAAGCCGGTTATAAACCGCCCGCGGGTATCTTGATTTGCCTGATATATTCTTTCATGAAAGTATCAAAATTGTGTTCGGCAAAAGCCCGCCGGGCAATTGCGTTGTAGCGGTCGCGCAGGCTCTCCTGACCTAAGGCAAATGCAGCGTAAAGCTTGATATGAGGGGTGGGCAAAGCAAGGATACGTACTGGCACACAGGCCCATTTGGCAAAATACAAGGCCGTAGCCGAGCTGGAAAAATACACTGCATCCAGTCGGCCAGACGCGAGCAACTTCATATTTGAGGATTCCCAATCCAGCATGGTGGCCTCGATAATTTTGATTTGCGGATGTTTAAAAAAATCTGGCGTAGAAGTTCAAACCTGATCTGACAATCTTGCCTGAAGCAATATGAGGACTATCAGATCGAGTCTCAACTTCTCTGTGCTCGGCTATCGAATGGTTCAAAGATCCTGTCATCAAATGCTTCTGTAAGCACCCCAGATGAGCAAAGCCATTCCATTGCTTCTGCCAGACCATTACCAGCGATATGAATATCTTCGCTATATCTTGGAAGTACGTGGATCCTTTCAGGATGGCTAGCGTGGACAATCAGCTCATCACCATCGTACGTATCTCCAATGATGATGCTCTCAAGTGCGGTTTCTTTAGAAAGAGTGTCTCTGCCATTGTCCCAAAACCAGTACTGCATGATTCTTTGACGCCACTCTTCGTTGTTGTTGATTCCGCTAAGGATACGATGGGGCGGATAGATTCTTACGTAGGTACCACCCAATATCCCTTCACCGAAGCGGGTGACGTATTCACGGTAGCCGGATGGAAAGCAAATTCCCAGTTTTACCTCTGCTTCGTCAACTTCAGACTCAGATGACAGAAAAAGTTTGGCTGCATCATTGATCAGCGATATTTTATCAAACACTTCTTTTCTCCTGTGATATGGCTTGATTGGATGAGTCAAGCTTACGTTCAGCGCAAAGGGAGGGCCGGCTTCGGCTGTGGTTCAGAAATCGCGGTTGAATGTCTGCTTCCCCCGCTTTATTGATGAGAAAGGCCTTGGTGTAAATTCAGGCAGGAAAGGATAAAACTTATTAGTTTTTATCAACCGTTTTTTTAGCCGCATTCGCACGGCGTTTAAATTCTGAACGTATAAATCTTTTAAACCCTTTGCTGCCCATGTTTTTGGTTTCCTGAAGTAAATTATTTCCATTTTTTCCTTCAGCAAACACATCTGCTCCTGCATTCACCAGTAAACGAAAGCAGTGCTTTTTTCTTTTAAGCGAGCCGCTGTAAATTTTCCCAAGCATGAGTAGTGGTGTTTGCCTGTAAACATCATCCAAGGCATGGATGTCTCCATTATTTTTCAAAGCCCACTTAATTGCCGGAGGGTGATACCACCAGCAATAATAATGCAGCGGAGTTAGTCCTTTTTCTCCAATCTGCGGGGAGTAAAGAGTTGGTTTTTCTATATTCAGACACCTAATGTTGGATTTTTTTTTGCAGACGCGCCAAGAGGGAGGCTATTGCCAGCATGAAAGCTCTTTTTGCCAGTCTGGTTTAATAAAACCTTCTGCGGCACGGGGTGATAGCTGACACATGCCGTTTAAAACACCGGCATTTTGACCATGACTAAAGTCGTAGGGGAGCGCGTTTATGAGCTCTTTTGCTGATAAAGATAATTCGCTGCCCAAGCCGATCTCCTGGCTTAGCTTTGGGTACGTTTCTGAAATTGTTTTTTTTGCTTGCCTGACAGTTTTTTTGCTTAGTTTATGGTGGTAGAGGCAAAGGTCTAATTGATGCCATGTCCACATGACTAATTCTCCTGCGGTTCTGCATTGCATTTCTTTGTTGTCTTCAACCTCAGCAAATGTAACAGGGCTAAGCAATGCACCAAACAGGATGGCGAAAATGACTTTAACGATTATCAAATGCGTTGATATTTGAATTACCGGCGGGCGTGTAAAGCGTCCGTTGAATAAATGCTTATGTTTCAATTTTAATGCCATCCCCTCGCGTGATCTCTCCGTTGCTGAGCACGTCGGCCAGCAGGCCGCCGCGGTGAAGCCAGTGCTTTATTACCGCAGCAGAGGTAAGGGTTTTACTACTCAGGCTGCTGCCCAACAGGCTGCATGGCTCGCACAGCTCAATACCGCGCAGCCTAACATTGCCGATTAAGAATTCCACATTCACCAGCTCGTTTAACCTTACGCCCCGGGTGATCAGGTTGCGGCGTGTGATCGACAGATCTGCAGGGCGGGTTTGCTCCGCGCAAAAACGCTCAATCTCCTCGGCCTCAACTAGGGTGATGTTTTGGCCGGGGTGCGTTTTTTTCCCACAGTTCCGGTCACCCTGAATGCCCTTTTGGCTTTGAACCGTAATCTGTTCACACTCTACCTGAGCCGCACCACGCTCCGAGCTGATGAAAATTCGTTCAACAATCATTGCCTTGCTCCTGATGCAAAACGTTTTAGGGAAGCTACGTAAAGCGGGCTTGGTTAAGCAGAGTGGCTGGCGTTGTTATCTGTCTGTGGCAAGCGCATCAACCAGCATTCTGCTGACAATGCCGGAAATATTGCTTAGTGTTTTTCTCAGTAATTCCGGCTCTCTGAGGTACTGCTCAAACTCATAGCCATACTTATTCTCTGCATTGAGAGGGGCTGCGAACTCTGTTTTTTGCCATGCAATCTCGCCATTGGGTTTCTTGAGTGTGGCGGTGACGTTCAGCAGTGGAAACAATAAGGAGCTAAAGCCCTGAGTCTGGCCAAAGCCGTAGACATTAACGGTGAGCGACAGGTCGCCCTGCGCCATACTGCCCGGGTCAGCTTGCGTCAGCAGACCGCGTGATGCAGATGCGGCGAAGAATTCGTTTTTAATGATTAATGAGAGATCAATTCCGTTGGCCTTCATGGTTTCAAGAAGTTGCTCCTTTGGCTCCTTGGGCACGCTTTCAGCCATAGCGGCTCCTAAAAGCCCTCCCACGCTCAAAAATGACTGAGCCCGGCCATGAAAGAACATATCCGCTGGTATTGCTGGCGGCGCTTGCATGGTGACCGCTTTAATCTTTGCCCTGTCGGACTCGCTCATGCGTACGGTTGGACCGCCAGCGCAGCCCGCAAGTAGTGTGGCTAGCAGAAGAGCAGCGAGTTGGAGGAATCGGGTGAATAGCATATCTCTCCGGGATTGTTTTGAGGTGTGTGTGAAAGTGAAGGTGCTGCGCTGCAGAAGAACAGTGTTAAGTGTTAATCTGCACGGCCTGAAGAGCTAAGTTTGAGCCGCAGTATGTCAAAAAATGGTATGCCATCGCAGTCATATGCTGACGAATTTATATTTATATATTACACCAAATTGACTCTATGTTTCCATTGTGGCGATATGTGTACTGTGCAAGCGCTGATGGGGCATGGAGGTGTGCGGTATTACAATAACTTATATAAAGATTATAAATTGTGGCTGCTTGGGAGTGCACCGCCCTCTGGATCCGTGGTGAGTAAATTAGGCGTATATAAAAAGGCTTGTTCCCAAATTAATTCGATGAATTATTTTTCTGAGCAGTAGAGCCAACAACATGTTTTGCCCCTACATCGATAGCTAAACGGATATTGAACTCTTCATCGTCATTTATTGCACGCATCATTGCTCCTTCAATTTCGTAGCCAGACATATGATTTTCAACTACTAAGTCTTTGTCCATTGGGCATATTGATTTGCATGTGGCCAGCCATTCTATTTGCTCACCTTTCTTGTTAATTAATATCTGCCTAATTTCAAAATCTCTTACTGCTTTTTTTATGATTATCCTCCCATCTTTTATTGAGTAAAATGAAATAACTTCAGGCTCCGGTTCTTCTGTTGCATGGTCGAATTTTTTCTCGCACCCGTATAGAGCGAGAATTAAAATTAAGAGCTTTATTTTGTTTGCTTGCATTGGGTTTTTAATATGGATTTATTTAAATTGTATGGTAATTTATTGGATATTTTATATGAAATATCACTGGTGCTGAAAATATTTGATTAACATGGCAAGTAATTCATTTGTTGATATTTTTATGGATATGCAATTTTATGCGTGGTTTTAATCGTCTTTAAGATGCGCCTTGCTGATCAGTTGTTGTAAGGTAGCTGAGGCGGTTTCAAAGTTAAATTGTCCAATCTGGCTTGCCAGCTCTTCTGTGGCGGGGCCTAAGGTTTTGAAGAGTTGTTCTGCGTGCTGATCAAATAACGTGAGTGAGGCGGTGTCGTTCTGGCTGAGGAGTAAATCCAGCCCGGCCAGGATTTTAGACAAGGGATAGTCTTTCTCTGCAGTGGGTGGAAAAAGCAGCATATTGAGCTGCCCAAGCTCATGGTTTATTTCATCCATCAGCGGGTTTCGTTCTGCTGCGGGTAGCTGCTGATTGAGGCTGGCTTCAAGCCGGGCGGCAAGTTCGGCAATATTTTCGACGCTTAAAACCGCCGCAGCGCCTTTCAACGTATGGGCGATCAGCAGGCTTTCGCGCGGCTGCCCGGCAAGTAAGTGCTCGTCCAGCCGAGCCATATCGCCAGCATGGCTGCTGACAAAGCGGCGGAGTAAATCTAAGTATTTGGCACTGTTTCCTCTGAGCATTTCCAGCGCTCGGCTGATATTCAGCCTAGGCAGCGCGGCCAGCCGGGCAAGCTCTTGTTCATGAATCAGGCTGGCTTGTTTTGTGCGTTGCTCAAAGCGCAGCGGCTGATCTTTGGGGTGAGTTTTAGGTAGCCATTGCAGCAGGGCTTTAAATAAGGATTCGGGGCTGACGGGTTTGGTGATAAAGCCATTTACGCCTGCTTCTTCACAAGCTTGCTTGTTCTCATCAAAGGCGCTGGCGGTTAAGGCGAGAATGGTCTGGTTTTGCCAGCCAGGTAGCTGGCGAATCTTTCTTGTGGCTTCCAGCCCATCCATCACCGGCATTTGAATATCCATCAAAATCAGCTGGTACTGATTGGCCTGGGCTTTTTCCAGCGCTTCCAGCCCGTTGACCGCAGTATCCAGTATCAGGCCACTGCCATCTAGTAAATCCAGAATCACTTCTAGGTTAATAATATTGTCTTCCACGACTAAGAGGCGAGCGCCTGCACTCTGGCGCAGCTCGGCTTCTGTCTGGGCGAGGCTTTGCGGGTCTGGCTGAGTGCGGGGGCCGCTGCCTTTGCTGATCAGTGCCGTAAACCAAAAAATGCTGCCTTTGACGGGTGCAGCCAGTACGCCTGCCTTGCCGCCCATGATTTCGGCAAGGCGCCGGGTGATGGCTAAGCCAAGGCCCGTGCCGCCATATTTACGGGTAGTCGATACATCGGCCTGCTCAAAGTTTTGAAAGAGTCTGGGGATTTTGTCAGGCTCAATGCCGATGCCGCTGTCTTGTACCTGAAAACGCAGCAAGAGCCGCCCATCTGCAAGCTCTTCTTCTACGGCAACACTCAGGGTGATTTGGCCCTGCTCGGTAAATTTCACTGCATTACTGGCGTAATTCAGCAGGGCTTGGCGCAGCCGGGTGGCATCGCCATGCAGCCAGGAGGGCACTTTGCCAATATGGGTTTCAATCGTCAGTCCTTTGGCTGAAGCGTTATCGTTAATTAGTGTGCAGACATTATCAAACAGGGCGGGCAGCGAGAAGTCGCTTTGCTCTAAGTGTAATTTTCCGGCCTCTATTTTAGATAAATCAAGGATGTCGTTAATGACGGATAAGAGGTGTTGGGCAGCGTGATTGATTTTATTGAGCCGCAGCGACTGATGTGGGCTAGCACCATCCCGCAGCAGTAAATGGGTCAGCCCCATAATGGCATTCATGGGGGTGCGAATCTCATGGCTCATATTGGCAAGAAACGCACTTTTGGCCAGATTGGCCGATTCTGCTTTTTCACGCGATTCGGCCAGCTGTACTGTTCGCTCAGAAACCAGCTCTTCTAGGTGAAAGCGGTGGCGGTCCAGCTCCAGCCCTAAGCGTTTTTTCTCGGTGATATCTTCTTGTGTGCCCAGATAGTGGGTGATTTTTCCATCTTCCTGGCGGATGGGGGATATGGTTGCGAACACGGTATAAATTTCACCATTTTTACGCTGGTTAATAAATTCTCCATGCCAAGCCATGCCAGACTTCAGTGCTTGTTTTAAGTTGTTGTAGGTGCTTGCCGGGGTCAGGCCCGATTGCAGAAAACGCGATGGCTGCCCGATGACTTCTTTTTTGCTGTAGCCGGTGTTTTGCACGAACGAGGTGTTTACATAATCGATGCACAAACGTGCGTCGGTAATGATGACGTTTTCCGGGCTTTGCTCTACTGCCAAAAATAATTTGCGTAACTGCTCTTCGGTTTTTTTACGCTCGGTAATATCCAGCACAATGCCGGAGATGCGGTGCAGCTGGCCGTTTTCCAGATACTGCGCCCGGCCTTTACTGATCAGCCAGCGGATTTCCCCGGATTTTTTACAAATACGGTACTCCACCTCAAAGGCTTCCCGGTAAGCATTCTTATTTTTGAGCAGAGATTCTATTCTGAGCCAGTCTTCAGGGCAGATGCACGATCGCCAGTGGCGGCGGCTGATTTTCTGGTTGTCAGGCGTGTCATAGAGCCTAGCGCATTCGGGTGACCAGTAAATTTGATTGTTGGCGATGTCCCAGTTCCAGATGCCCACATGAGCGCCTTCCTGAGCCATCAGCAGGCGCTGCTCACTTTCTCTCAGTGCGGCATTGCTGGCTTCTGCGCTGGAGCGGGCAGAAATGGCGTCTTCCATCAGATTAAGCGCGGCAAGGCGGGCGCGGCTTTGTTTTTCCAGTGCTTCGTTCTGGCTGTTGATCAGAGCGATTTCGGCACATTTACGCTCGGTAATATCCTGTACTGTGCCATACAAGGCAGATATTTTTCCGGATGCATCACGGCTGGCTTTGCCTCTGGCAATCACCCAGCGATGTCCCCCGTCGTCCTTAATTACCCTAGCATCACATTCATAAGCGATGCCTTCTTTTAAACAGCAATTCACTGCACTGGATAATTGCTGCCAGCTCTCTGCCGTAAAATAGTACTGAACTTCGGGATAAAGGGCCGGGCCCAGTGCCGGGTCTCTGCCATAAATAGAGTAAATTTCATCCGACCATTCGTGTACATCTTCGGCTACTTGCCAGCTCCAGCTGCCAATGCAGGCTAGCTGTTGGGCTTCTTTTAACGCTGAAGCACTTTCTTTTAAAGCGGCCTCAGCTTGTTTTCTGGCCTGAATATCTTCGACCACAGAAATAAAATAATTGGGCTCACCCGAAGGGGCTCGTACTAAGGACACGGTGAGGTTGGTCCAGATTAAATCACCCTCTTTGCGTATATATCGTTTTTGCATCGAATAGGTTTGCAGCTGGCCTGCCAGCATCTGCGCTACATAATACTCGTCGGTTTGTAAGTCTTCAGGGTGGGTTATATCCTGAAAGCCAATCTGTAATAGCTCGTCCTGCTGATAGCCCATGATTTGACAAAGCTTTTGGTTTACACGCAGCCATTGCCCGTTGGGGGCGACCAGTGCAATGCCCATGGCGGCTTGCTCAAATGTGGCCTGAAAGCGCAGCTCGCTCTGCAGGAGTTGATTCTGAATAGTGAGCATTTCGTGCCAGCGCGCAGTTTCATTTTTACGCGAGCGGTGCAGGTATTCACTGAGTAAGCTAAGCAAAACCCCATTAATAAGCAAAATGGCCCACTGTAAAAGATCGTATGGAGCCACAATGGCAAAGCTATTTGCGGGGGGGATAAAGTAAGCGGCACAGGCTGCCGATACTAGCGTACTGATCAGGCCCGGTAGGAATCCTCCTAAAAAAGCACTGATTATAATGGGCAAAACATACAGGATCAGCAGTGTCCGATTGCCCAGCGAAACCGAAAACTCGCTGCGAAGAATCAGCGTCAGCATAGGTAGCAGGCAGGCCAGCAAATAGTGCAGGCCCGGATGTGTTTGTAAGCGTTGCCACAGGGGGTGAGGCGCTTTTTCAGCAAGGGCACTCATGGCGTTGTGCCAGATAAATCATCACTGGGTATCGTGGTGTTTGGATGACTTAAAGCTTTGATTTGGCGCTTCAGCTCTATCATATCCAGCTCGCGATCGACCATCGCGGCATTAAAGCGCTCGAGTTCGGCATTGCGCTGGCGTAATTCTTCGGACTGCTGAGTCAGCGTTTGCTCAACAGATTTGCGCTCAGTGATGTCCAGAATCAGGCCGATCAGTGCAGGGTGGCCCTTGTCATCAACTTTACGACCGTAAAACTCAATATCAATCAGCTCGTGATCCTGTCTTACGCCGGTAAAGTAAAAGTGAACGTCACTTATTTCACCGCTTTCGGCGAGCCGGATCAGCTGGTGCACCCGCTCCTGATCTTCTGCGCTGATCAAATGCCCGATATCACCCATATTGATCAGCGTATCGGCATCATCCCATGCAAATATTCTGGCAAAGCCAGGGTTTACATAGTTAAGACGATGCCGCTGAATAATATAAATGCCGGCTAAAGACTGCTCAACGATGGCGCGAAAACGCTCCTCGTTTTCACGTAACACAATTTCGGCCTGTTTTCTTTCGGTGATATCCCGGGACACGCCAAACAGACCGATGATTTTGCCTTTTTCGTCATAAAGCGGTCCTTTGGTAGCTAAAAAAACATGCTGCCCATCCGGCAGATCCAGTGTTTCTTCCTGAGTCAGTACAATGCCATTGTCAATGGCAATGCGGCCCGTTTTGACCAGCATTTCTGCCTGCTCTGGCGGAAAAATATCATGGTCAGATTTTCCCAGTAAATCACTGACACTTTGTGCAACAAAACGGCTGGCCGCTCGGTTGATCAGGATATAGCGGCCTTGCATATCTTTGGCGAAAATGGCGTCTTCCGAGTTGTCTGCAATATTGGAAAAAAGCTTAACGGCTTGTGAGCGCTCATTTTGTAATTGACGGGCATTGGCAGCCAAAACCAATTGCTCCTGCTGGCGCAGCATCACATAGCTTGCTCTGGCCATAAAAAGCGCCAGCAGCCCGACAAGGCTGATCCAGATGGCATCCTTGATGATTTCGTCATAAATCTCCGACTGATCCATCTTGCAAATTAAATACCAATCGGTATCGGGCACTGCACGGCCGATGCCCATTACTTTTTCATTCCGATAGTCACGCCCGCGAAGCATGGCATTAAATGGTAATTTATTACTTAAAAAACGGGATGCAAGCAGGGGTTTAGAAATCGCTATTTTGGTCGTGAGCGCAGGCTCTTTGCTAAAGCGTGGTTTATTTAAAAACAGGATCTGATCACCTTCCTGCCTAAATAAAACGGTATCGCTGGTCTGGCTAGGAACAGGCTGGGTTTCTAATGCAGGAAACAGCCAATTTGCGGGGTTGCTGTGCAAAATAATAAAAGGGGCAGGGCCGTCTTTGATGTTGAGCGGGGCAATAAAGTCTAAGCTGGGCTGGCCTAGGGTATTCAGATAGGGGCCAAACCTTTGTATTTTTTGGGTTCTGATGGCCTGTTGTAATGTGATTTGCAGCGCTGGGTGGGGAGGGAGTTGGGCGGAGCTCCAGAGCAGATTGCCTTCCGAATCGAGCAGGCTGCTGGCCTGGAAGCCTTTTATTTTATTAAATTGCTCCAGCCTCTGAAGTAGCAGCGTTTTCTTGCCCGGATCAGTGTGCCAGTGTTGATAGAGTGCCGCATTAATGTCGCTGGTTTGTAGCAGCGCGGCATCGCCTTCCCGCTCTTTTAGCCAGTCGGATATCTGCCGCATTTTTAAATCCACAATGGCCTGCATTCTGGCTTCATGAATTTCTTCTGCGGTATTTACCCGATAAATAATGCTGGCGACGCTAAAAATCAGAATAAATGCGGCCAGTACCGAAAACAATCCCCCCAGTTTTTTGCCGTAGCCGGAGAGATTATTCCGGGGGATATCCCGGTGCAGCAGTTGTTGCCATACCAGCCCCAGCAGCAGGATGCAGGCCAGCATCATCAGGCTGTCTTTCAGCAGCGAAAGCGGTTCAAGTTCTGATGATCTGGCAGCAAGCAGCATTTCTATCATTTTGCTGCTTAAAATCATGCCCAGTACGGCCATGGCTGAATAGCTCAGCACGGTTTTTAAAATACGGGTAAGAGGTAGTTTTAGCTCTCTGTGCATAGCAGCCCCCGTTTTTTTAGTCGCAATCCAGATAGCGTTCGGCGATGGCGGTGAAATCCGGAAAGTGATCAAGAAAGGCTTGCACAATATCCGGGTCAAAATGCTGACCACTGCCTGATTTAATCATTAATCTGGCTTCTTCATAGGGCAGGGCCTGTTTGTAAACCCGGCGGCAAATCAGGGCATCAAATACATCGGCCAGCGCCATCAGTCTTGCTGATACAGGAATTGCATCGCCTGATAAACCGTCGGGATAACCGCTGCCATTCCATTTTTCGTGGTGCCAGCGGGCAATTTCCTTGGCAAGGGTAAGAAATTCAACCGGATGATCAATATCTTTTTCAGCCATTTCAATGGCTTGGCTACCCAGTTTGGAATGGGTTTTCATGATTTCCCACTCATGGGCGTCTAAGCTATTTGGTTTGAGCAAAATATAATCAGGAATGCCGACTTTACCAATATCGTGCAGAGGGGCTGAGCGGCTGAGTAAGCTGATATATCGCGCATTTAAAGTATCGGTAAAGCGCGGGTGATCCTGTAGCTTAAGTGCAAGCAGCTGTACATAGCTCTGGGTACGCAAAATGTGATTGCCGGTTTCCGGGTCGCGAATCTCGGCCAGGTGGGCTAGCGCACGGATGCTAACCTGCTGGGTCATATCATTTTCTGCCATGCGGCGGGAGATCTCGGCTTCAAGCGCTGTGTTCTGGTTTTTCAGCCAGCTGCGTGCCTGATGGGCCTCAAGCTGGGTGCGGACTCTGGCGAGTAAGACTGCGGGCTTTACGGGCTTGATAATGTAATCAACCGCACCCAGTTGCAATCCCAGCTCTTCACTGCCTGCATCGGCTAAGGCGGTGAGTAAAATAACCGGAATATCCCGTGTTTCGGGCGTTTCCTGAATTTTTTTAAGCACGGCATAGCCATCAAGTCCAGGCATCATGATGTCGAGCAGAATCAAATTAGGTAAGGTCTGGCTGGCCAGAAGGCGCAGGCATCTTTCCCCTGATGACGCCGCAAGTACACGATAGTGGGGAGAGAGTAAACTACTGATTACTAGTAAGTTTTCAGCCAGATCATCAACAAGCAATACTGTGCAGTTACTTTCATTAAACATACGCAGATCACCAAAGAGGCGCTAGTTCGCAGTATAGATTTATCAGGCCGGAAAAGATGCTGAGAATGTTAAGACGTACGCTGTGCTTGGGGGGAAAAATGCGCTTTAAATGATGCTGAATAACCCTAATGCAAAAAGCCCCGATGACTAAACATGCTGCAACGCGCAAAATACGCGCCTAGAATTTATCTTTTTGGAAACGCTCATGGCCAGAAACGCGCTTTACGCCCAATCGGGTGGTGTAACCCCTGTGATTAATGCATCCGCTGCTGCGGTGATTGCGGCCGCCCGTGCTCATCCGGATCAGATTGGCCGTGTGTTTGCCGCCAAAAACGGGGTATTAGGTGTGCTGGCGGAAGAGCTAATTGATACCGCTTGCATGAGCGAAGCCGATTTGGCCGCGCTGGCCGCATCCCCTGGTGGCGCTTTTGGCTCCTGCCGCCACAAGCTGCGCTTTGGCCGCGAGCTGACCCGTTTGTTTGAAGTTTTTGCAGCGCATGATATTGGCTATCTGTTTTATAACGGTGGCGGTGATTCTGCAGATACCTGCATGAAAATCGCTGCGCACGCCGAATATCTTGGCTACGATCTCACCGCGATTCATGTGCCTAAAACGATTGATAACGACTTGCCGCATTCGGATTGCTCGCCAGGCTTTGGCTCGGTGGCCAAATACGTGGGCACATCCATCCGCGAAGCGGGCATGGATGTGGCATCCATGTGTGGCTCCAGCACCAAAGTATTTATTATGGAAGTCATGGGCCGTCATACGGGCTGGATTGCAGCCAGCGCTGGCTTAGCGTCTGGCGAAGGTAACTTGCCTCCGCACCTGATTTTGCTGCCGGAAGTCACATTTAATGCTGCGACTTTCCTTGCTGCGGTTGAAGCGACTATCGCCCGCGAAGGCTATTGTGTGATCGTGGCCGCTGAAGGCATTAAAAACGCCGAAGGCAAATTTGTAGCCGAAGCGGGTGGCACCGATGCCTTTGGTCATGCGCAGCTGGGTGGGGTAGCGCCATATCTGGCACAGCTGATTAAAACCGCTCAAGGCCATAAATGCCATTGGGCAGTGTCTGATTACTTGCAACGTGCAGCGCGCCATATGGCGTCCAAAACCGATGTAGATCAAGCCATGGCCGTGGGCACTGCCGCAGTTGAATTTGCGATGGCCGGTGAGCGTGGCGTAATGCCAACTATCGTTCGTAGCAGCGATGCGCCTTACGCTTGGACGATCGGCTCGGTCAAGCTAGAAGAAGTGGCAAATCACGAGAAACACCTGCCTGCTGAATATATCCGGGCTGATGGCTTTCATATTACGCCAGCTGCACGCAGCTATTTTGCGCCTTTGATTATGGGCGAGGCGATTCCTCCCTATGTAAATGGCCTGCCAGCCTATCCGGTGTGGCATTTTTCCAGCATCGAAGCCAAGCTGGAAGCGTTTAATACAGCTGGGTAAACTTTCTCTATTCTTGATCTAAATAAAAGGGAAGACCACGGTTTACGTGTAAGCTTCCCTTTTTTGCGTGGACAAGATGACTCTTTTTCGCCTGGTACTGGAGTACCTGTCTTACATCCTGACTACGGTTACGGCGCTTTTGCCCATTATTAATCCCCTTTCTACCGCAGCCATTTTGCCTGGAATATCTGTGCATCTATCTGAGGTTGAGCGAAAGCAGCAGGTCAAGCTAGCTTGCTACTATATGGCGGGCATCTTAATTACCTTCCTGATGGCGGGGGGGCTGATTATGGATTTCTTTAATATCTCTATTCCCGGCTTACGCATTGCAGGCGGGATGGTGGTGATTTATTTGGGCTTTAGGATGTTGTTCCCTGATTCACAAGCCCAAGTTGATGAAAATCCGGAACAGAGTGCCCGGCGTGAAATTGCTTTTACCCCGCTAGCCATGCCTTCAATGGCGGGGCCTGGCTCGATTGCGGTGGTGATTTCAATGTCTTCTACCTTGCACTCGCAAAGGCATATCCCTGTTTGGGCTGGTTATTTCTTATTGGTACTTGGCATTGCTGCTACTGCGTTTATCTGCTGGCTTACTTTACGCGCCTCCAGCCGTTTGTTTGCCGTACTGGGGGATGAGGGGATCAGTGCGATTTCAAGAATTATGGGCTTTATGTTGATTTGTATCGGGGTACAGTTTTTTATTAATGGGGTGGGTGAATTACTGCACGACGCAAGCTTTATGCCACGTTAAGGGTTTTATGCTTTATCTTTGATGCTTGGCTTACTCAATCTGCAGCGGTGAACTTTGATGAGATTGCTTTTAGCTTTCGATGTTTTTTTGCCGTTCATGAGTGACGGTAGCATCTGATGAAGATACTGCTGCTGGATTTCGATATTTTTTTGCGCCTGATTGTGGCCGTGTTTTTGGGCGGGCTGATTGGCATTAATCGTTTTATGCATAAAAAGCCAGCGGGTGTGCGCACTCATGCTCTGGTCTCTTTGGGCGCGGCACTGATGATTGCCTTAAATGGTGTGATCAGCCATGACGATGCTCAGGCCTTTAGTCGTGTGGCTCAGGGCTTGATTACAGGGATTGGCTTTTTGGGCGCAGGTTTGATTGTGCATCGCAGCGATAATGTGGTGGAAGGCTTGACCTCCGCCGCATCGATCTGGCTTACCGCTGCGATAGGTTTGGCCTGTGGTGCTGGTTATATTGATATTGCCGCGTTTGTGGTGATTTTAGCACTGCTGGTGATTAATCTGGGAGGGGCATTAGAGCGCTGGGCTGAAAGATGGATGCAGCGCTGGCGTGATGATAAATCACCGCATTAAACTTGGCGCTTTGGTCCTTGCACCGCTCTGAAATAGTTAAAAGCACACAACATCATCCTTTATTCGTGGCTTTTCTGTGTACGAGGGCGTCATGTTTCCCTCCGCTTCACGACTAAATACCCACAGCGTTGATGGTCAGCGGTGTGGGCTTAATCAGGAGGTGTGTGATGGGGGTTAGCGGATGTACATCCTGCCAGACAGGGGGGATGGAGGCGCTGAAGGCTTATGATCATCAGTATCAAATGAAGCTGCAAGAGGATTACGTCAGGCAGACGCAAGTTGCGCCAGAGCGTTTGACTCAGGGGGAGAATAATCCTGTTACGGGTGCAATATCAGGCAGCGTGATTAATCTGAGTGTGTAGTCAGTGGCGCACTGAAGCCAGTGCGCCATCGCTTATAGCCAGCCCTCAACCGCAGTTTTTACTCGCTCCGCCAAGTTTTCTTCCTGGCAATTAATCTCCAGTAAATCATCCATTCCCCGCATCCAGGTGAGCTGGCGTTTGGCTAGCTGGCGGGTGGCGGCAATGCCTTTTTCGCGCATGGTGGGGTAATCCACCATGCCATCTTGATATTCCCAAGCCTGCCGATAGCCTACGCAGCGCATCGATGGCAGTTCCAGTGATAAATCGTATTTAGCCCGCAAGCGGCTGACTTCATCAAGCAGGCCCAGCTCCAGCATTTGCTCAAAACGCAGCGCGATGCGCTCGTGCAGCCATTTTCTGTCTTGCGGCAGCAGGGCGATTTTAAGCAGGCGATAGGGCAGAGCCCCACTGGCTGGCTCAGCCAGCAAATCAGACATTTTGCGGCCAGTAAGCTGGCAGACTTCTAAAGCACGCTCGATGCGCTGGGCGTCGGTGGGTTTAAGTCGCTCTGCGGTGATTGGGTCGATGGCCGCCAGCTTAGCGTGCATGGCGGGCCAGCCGATCAGCGCAGCTTCTTCATGGATTTGTACCCGCAGCGCGGCATCCGCTTGCGGTAATTCATGAATGCCATGCTGCAAGGTGTTGTAATACAGCATGGTGCCGCCCACCAGCACCGGCACTTTGCCGCGCGAGGTGATATCCGCCATTAAAGCCAGGGCATCACGGCGAAATTGCGCGGCAGAATAGGCTTCTTCGGGTGAGATAATGTCGATCAAATGATGCGGTGCACGGGCCAATTCAGCCGCGCTTGGTTTGGCGCTGCCAATATCCATATCTTTAAACACCAGCGCCGAATCAACCGAAATTAACTCTACCGGCAAGCCGCTTTCCAGCAAATGAATCGCACTGGCGGTTTTACCACTGGCGGTAGGGCCCATTAAGAAAATAGCGGGGGAGGAATTCGGCATGGCGATCTAACTTTATAAAAATTGAAAATGATGGGTTTGAGTAAACCCAAATCTTAAAACACGGAGGACACGGCGTTTCGCAGAGAAAAGCAATTTAGGCGTTAGGCTTTTATAGGGTATACAACGACGCAGTCCTTGCTCACCTACAGCGGTGCGCAAGAAAAACAACATGCACACCCTATATAAAACTCTGCATCTTAAACAGATTATTTTTCTGCCAGTTGGATCACTAAGCTGTTTTGATTGTCTGCAATTGCATGTGCGATTTGGGCATCGCCCTGATGCAATTGGGCAAAGCAATGTTGATGTAATATCGCGTACAGGTATTGTGGATCAATGATGTGCTCTGTGCTTATTTGCAGACCAGCCAGCAGCGCTGCGTTATTAATCGCAGCACAACTGCTTATGACCGTACTATCAATGTTAGCAAGCATTTGCTGTTCGAATGCAGACAGCAGCTCACAAAGTTGTTCTTCTTGTTTTGGGGTGAGTGGCATAGTGTTTTCCTGCAAAACTTGTCAATGAAAACGATGGCTTAAAAATTTGACCAGCATTCCGGTAGCCAGCGCGGCAATTAAAGCGGGAAAAAAGGCCAGCAGGCCGATATGGCTTGCCAGTGGTGTCCATACCAAAAAGAACATGCTAAACCCGGTTAGCCCCATTAAAAATCCGCGTAATTGCAGCAATAGCGCATTGCGGCCCGTATTGGCTAGCGTAAATGCCGGAATCACTGTGGCGGCGACGGGAAACCCTGCTAATACACCCGTCATGGTGCTGCCTAAGAGTAGAGAAAGGCTGGAAAGCGCCAATACCAGCAACAGCGCCGCTACCATGCGGGCATACAGCTCGATTTTGGGGAGAGAAGAGCGATTGATTGCCTCGGGGCGAGGGATAAAGTAAATCGCAATCCATAGACCCGCCAGCACGCCAACACTGGCAATAGGCGACATTGCAAGGCCGCTCCAGACTAAAACCAAGGCCGTGAGTAAATAAGCCGCCCAGCCGCAAACAATAGTGCCCAGCCATGAAAAATAGCGGCTGGCATGGGCCAGTACCAGCATATACACCACATTGGCCCAAAGCCCCGCCGATGCGGCCCCCGCTACTTTGATCGCATATTCAGGCCCGTATTCCAGCCATAGCGCCAGCACAATCGGGATGGCCACCAGCGGTAAGCCGCCCAGTAAACCCGCAAGCTGCGGCCCCCAGCGTCGACCGGCCATACTCGCCGCGCCGATCAGTAATGGGGCGGCAAAGAGTTTAACAATTAAGGCGCTGCTGGGCATAGGGGCTCATTGGGGAGAAGTTGCAGGGCGGTGCAAGCCACCATGGGTGTTTCGTGCAGCGCGGCCTTAGCCGCGAAAGCATGGCTTATCTGAATATATTCGCGGCTAAAGCCGCTCCTACGAAAAGTCTTTTTATTAGGCGGGCGTTTTATTTTTCCCTCGCGAGAAGCATAAAAATGCCTTAGCCCCACGAGGGCACTGCGCCAGTCTACTGCCCGCGCATAAACATTTTATCTAATTCATTTAGCGTCATTCGGAACCAGGTGGGGCGGCCGTGATTGCATTGGCCGCTGCGTTCGGTGGCTTCCATCTGACGTAAAAGCGCGTTCATTTCGGTGATGGTGAGGCTGCGATTGGCGCGTACCGAGCCGTGGCAGGCCATGGTGGCGAGTAGCTCGTTTTGTCTGCCTGCCAGCACTTCACTCGCACCCACCATGCGGATATCTTTGAGCACCGCTTGCGCCAGCTCAATCGGATTAGCGTCTTTCAGCAGCATGGGCAGGGAGCGGATGGCCAGCTGTGTAGGGGATTGCACCGAGATCTCGAAACCAATTGCCGCCAGCGTTTCAGCGTGATCTTCAACCGTCGCTACATCGTGTTTATCGGCCGCAAAAACATGCGGGATCAACAACGGTTGGGTGGGCATTTGATGCAGATCGAGCGCGTTTTTAAGCTGCTCGTACACCACCCGCTCGTGCGCAGCATGCATATCCACTACGATCAGCCCTTCGGCATTTTGCGCAAGGATATAAATGCCGTGTAGCTGGCCGAGGGCAAAGCCCAGCGGTGGCACGGTTTCCGAATCGCTGGCGCGGGAAGGCGCGGTGGCAGGGGAGATTGCAGCCGCGGGCATGAGTGCACCGGCTGGAACGGCGGGGGCGAATTTACGTTCTTGAGTGTCGTTACTGAATAAAGGCGTGGATTCGGGTGTCCAGCGGCTTGAATCACTTGGGCTTGCTTCCCCCGGTGCCCGTTTTAAATCTGCAAACATCGTGTCGTAAAAGGCCATCGGCGCTTGCACACGCGGCTGCGCTTGGAAGTTGCCTTGCTTATAGGCCATTTCAGCGTAATTCTTGGGCGTCATGACCGGGGCAGGGGCCATGACGCTAGAGTCTGGCGCGGCGATTTCGCCGGTTTCCGGGTCAATGCCCGCAGGCACGGTGCCAGCGCGTGTGCCAGCCAGCGCTTTTTTCAGGCTGGTGAGCATAAAGCGGTAAATGGCTTGCGATTCCCTAAAGCGCACTTCGATTTTGGTAGGATGAACGTTCACATCCACGCCTTCAGGATCGAGCTCTAAAAACAAGCAATAGGCCGCGTGTTTATCGTGGTGCAATACATCGCGGTAGGCTTCACGCAGGGCGTGCTGCACCACTTTATCCCGTACAAAGCGGCCATTTACAAAGAAATACTGGGCATCGCGGCTGGATTTTCCCAGCGTGGGCGAGCCGGTAATACCCCATAGTCTTAAACCACCGAAACCTTCATCAACCTGCACGCCAGACGCTACAAACTCATCACCTAAAATCGCCGCCGCACGTTTGGCCAAATCGCCCGCTAACAAGCGTAACTGGGCACGGCCATTATGGGTGAGTGTGAACTGCACGCCGGGGTTGGCGAGCGCAAGGCGTTGCACCATATCGCTACAATGGGCAAATTCTGTAGATTCTGATTTTAAAAACTTACGGCGCGCAGGCACTTGGTAGTAAAGCTCGTGTATCTCGATGGTACTGCCCTGGCTGAGCGAAGTAGGCTCTGGCTCGCTGACATGGCCATTATCGGCATCCACCCGCCATGCGTAATCTGAACCTTGCTCGCGGCTGCTGAGAGTTAGCCTAGAGATAGAAGCAATACTCGCCAGCCCCTCGCCCCGAAAACCCAGCGTAGCGACTTTTTGTAAATCATCCAAATCACGGATTTTACTGGTGGCGTGGCGATGCAGGGCCAAGGGTAGCTCGTCTTTGGCAATGCCGCAGCCATCGTCGATCACTTTAATTAGCTTGGTGCCGCCTGCTAATAGCTCAATGCTGAGATTCTGGCTGCCCGCATCGAGGCTGTTTTCCAGTAATTCTTTTAAAGCAGAAGCGGGGCGCTCAACCACCTCGCCTGCGGCAATTTGGTTAATCAGATGATCGGGCAGTTGCTGAATACGAGGCATAGGAGCAGGCGGGCAATAGAGTGAGCGCCGATTATACCTGTGTATTCCTTGTAAGCCTTTGGCATGATTACAGGCAAGGCGGGGCTGGTAGATTGATGGCCTGAATGATTGATATGGGCAGCTGTTAGTTTGCATGGGCGTTGCAATTTTGCCGGATGCCCTGATCTGGTTTATACCCCTCTCGTTTATAAAGGAATCACTATGCCTGTTGTTAATATTCAAATTACACGCGATGGCGCGACGGCTGAACAAAAAGCTGAAGTGATTGCAGGCGTGACCGATGTGTTGGTGCGCGTTTTAAATAAAGACCCGGCCACAACTTTTGTGATTATCGATGAAGTGGATACCGATAACTGGGGACATGCAGGTAAAAGCGTGACGCAATTAAGGGCTTTGGCAAAATAAGTGTGAGCGGATGTTGCTCGCTGGAGCGCCTTCAGCTGCAGTACTTATCACGATAAGACTAACCATCATCTAAACGCTTGCCTCTGGATAAATAATGCTTGATCTCTATTATTGGATGACGCCTAACGGCCATAAAGTGCGGATATTTCTGGAAGAAGCGGGTTTGGATTATCGCGTTCACCCGATCAATATCGGCAAGGGCGAGCAATTTGCGCCTGATTTTTTACGCATCGCGCCTAATAACCGTATTCCTGCGATTGTGGATCATGATCCGGCTGATGGTGGCGAAGAAATTGCGCTATTTGAATCGGGTGCAATTCTGCTTTATTTAGCAGAGAAAACCGGCCAATTTATGCCTGCAGATTTTCGCGCTAAGCAAGTCATGCAGCAGTGGCTATTCTGGCAAATGGGTGGCTTAGGCCCGATGGCAGGGCAGAACCATCATTTCTCGCTCTACGCCCCTGAAAAAATCCCTTATGCAATTAATCGCTATATCACCGAAACCACAAGGCTGTATTCGGTGCTTAATAAACATCTGGCCGATAAAGAATTTATTGCGGGTGATTATTCCATCGCCGATATAGCCTGCTACCCGTGGATTGTTCCCCATGCCCAGCAAGGGCAAAACCTGGATGATTTCCCCGCTTTAAAGCGCTGGTTTAATACGATATCAGCGCGGCCAGCGGTGCAGCGGGCCTATGCTTTGGCAAAAGAAATGAGTTAATTCTATAGGTGTTAATTCAGAGAGGCGTGAGCAAGTAAAACGACTTGTACGCGCTATACAAAATCAGAGGATGCGACGTTTTGTGTAGGAGCGGCTTTAGCCGCGAATGCTTTTATATATAGGGCTTTCGCGGCTAAAGCCGCTCCTGCGTTACAGTCCCCTGAGCTGACAGGGTTAGGGTGCCGCCATATTTTAATGCTTAATCACCCATTATTCTAAGAGGGCAATTTGAAAATTAACCCTGATCAATCTCCAGACTTATCTATTATGCTGAAGCCTGTTTCTCAAGAAAATTGGGTGGCATGTGCAAAACTAGAGCTTCTGCCTGAGCAAGCCAATCTTTTGGCGCCTAATACTAATATCTATTCAATTGCCGAATCAAAATTCGAACCGCATTATCAGCCGCGTGCGATTTGCATGGCTGATCAGGTAATTGGTTTTTTGATGTATTGCCCCGACGTTGATTTGCCAGATCCAGGCTTATATTGGCTATTTCGTTTTATGCTTGGCGCTGAATACCAGGGAAAGGGCTATGGCGCGCTAGCCATTCGCCTTGCTTTGGCAGAAATGAAATTGGCGGGTGCCCGCCGGGTAATCACCATGCATAAACCCTCAAACCAAATTGCCTCACGTCTTTATCAACGGATGGGTTTTTGTGAGGTGGGTTACGCGGACGATGGTGATGTTGAGTTGGAATTGGTTTGTTAGTTTTCAAAGTAATGGCAGAGTATAAATCTATGAACTGAGCTCTGTTTTTCTGTTTATTTATTTTACTTTTGATATTAAATTGTCAAATGCAAGTCGCACAATAATTCCTGATGAAATTGGGATTAAAAAACTTGTCAGAAATATCCATACATATTGAAATAGTAGATTTTTAAATAAATACTGATCTGGAGGTCCATATCTTGATACATAGATCGTGATAGGTATTAAGGTAATCAGCATAGACAGTAGAACAATATTATTGATTCCCTGACGCCAGTTATCTGCAGTCGCTAAAGCAGGAATAAGAGTAAGGAATATTATTAGCATAGGGTCAAAACTGTAAACCCAACTAGGGTTTTTAACAACTTTTGCATACAGAAAAATATCAGGCCAATATATCATTAGCATTGCTAAAAGAAAAGCTGAAAGGAAAATTCCTATTTTATGGCTTTGGGATGTTGGTAAATGCTGCATATAAGATGTCTCTGAATTTTGGCTGAAATTTATTATGAATAGATGATTTATAAAAAAATTAGGCTAGGTTTTTTGTTTTGATTCAAAACGAAAAAACCTGGCCGCAAGAGGTAAATATGTGACCATGTTACCTGTGGTCTGCCCCTGTTTTATTTGATTTTTGTTTATTTTTGGTACATTCATTTGCAGAAAATTCTATAACAATTGGTGCAGGTGCGTTGGTGTAATCCAATATGTACCGGGATGTGACTCCGGTAAATTGCCTGAATTCTGATACGGTGCAAAAAATATTTAGAATTTGTTCTTTAATCGTCTTTTTTGTGTTTGCAGACAATTGTTGATCTGAATCTAGTGTCAAGAATAGCTTGGTAACAATAGTGTCTGAATCATCTAAGTAAATTGATTGCGCTTGAAAGTTATCATTCATTTTAAATGGAAATTTTTTCTCAGCAATGCTGGTCATGACTGATAGTATTGAATGAAGTTTATCTTTGTTTTTTACAATATCACTCCACAAGGTCGCTTTGGCAACTATATTTTCACTTGTTATTGGTCCAAAATGTCTGGAGTCTACGCTTTGAAAACGATTATCTCCAAGTAAGTAATACTGATTGCTGCTTAGTGTGATTGATTCTTTGTCATGAAACTCAGACGTGTAAGGGTTGCTGATTATTGAGGAGATATACTCTTTTGATCTTTTTAATATGTAATCTTCTTGAATTAAAGTTTCGTTTATCTTTGCGTTGCCATTAACTATATAGATTGTTTCATTTGGGAGGCCAATTATTCTTTTTATATATAAAGAACGGGGTTGGTTGGGTGGGAAGAATATTACAATATCACCTCTTTTTGGACTGGTGTTTTCTGGGTAAATCTCTTTATAAATTAAGCTACCCTTTGGGATGGTGGGTTCCATTGATTCTGATTTTGAAGAGAAGAAGTGAGGTGCTGTTTGTTCTGGTTGACCACTAAGCGATGTTTTCGCTAGTAGCAATATTATTAATAATAAATATTTTTTCATTATGCTTGCCTGAGACATCTGATAATGCAGGGCTGCGGAAGTATTTACAGCCCTGCTCTAAGTTCTTGCTAGGGTTTACACCCCATAAAACTCAGCTCTGCGCCATCCTTGTTTTCGCCAGTGGTGGATTTTTGGCGAAGTAGCGTTTGATGCCTTTGTGCAGGGCGCCGGCCATTTTGTGCTGGTAGGCTTCGTCGATGAGCTTTTGCTCTTCCTGCGGGTTAGAGATAAAGGCGGTTTCAACCAGAATCGATGGGATGTCGGGGGCTTTGAGTACGGCGAAGCCCGCTTGCTCGATGCCTTGTTTGTGCAGGCGGTTGATATTACCGATTTCGCCCAGCATGGATTTGGCAAGCTTCATGCTGTCGTTATTGGTGGCGGTTTGGGTTAAATCCATCAGCGTGTGTGCCAGCGCTTTGTCTTTCACGTCGATTTTTACCCCGCCAATCAAATCGGCATCGTTTTGCGTTTGTGCCAGCCAGCGAGCGGCAGTGCTGGATGCGCCTTTTTCAGACAGCATAAAGACTGACGAGCCATTGGCGTCTGGCCGGGTAAAGGCATCGGCATGGATGGAAACAAATAAATCGGCCTGCACTGCGCGGGCTTTTTTAACGCGCATGCCAAGCGGCACAAAAAAGTCACCATCACGCGTGAGCACAACCCGCATATTCGGCTCGTTTTCCAGCAGGGCTTTCAGTTTTTTGGCAATCGCCAGTACCACGGTTTTTTCATGATTGCCTTCGGGGCCTACCGCACCGGGGTCTTCGCCGCCGTGGCCAGGGTCGAGCACGATGGTAATCAGCCGGTCGACTTTCATTTTGCTGCGATCAACTGTGCCGTCTTCTTCTACCTTTGTTTTGGTAGCGGGGGCGGGCGGGGCGGGCTTGATATCGCTGGTTTGATCGTCCAAAAATGCCAGAAGCGGGTCATTTTGCGATGCAGGGTAGAGATCAATCACTAAGCGATGCTTGTACTCGCCAACGGGGTTGAGTGTAAAAATCTGTGGTTTGATTTCGGTTTTTAAATCCAGCACCAGGCGCACGGTGCCGGGCTTATTGCGCGCAGCGCGCAGCTGCTGGATATAGGGGTCATCACCGCCTACTTTGCTGGCTAGGCTTTGTAATTCATTGTTGATATCAATGCCCTCCAAGTCGACCACCAGCCGTTCCGGATCTTTGAGCGAGAATTGCTTAAAGGTGAGGGGAACGGTGGATTCGATAGTGACGCGGGTATAGGCTTGAGCAGGCCAGACACGCACGGCCACTACGCTGGCAGCGGGCGCAGCAAAGCCAAAGGGGGTAACGGCCAGCAGCAGGCTGGCGCTTGCTCCCCGCAGAATATCGCGGCGTGCCAGCTGGGGCAGGTTTACTAAACCTGTTGAAGTCGATTGAGGCATGTTTGGCCTTGCTCACTAAATGCTTGGATATGGGCCATGCGGCTTTCGGACAAAGCTTCGGGCGTTAAAGTAATGATCCAGTCAGGGGTGGGTAAAAGACCTTCAGCCTTATCTGCCCATTCAATCAGGCAAATGGATTCGGGGTTGAAGTAGTCTCTAAAACCTGCATCTTCCCATTCGCTGGCATCATTAAATCTATACAAATCAAAGTGATATAAGTATAAGTTAGAAACAGTATAAGGTTCAACCAGCGTATAGGTAGGGCTTTTTACACGTCCTGCAAAACCCAGCCCGCGAAGCAGGCCCCGGCTGAGTGTGGTTTTACCTGCTCCCAGATTACCTTCTAAGAAAATCACCATGCCTGCCGCTACGCTTTGCGATAAGCGTGCGCCTAGTGCCAGCGTGGCATCCTCATCGGCTAAAAAACATTTGAAATCAGTATTGTGTGGCATGGGCTATGACATCCATTGGCTTAACGCTCATACGGTGAATTGGGGCCTAGCAGGCAAAAAACGGATGAAGCCGGTATCATCGCGGCTATGCATACGTCTCTACCTTCATTAGATTATTAAAAATTTGCTTAGCAAATTTAAATGAGTTGGCGCACGTTATAAGTAAACATAGGCTCATTGGGTAGGTGACTTCGGTATCATTATGACAACGTCTTTACAGCAATTAGATTATCAAAAACTCGCTCAGCAAATTAAAGGCTGGGCGCAAGAATTAGGTTTTGCTCGGGCTGGGATTACCGGCATCGATTTAAGCCACGCAGAAGCTGGTTTGCAAGAATGGCTGGACGCAGGCTTTCACGGCGATATGGATTATATGGCAAGGCACGGCATGAAACGTGCCAGACCTGCAGAATTACACCCCGGCACTATTTCACTTATTTCGGTTTTCCTGCCTTATTTGCCGCCTGCCGCCGCAAATTCAGAAGAAATTCTGGCGAACGGTAGCAAGGCCTATCTTTCCCGTTATGCCTTGGGGCGTGATTATCACAAGGTATTAAAGGGCCGTTTGCAGCAATTAGCAGATCGTTTGGCGGCTGAAATTGGCCCTTTCGGCCATCGGGTATTTGTGGATTCGGCTCCGGTGCTTGAGGTGGAAATCGCTCAGCAGGCAGGACAGGGGTGGCGGGGCAAACATACTTTGCTGATTAATCGCGAATATGGCTCTTACTTTTTTATTGGCGAGTTATTTACCGATTTGCCGCTGCCGCCCGATCCGCCGCAGCAAGAAGAACACTGCGGGCGCTGCACCCGCTGCATTACGGTTTGCCCAACCGGTGCCATTGTTGCGCCGTATAAAGTGGACGCACGGCGCTGTATTTCTTATTTAACCATTGAGCTAAAAGGCAGTATTCCGCTGGAGTTTCGTCCTATGCTCGGCAATCGCGTGTATGGCTGCGACGATTGCCAAATGGTCTGCCCGTGGAACCGCTTTGCGGTGGATACGAATGAAGCCGATTTTCATGTACGGCATGGCCTTGATGATGTCACGCTGGTTGAGTTGTTTGCTTGGTCTGAGGCCGATTTCAAGCAAAAAATGGCTGGCAGTGCCATTTACCGCATTGGCTACGAGCAGTGGCTTAGAAATATGGCAGTGGGCCTTGGTAATGCACCGAAGTCTGCCGGGGTGATTGCTGCACTGGCGGCTAGAGCAGATGACCCGAGTGAGCTTGTCCGGGAGCATGTCCAGTGGGCTTTGGCGCAGCATGGTATGGTTTAGCGTGTTGCGGTTTATTTTTTGCCAGAGTGGCACGTTGTTATTTATGGTTTATTTTATAGAGAAAATGATTTAATCCCTCCCCATTTTATTGTTTCGTCTTATTTAAAATGACTATGGCATTGCAAACGGCTGGCTGGATTAAATCGGGCTTTGCCACTTGCCGCATTTTATGTGCTGACCCACGCGGGGCTTTTTGCTGGAATAGTTGAATGAGATTGGGCTGCAGTGAGGCCCGCTTTTCTGTTATTGGCTTTTGCCGCTGCCAGCTGTTTCTGTATGCAACATACACTGCGGGCGGTATCAAAGGTTTCTTTGCGCTCAGTCAAGTGGATGCAGCTATCCTGAAAGCTATATTGGGAATGAGCTGATCACTCCTGAAACAGTACTGAAAGGAATTTGTGAGATGGAATCATTTAATATTGGGGAAAGAGTCTTTCATGCCGCAGATAAAGGCAGAACCATCAAGACGGCTTATACGGTTGAGGGTTTTCCTGGTAGCTCCGAGGAGCTGGAAGATCCAGTTCTGTGCAAATTTCATGTGGGCCAGCATCAGTTCCTGGCTGTTTTTCAGGCTACCGATCTGTCTCATAAATAACTGAGATCACTTTGCATATCTGAAGCCACCCAAAGCGGTGGCTTTTTGTTGAATAAGCTGGCCGTATTTAATCAGTTTAATTTCTTTGACCTGTATATTCGATTAATCTGATATACCCGTGGCATTAAAAGTACATGGCTTAAATATAATTAATCTATTTCTTGGTAAACGCGGGTGTTTACGAAATCATAAAACAGCTTTTTTATCCTGTGCAGGGCCGCAAATATTTGAATGACGGTGTGTGGTTTTTTTGTTAAAAATGCAATACTTGCATTGTTTTTTTGTAAGCAAGGCATTAATTGGCCTTCTGTCTTTAAAATGCTTGGGTTTTATGTGGCTATTTTGGCGATGTGCACGAATAAAGTTAAAGAAGACGGATTGTTTAGTTAAAATGGCGGCATAAATTGATTGAATCAGGGAATAGAGCGGATTATGCAAATTGTTACGTGGAATGTGAATAGCCTTAAAGTGCGCTTGCCTCAGGTGCTGGAATGGCTGGCCGCCAATCCGGACGTCACGGCACTTTGCCTGCAGGAAACCAAAATGGAAGACGTTAATTTTCCAAGGGCAGAGATCGAAGCTGCGGGTTTTCATGTGGTGTTTGCTGGGCAAAAAACATATAACGGCGTGGCGATTATTGCGCGGGAAGCTTTAAGTGATGTGGTCGTGAATATCCCCGGCTTTGATGATCATCAGGTTCGCCTTATTGCCGCAACAGTAAAAGGAGTACGCCTTGTTTGCGCCTATATTCCTAATGGGCAATCACTGGATTCAGAAAAGTATCCGTATAAATTAGCATGGCTAGAGGCGTTGACTCAATGGCTGAAAACTGAAATGGCCAGCCATGAAAAATTAGCTTTGCTAGGGGATTATAATATTGCTCCGCTGGATATTGATGTGCATGATCCGGCTAAATGGGTGGGGCAGGTTTTGGTGTCAGAGCCTGAGCGTGCCGCTTTTCAGGCCTTGCTGGATTTAGGTTTAACAGATTCATATCGCTTATTTGATCAGCCGGAAAAATCTTTTTCATGGTGGGATTATCGCGGTTTTGGTTTTAGAAAAAATGCCGGCATGCGAATTGATCATATTTTATTGTCAGAAAAACTAGTGCCTTTATGCAGTGCTTGCGTGATTGACCGTGAGCCTAGAAAAAATGAGCGCCCATCCGATCACACGCCTGTGATTGCAAGTCTCGCGATCTGATGAATCAATTAAATAATCTCTGGGGAATTTTGAATGGATAAAGCGAAGTTATTGTCAGGAAGCAGTTTATTTTGTGATTTAAGCTACGCAGAATTGACTGAACTGGCTACCCAGACTGAATTGCGCAGCTTACGTGCCAAGCAAATGGTGGTGGTACAGGGCTCAGTAGGTGATGAGATGTTTGCTGTTTTGCATGGCCGTTTAAAGGTGGTGCGCAGCAGCGATGAAGGCAAAGAGGCCACCATTTGTATTCTGGAAGCCGGAGAAATGTTTGGTGAGATTGCCATGCTCGATGGTGGCTTGCGAACCGCAACGGTAGAAACCTTAGAGCCGTGTGAGCTTTTGGTGTTGCGCCGTGATGTTGTGATGCAGCATTTAGAGCGCCATCCCAAGGTGATGCACCAAATGATTGCTGCGCTTTGCCAGCGCTTACGTAATGTGGATGATTTTTTACAAGACACTCTGTTTTTGAATTTACCTCAGCGGCTGGGAAAAACGTTGAAGCAGCTGGCAAATCAGCATGGGATAAATGATGAAAATGGTGTGCTGATTGATTTAAAGCTGACTCAGCAGGAGCTGGCCAATATGGTGGGCTCAAGCCGTGAAAGTGTGAATAAACAGCTGAGCGCATGGATGGAATACGGCTGGGTGCAGATGGATATGGGCTTTATTCGCCTAGTGCAAATGGATCAGCTGCCAGGCCATCCTTATTTTCATTAAGCAGTAAAAAGGGCTGGGAATCACCCAGGCCCTTTTTTTATTTTTCAGCTAGCTTAGTGCCCGTATCCGTATAGGCGTAGTAATTTTTCCAGGCGCCATATACTAAATTTGGATATTCGGCACGGCCAAGGCTGCCGTTATAGCGGCCCAGTGCCCTGAAATAATCGCCGTTTTCCATATCTAAATAGTGGCGCAAAATCGTGCAGCCATAGCGCAAATTAGTATTCATATCGAATAAATTGTGCCCGCTGCTGCCGATTGATCTTTGCCAGAAAGGCATGACCTGCATTAAGCCCCTTGCACCGACCACTGATAATGCATAGCGGTTAAAACCACTTTCTACATGCACGAGGCCTAAGACGAGCTGCGGGTCTAGCCCTGCACGGCTGGCTTCGTAATGAATGGCGGTGAGCAGTGTACGGCGGATAAATTCATCCGGGATGCGTTTGGCGAGGCGGGCAGACATCGCCGCCAGCCAGGCTTCGCCTTCTGCAGGATTAGCAAAGACGAGTCTAGGCGATTGCCCGTCATTAATCGATCTTTGCATTGCGGTTTGGACATTGGAGGACAGCTGTTCTTCTTTTTGCGCACCTGCAAAGGCAAAGCTGCAAAAAAACAAGCCTATTAAAAAGGAGTAGCGCATGAGCTTTTTTCTTTGGAATCAGCTTGGAATGTAGCTTTATCGATTGCTTTGGTCAAACTTTAGCGTTAATCAATTTAACGGCGAGGGGTTTGCCGTTTTCGGCAAGCGCGATTAAACGATCAATATTAGGGTGTTTACCGGGAAATGCTTGGGCATCGCTGCTGTGCTCTGCATACAGGCGCAGGCCTTTTGCGGCCGCTACGGCGTTGATTGCGCCAAACTCCTGATAAAGCGCGTGATAAACCCGTACGCTGCCTGCCTGGCCGGGCTTGTTTTCAATGCGTGCCACCAGCGTTTCGCCATCAAGCAGCTCAAGTGCGGACAAGTGATCAATAAGGGGCAAGCTGGCAAGTACGTCGGCAAAAAGCATGGGGTATCCTTACGTGTGAGTGACATATCAGGTTTTTTTACGCATGGCTGCAAGGGATGCGTGGGCACTAAAAAGTGCCCACCCGGATATTACAGTATCTTGCCAGCCTGTTTAAGGGATTAAAGGCTGGCAAAAATCAGGCTTATAGCTCGTCAAATGACGCGTCATTAGGGCCTAATTTTTGTGGGTGTACCCAGCTGATATCACGTAGGCTGTGTTGTATTTGCTGGTCTACGCCCAGCAGCTTGGCAAAAACCGCCATGCGTACCGGTACGCCATTATCTGTCTGGCGGAAAATAGCCAGCCTTGGGTCATGGTTTAAATCGGTAGATAAGTCATTTGCGCCAGGGCGGCTGTCTCTGGGGAGCGGGTGCATCACGATCACATCGGGTTTGCAAAAGGTATCGACTGCCCGCAGATTAATCTGGAAGTTTTCACCATAGCCTTCCATGACTTCGCCCTGCATCCGCTCTTTTTGCACGCGGGTTGCGTAAATCACATCGGCTCCGGCAAGCCCGCTGGCCAGATTGTCGGTGCACTCAATAACATTGCCATTGCGGCTGGCCGCATCCAGAATGCTGGCAGGCATTTCCAGCCCGGTTGGGGCGAGTAGCGTTATTTTCAGCCCCTGATAAAGGCCCAGTAATTTTGCTAATGAATGGGCTGCCCGGCCATGTTTTAAATCGCCCACTAGGGCAATGTGGCTGCCATCAATCAATTTATTGAGGCGTGAAAACTCGCGCTCCATGGTGTAGAGATCAAGCAGGGCTTGGGTGGGGTGCTCGCCGGGGCCATCGCCACCGTTGATGATGGGAATATTGCTGGCCTCTGCAAACTCGGCCACCGCACCTTGCTCGGGGTGGCGCACTACAATCACATCGGCGTAACCACTGACTACACGGCTGGTGTCATAAATGGATTCGCCCTTGGCCATCGATGAAAAAGTAAAGCCGGTAGTATCGCAAACCGAGCCGCCCAGCCTGCAGAATGCTGCGCCAAAGCTGATGCGAGTGCGGGTGCTGGCTTCAAAAAATAGATTGGCAAGCACAGCCCCTTCAAGCACGCGGCAGGTTTTTTGCCTGCGGGCAACGGGTTGCATGATATCTGCAATGCGAAACAGATCTTCTACGGATTCCCGGGAAAATTGCTCAACAGACAGCAGGTGGGGTGCCCAGTTTGCCGTACTGACATGGTGTGCAGGCGCAACTTTTGTATTCTGGCTGAGAATTTCAGCCAGAAAGCGCTCAACAATGGTGGGCATACTGCGGTGTTCATTTGAATGATCAGGCAGTAGCCAGCTGTCTAAAGCGCGGCGGCTTACACCGAGGCGCTCGGTAAGCGCATCACGGGTGAGGTTGAGCAGACGCATGGCATCGCGAAGGATTGTTTGTTGAGCGGATTGCATATTGGCACCTTATCTACACGTTGTGTGGATTGTGTGCTCTTTTTTAATGGCGTGCAATACGCTTTGTGTCGGATTATTGATGTGTGTTAATTGGTGGTGTATATATTTTAACTGTGGTGGGGCCGGTACGAAGAAAACAGCAGCAGGATTTGTGTAAGTACTCAGGCTCCGGCTGCATCGCTCCCCCAGACGTCTTCCATGGGTACGAGGCCGGCAATGCGCTGGCTTTCGATGACACCAATAATGCTGAAATCGATATCTTCGCTGTCTCTTTCAACAATATCGACTAAGGGCTGCCATTGTTTATTAAAAATGGCGGCAACAATTGGGGTTTGCTCGCTCACGCCAGGGCGTTTGACAATGCCCACTTCGCCATTGAGCAGCTGCACTACTGCGCCAGGGGGATAAAGCCCCATCGTTTGAGTAAACAGGCGGCCCAGTTTGACATCAATGCTATTGGCAGAGCCGGTAAGTGAGGTGAGCAAAGCCAGATCAGACAGTTGCCCACGCCGCCATGCATTGCGGGTCAGCATGGCGCAATAGCGGTCGGCAATGCCGATCAGACGCGCTTCAAAGTGAATGGCATCGCCAGACAATTGCTGAGGGTAGCCACTGCCATCAGGGATTTCATGGTGTTGTAAAACATAATCTAGCCAGAGCGGATCGGTTACACCCAGTCTGCGTAGTGTATCTCTGCCTTCCACCGGGTGAACCTGCATCAGCAGTCTTTGCTCTTCGCTCAGCGGGCCGGATTGGGTGGATAGTTTTTCCTGTATGGCATACATGCCAATATTCATGGTTAAGGCTGCAGCAACAACAGATCGCCGCTCTGTAGGCGAGCGGCCTAAATCGCGCAAGGCAAGCTCTACCACGCAGGCCACATTAATGGCGTGCCGGATAGCGTAAGTGCCGTCCTGACGCAGCATAATCATGCCAATCACAACATTACGGTTCAGATCGCAAGCACGGCCTAGGTGATCCACAATGGTGCCAATATGGGCAGGGAATACGCCGGCATAGCTTTCAGCTTTCGATAAAATTCGATCCAGTGCAGCCCTGGATTCAAATACGAACCGGGGGGCAGAGGGTGGGCGTGAGACTTTCTGTCCGCCAGAGCGGGGGGATGTGGCCATGCAAAGCTCCGTATATATCCTTGTCATTTTAGCTGAATAAATAGCAAGGAGAAGGCATGCAATGATACAAGCGGGATGTTTATTTAAAATTAACTTTTATTCGGTGTGAAAACTGAGGTGCAAATGCTTTAGATATCAAAGGTATTGCCTTTAAACCGGCACTTTATATAGATTATTTTTGTTATACATAAAAATGGCTACAGTATCAGTCTCTGCAGCCATTATGTTGCAATGGGGTTTAGTCCACTTCATCCATCCACATCAGCTGGATGGCTTCCAAAATTTTTTCACCGCAGTGTTTTGCGTCATCATTAAAACCCTCTAATTCCATAACCCATTGCATTAAATCAGTAAAACGCACGGTTTTAGGGTCTAGATCAGGGAATTTATCGGCCAGTTGAATGGCAATCTCGCGGGAATCTGTCCATTTCATGATTCAATCCTTTTGTCTCATAAGAAACAAAAAGTTGTTTCTTATTGGTTTGTCTTCCCCGCTTGCGGGACTAGATGTTTTTTATCAAATGCCTCAGCCGTTTGCGATCTGCACTGTGCAGGGCATCAGCCGTAAATTAATGATGTTCGCGAGCATGGTTGATTGTGTATTTTGGAATCTCGACCACTAAATCTGTGTCAGTAACAATGGACTGGCAAGACAGGCGTGATTCGGATTCTAGGCCCCATGCCTTATCTAGCATATCGTCTTCCAGCTCATCAGAAGGGGCTAGTGATTTAAAGCCTTCACGGATAATCACATGGCAGGTGGTGCAGGCACAGGATTTTTCGCAAGCGTGTTCGATTTCAATATCGTTAGCAAGCAGCACATCGCAAACCGACGTTCCCGCTTCTGCTTCAAGCACTGCGCCTTCGGGGCAAAGCTGGGGGTGGGGCAGAACTACAATTTGAATCATGATTTATCCTTGGCATTTTTTGACTACTTAGCTGAGTAAAAAACCTAAATCTTGAACCACGGAGCTCATAGAGTTACACGAAGAAAAGAAAGTCGGATACATACTTTATGAACTTTTTGTGTGCTCTGGCTTCTTGGCTTCGGTATCCATAGGTTCTGGATTTTGTGTTACATCTCAGCAATATTCTGGCCTGCTAATCCACGTTTGACCGCAGCATCCATCCGTTTGGCCGCAAAGTCACCCGTTGCTTCGTTGAGTTTTTCGGTCGCAGCATGGATGGCATTGGCGTCTTTTTCCTGCATGCTATTAAGTAGCTGCTGCAAGCTGTTTTTAATCACTGCGTGTTCTTCTGCTGTGAGTAAATCGCCGTCTTGCTCCAGCGCAGCCGTGCTGGCATTGAGGATGGATTCGGCATCAACCAGTGCTTCTGCCAGCTTACGGGCCTGCACATCGACGCTGGCGTATTGCATGGAATCAGTCAGCATGGTGGCGATTTCATCGTCAGATAAGCCGTAAGAAGGCTTTACCATAATGCTGGCTTCAACGCCGGATGACAGCTCTTTGGCTGCAACAGATAATAATCCGTCTGCATCCACCTGAAAGGTGACACGGATACGCGCAGCGCCTGCCACCATCGGCGGAATGCCGCGCAGCTCAAAGCGGGCTAGGCTGCGGCAATCGCTGACCAGCTCGCGCTCGCCTTGTAATACATGGATGGCCATGGCGGTTTGGCCATCTTTAAAGGTGGTGAATTCTTGCGCTCTAGCGGTAGGAATGGTGCTGTTTCTGGGGATGATTTTTTCCACCAGATTGCCCATGGTTTCCAGCCCAAGGGAAAGTGGAATTACATCCAGCAGCAGCCATTCGTCTTCACCCTTATTGCCTGCCAGTACATTGGCCTGAATTGCCGCACCAATGGCAACCACTTTATCTGGGTCCAGATTGGTAAGTGGTTCCTGCTTAAAAAACTCAGCGACAGCATGGCGCACTTGCGGCATGCGGGTAGCGCCGCCCACCATCACTACGCCCTTGATATCACTGACTTGCAGCTTGGCATCGCGTAAGGCTTTGCGTACAGGGGTGATGGTGTTGTTGACGAGGGTGTGGGTGATCTCGTGCAGTGTTTCTGTGCTTAGAGCCACATCCACCACGACGCCTTCACTAAGTACGGCTGTGATGCGTGTAGTAGGGTGGTCAGAAAGCGCTTCTTTGGCTTCGCGGGCGCGGGTCAGCAGCACACGGGCATCATGGGCATTCAGTGCAGATAGCCCCGCTTCTTGCAAGATCCAGCAGTAAATACGGTGATCAAAATCATCGCCGCCCAGCCTTGAATCGCCTGAGGTGGCACGTACTTCAAATAGGCCGCGGGTCAGCTCTAGAATGGATACATCAAATGTGCCGCCACCTAAATCGTAAATAACATAAGTGCCTTCGGCTGCATTGTCTAGGCCATAGGCAATAGCGGCCGCTGTGGGCTCATTCAGTAAGCGCAGTACATTCAGGCCGGCGATTTGTGCCGCGTCTTTGGTGGCCTGGCGCTGCGCATCGTCAAAATAGGCCGGGACGGTAATCACCGCGCCAACCAGCTCGCCACCTAAGCTTTGCTCGGCGCGAGTTTTAAGGGCGCGCAGGATATCTGCCGAGACTTCAACCGGGCTTTTTACTCCCGCCCTTGTCGATATTTTGAGCATGCCCGGCTCGTCTACAAAGCGGTAAGGCGTGGCTAAATCGGCAATATCATTGATGCCACGACCCATAAAACGCTTGACCGAGCTGATGGTGTTGCTCGGGTCGTCATTCTGGCGTGCCAGTGCACCACAGCCCACGCGGGTTTCACCATCCTTGCCGTAATTCACCACAGAGGCCAGCAAAGTACGGCCTTGCTCGTCCGGCAAACAGACCGCGCTGCCGCTTTTTACCGAGGCAACCAAGGAGTTAGTCGTACCAAGATCAATGCCTACTGCAAGGCGGTGCTGATGTGGCTCGGCAAATAGACCCGGCTCAGAAATTTGTAATAAGGCCATGTTTCATCCGTAAGATAGAGCGAGTGCATGTCAGTAGAGGTCAATGCCCCATGGTAAAACCCAAATCTTAAACCACCGAGTAAAGGAGAGCACAGAGGGCCGCAGAGCAAAGCATCATTTTGGATTTTTCTTCGCAAGGGGAATTAATCATGGGTATATACCAAGATTTTCTCTGTGAAGCTCCGTGTCCTTTGGGTTCTCCGTGGTTCAAGGTTTGGGTTTTAGCGCTCTGATAATGTGCGATTAAAACAGCAGTGTTTCGATGGCGTCGCCAATTTCCTGCTCTAGTTTTTCCATAAAGCGAAGTTTACGCACGGCAACGCTGGCCGCGCTTAAATCATGGGTTTCGTCCAGCAGGCTGGCAAGGTGTTGCTCCAGCGCGCTTGTTTCAGCGGCCAGCTCTCTGCCAATATTTTCTAAGCTTTCAATATTTTGCGTGGCTTTGGCATCAATAATCGCCTCACGCCATTCCATTTGGTTCATTAAAAAATCAATGGGCATGGCGGTATTGCTTTCTTCCTCGGTGTCTACGCCGGCCAGCTTGAGTAAATAGCGGCCACGGGCAATCGGGGATTTAAGCGTTTGATAGGCTTCATTCACTTGAGTGGCAATCTGCAGGCTCATACGGCGCACAGCATCATTCTCGCTGGCAAAGCGATCGGGATGATAAGTGGCAAGTAAGCTGCGGTAATTGCTGTCAATGCTGCGCTGGTCGAGTGCAAACCTTGCAGGCAAATCGAAGAGGGCGAAGTGGTTTTGCGTAAAGTCGAAGTTCATGGCGTTTTTTGGCGGGGAAGGGGATGAAATGCTGCTTTAAAACCCAAATCTTAAACCACGGAGGAAAAGGAGGAAGCGGAGTTACACGGAGAAAAATCCATTTTAGAGTGGGTGTTCTCTAGTTTGTTTTTCTCGTTTTTCCTCCGTGAGCTCCGTGGTGAAGATTTATGGTTTTAAAGGCTTGCTGCATTTGCGTACTAAACGTTAAAGCTTTCGCCGCAGCCGCACTCGTTTTTTACGTTGGGGTTATTAAATTTAAACCCTTCGTTCAGGCCTTCTTTGGTGAAGTCCAGCTCGGTGCCATCAAGGTAAGCGAGTGATTTGCTGTCGGTAAAAATTTTTACCCCGAAGCTTTCAAAAGCTAAATCTGTATCGGAGGCGACATCGACAAATTCAAGCTTATACGCCATGCCGGAACAACCCGAGGTTTTAACGGCCAGACGCACGCCAAGACCTTTACCACGCTTTGCCAGAAAGTTGGAAATATGGGTTGCTGCACTTTCGCTTAATGTAAGAGCCATTTTTTTGCCTCGCAATAACACTGCGTCATCTGTTATCCAGACGCATTACGCCGTAAGTTGAAACAATAGATTAACCGTGTTTGGTTTTGTAATCCGCTACCGCGGCTTTAATGGCGTCTTCTGCCAAGATAGAGCAGTGGATTTTAACCGGAGGCAGCGCTAATTCTTCCGCGATTTGTGTGTTTTTAATGCTCAAAGCCTGATCGAGTGTCTTGCCTTTTACCCATTCGGTAACCAAGGAAGAAGACGCAATCGCCGAGCCACAGCCATAGGTTTTAAACTTGGCATCTTCGATAATGCCATCTGCACCCACCTTGATTTGTAGCTTCATTACGTCGCCACAGGCCGGAGCGCCCACCATGCCAGTGCCTACGCTGTCGTCGCCTTTTTCAAACGCGCCAACATTACGTGGGTTTTCATAGTGATCCAGAACTTGTTCGCTGTATGCCATTTTGTGTGCCTCTTTACTGTTTCTGTGGTTCGTAGGTGCGTAACCCAACATCTTGTTAACTGAGTGTGTTGGGTTACGCGATATCGTCAGCTAAAAACGGCTGACGGCCCCGCTAACCCAAGCTACGTACTGTTACATAATCATCATTAGGACTGCATTTAGTGTGGATCGCCGTTCTGGGCAAGGCGCAAAGTCACGACGTTTACTTTTTGTAAACGAGCTACTTTGCAACGCAGCTCAGGACGGCGAGGCGCGCCAGATTAGTGGGCTGCCCATTCGATGGTGGAAATATCGATGCCTTCTTTGTACATATCCCAAAGTGGCGACAGCTCACGCAGTTTGCCGATTTTGCTGCGAATTAAAGCAATCGCAAAGTCGATCTCTTCTACGGTATTAAAGCGGCCGATGGTAAAGCGGATCGACGAATGTGCCAGCTCATCTGAGCGGCCAAGGGCGCGTAATACATAAGATGGCTCTAAAGAGGCCGATGTACACGCAGAGCCACTGGAAACGGCCAACTCTTTCAGAGCCATGACCAGCGATTCGCCTTCTACATAGTTAAAGCTCACATTCAGATTATGTGGAACACGTTGCTCCATATCACCGTTTAGATGCACTTCTTCGATGTCAGATAAACCGGCCCACAGGCGGTCACGCAGCATACGCATACGTTCCAGCTCGGTGCCCATATCTTCTTTTGCGATACGGAATGCTTCGCCCATGCCCACAATTTGGTGGGTAGCCAGTGTGCCAGAGCGGAAACCGCGTTCATGACCACCACCGTGCATTTGTGCTTCCAAGCGGATACGCGGCTTGCGGCGGATATACAACGCGCCGATACCCTTAGGGCCGTAAGTCTTGTGCGCTGAAAAGCTCATTAAATCGACTTTAAGCGCAGCCAGATCAATGACTACCTTGCCTGTGGCTTGCGCGGCATCCACATGGAAAATAATGCCTTTTTCGCGGCATAATTCGCCAATTGCCGGGATATCTTGGATCACGCCGATTTCGTTATTAACAAACATCACCGAGATCAGAACAGTGTCCGGGCGAATGGCTGCTTTCAGCACATCCAGATCAAGCAAGCCGTTGTCTTTTACATCTAAATAAGTCACTTCAAAGCCTTCACGTTCCAGCTCGCGCATGGTGTCCAGAATGGCTTTGTGTTCTGTTTTTACAGTAATTAAATGTTTACCCTTGGCTTGATAAAAGTGCGCAGCACCTTTTAAGGCCAAGTTGTTGGATTCGGTGGCTCCGGAGGTCCAGACGATTTCTTTTGGATCGCAATTCACTAGCGCGGCAACCTGTTCACGCGCTTCTTCTACCGCGGCTTCCGCTTCCCAGCCAAAGGCGTGTGAGCGTGAAGCGGGGTTACCGAAGTGCTCGGTTAAACAGGGGATCATCTTGGCTGCAACACGCGGGTCCACGGGAGTGGTGGCTGAATAGTCAAGATAGATAGGTTTGGTCGCGCTCATTTTGCGGATGCTCCGGATTCAATACGAGAAGGCTTAATACTGCCGAGTAAAATGCTGTCATTGCAGCGTTTTTGCTTGGCCTGATGTTTGTCTATCAACTGCGCCAGACTGATTGAGGCGAGGTAATCAAAGATCGTGTTGTTCAAGCTTGCCCAAAGGTCGTGCGTCATACAGCGGCCTTCGTCATGGCAGTTTTCTTTGCCGCCACATTGGGTGGCGTCCAGCGGCTCGTCCACCGCTAAAATAATATCGGCAACGGTAATCAGACTGGCGTCTTTGGCGAGGCAATAGCCACCGCCAGGCCCGCGTACGCTGTCTACCAGCTCGCGACGGCGCAGCTTGCCAAACAGTTGCTCTAAATAGGAGAGCGAAATATGTTGGCGCTCGCTAATGCCGGAAAGCGTCACCGGCCCCGCGGATTCCCGCAGTGCAAGGTCTAGCATTGCCGTTACAGCAAAACGGCCTTTGGTCGTCAGTCGCATGATTTTCCTCTCATTACAGGCCAATGCTAAAATACCAGAGTGATTTAGTCAAGTATTAATGAGGGGGAGCAGAGATCTGTGGGGCAGGAGTCCGTGGCATATTTGCGGGTGCAGTGAGTAGTGATCTGTTTCGATTCCCCACTCACTACGCCCAACCCTAGTCAATCAATCCACAATCCGGTTGAGGTAGCTAGGATCAAACTGATCGCCTTCGGCTCTTTCTGCTTCACAGTTCACGCCCAGCTGCTCGAGTTTGGCCAGAATGGCTTCGATACGCTTATCGGTGGTGACTGAATGGTCAAGCATGCCGTGGATGGCTTTAACGATGGGGTCATTCATGTCGGCAGAAATACCATAGGCCGAAAAGCCCATTTGCTCGGCTTTGGCCGCTCTGGATTTATCTGCTTCTTCGATAATCCGGGCAGGAATGCCAACGGCTGTTGCGTTGGCGGGGACGTCTTTTACAAGCACGGCATTTGAGCCGACTTTGCCGCCCTCATGCACGGTAATCGGGCCAAGGATTTTTGCGCCTGCGCCCACAATCACGCCGCGCTCTAAAGTAGGGTGGCGCTTGCCTTTATTCCATGATGTGCCGCCCAGCGTTACACCGTGATAAAGCGTGCAGTCGTCGCCTACTTCGGCGGTTTCACCAATCACAATGCCCATGCCGTGATCAATAAACACACGGCGGCCAATCGTGGCGCCTGGGTGGATTTCGATGCCGGTAATAAAGCGTGAAAAGTGCGAAACCATGCGGGCTAAAAGTTTACAGTCACGCCGCCATAAGCCATTGGCCACTAAATGCAGCGACAGTGCGTGAAACCCTGGATAACAGCAGACCACTTCTAAAATATTGCGGGCGGCAGGGTCGCGGTCGAAGACCACTGAAATATTTTCACGCAGACGAGCAAGCATAATGGACTAAAGCCAAGTACTAAAGTTGAGCATTTTACTCGACTTTGAGCATGAAGGGGAGCGCTTACTGGGGCCAATGACTATGATGAAAGCGATATTGTGCGATTAACATGATCTAAAGCAGGCAATGATGAGCGGGCTCGATTCTGATCTGACAGAAGCAATCTGCAGCGCTGGCTATGGCGACCCCTTTGCCGTACTTGGCATGCATCAGAATGCCGGCAGGATTTGCGTCAGGGCTTTTTTACCCGGTGCCCATGCCTGTGTGGTGATTGACAGCGCCACAGGCAGCCGTCTTACGGCGCTCAGCCTGATTGATAAACGAGGCCTGTTTGCGGGCCCTATTCCCCGCCGTAAAAAAGTATTCAGTTATCGCCTTGCCGTGCAGTGGGGAGAGCAGGAGGTCTTGCTGGAAGATCCCTATCGCTTTGCCCCTATCCTTGGCGAGATGGATGTTTGGTTATTAAGTGAAGGTAAGCATCATCGCCCCTTCGAAAAACTGGGCGCTCACCCGCAGCAAATTGAGGGTGTCAGTGGTGTGGTGTTTGCTGTGTGGGCCCCCAATGCGCAGCGTGTGGCGGTGCTGGGAGATTTTAATTTTTGGGATGACCGCCGTCATGGCATGCGTTTACGGCGGGAATGCGGCGTATGGGAAATTTTTATTCCCGGCGTTGAACAAGGCGCTTGCTATAAATTTGAGATTCTTGATCAGGCGCTCGGTCGTCAGTTAAAAGCCGATCCCTACGCCTTTGCCGCCGAGCTGCGCCCCGGCACCGCCTCCAAAGTAGCAGGATGCCCGCCAAAAGTGCCAGAGTTTGCAGGCAGGCGGGCGGCTAATCAGGGCAATGCGCCCATCAGTATTTATGAAGTGCATTTAAGCTCATGGCGGCGCGTGCCGGAAGACGGCTATCGCTGCTTAAACTGGCACGAGCTTGCTTCGCAACTGCTTCCCTATGTAAAAGAGCTGGGTTTTACACATCTGGAGCTGTTACCTATCAGCGAGTACCCCTTTGATGGCTCCTGGGGCTATCAGCCACTGGGGCTTTATGCGCCGACGGCAAGACTGGGCAGCGCAGCGGATTTTAAGTCCTTTGTGCAAGCCGCGCATGAAATAGGCCTAGGCGTTTTGCTTGATTGGGTACCGGGCCATTTCCCTGGGGATAGCTTTGGCCTGGCGCAATTTGACGGTACACCCCTGTTTGAACACAGCGATCCACGGGAAGGGTTTCATCTTGACTGGAAAACGCTGATTTATAACTACGGGCGCAATGAAGTTAAAAATTATTTAATCGGCAATGCCCTGTATTGGATCGAGCGCTTTGGCTTGGATGGTCTGCGAGTTGATGCAGTGGCGTCGATGCTCTACCGCGATTATTCACGGGCAGCAGGGGAATGGATTCCTAATGAATGGGGTGGGCGGGAAAACTTAGAGGCCATCGCCTTCTTGCGCGAAATGAGCGAAATTCTCGCCAGCGAATGCCCTTATGCCGTGACCTTTGCCGAAGAATCGACTTCTTTTCCAGCGGTGACTCAATCTGTTGCTAAGGGCGGGCTGGGCTTTAATTACAAATGGAATATGGGCTGGATGCACGATAGCTTAGGCTATATGCAGCTTGATCCCATTTATCGCCAGCATCATCACAATCAAATGAGCTTCAGCCTGATGTATGCCTTTGATGAGCGCTTTGTACTGCCGCTTTCGCACGATGAAGTGGTGCATGGCAAAGGCTCGATACTCAGCCGTATGCCGGGGGATATCTGGCAGCAATTTGCCAATTTGCGCGCCTATTACGCCTTTATGTGGGCGCATCCGGGTAAAAAGCTCTTGTTTATGGGCTCGGAATGGGCGCAGGTGCGGGAGTGGTCGCATCAGCATAGTCTGGATTGGCATTTGCTTGAATCTGCGTGGCACCGGGGCGTACAGGCTTTGGTGCGGGATTTAAATCAGATTTACCAAAGCCAGCCCGCTTTGCATCAAATTGATTTTGAATCACGCGGCTTTAACTGGATTATTGCGGATGATGCTATTCACTCCATTTTTGCATTCAGCCGCCATTCAGAAAATGACTTTGTGCTGATTGTCGCTAACTTTACCCCTGAAGTGCGCCACCAATACCGGGTAGGCGTGCCCCATGCCGGGCGCTATATTGAAATAATGAATACGGATTCGACGTATTACCAAGGGGGTAATGTGGGCAATGGTGAATGCCAGAGTGAAAATATCGCCAGCCAGCAATACCCGCAATCCTTAGCGATGACGATTCCACCTTTAGCAACGCTCTATTTAAAGTGGCAGGGTGAATAAATATTGTAGCTTGGGTTTGTAGGTTTGCATTATTGTTGATAACGCTTAAACCAGCTAACCCAATATTCAGGCGGTTTGGATAATTGAAGTATTGTTAAATCTTAAACCACAGCGATTCACAGAGGAATGCATTTTTAATAAAGGTGTGCTGGTTTTTTGGGTAAAAGAAAATATTAAATTTTTAGTAAAAATAAATAAACCATGAATGGTTAATTCTATTCGTGAATTTCTCTGTGGCGCTCTGTGTTCTCTGTGCCCTCTGTGGTTCAAGGTTTAGCCAATTATATTGCGTAATATAAAAAGGGAGCTCTTATGAAGCTGGAAGAAGGAACGCCGTATCCGCTGGGTGCAACCTTTGATGGGGATGGTGTGAACTTTGCCTTGTTTTCTGAGCACGCTACAAGGGTGGAGCTGTGCCTGTTTGATGCTTCAGGGATAAACGAAGCCGCACGTTTTGAGCTGACAGAATGCACCAACGATGTCTGGCACGGTTATTTGCCCGATGCGCCCGCCGGATTGGTTTATGGCTATCGCGTGCATGGCCCTTATCAGCCCGCGCAGGGGCACCGCTTTAACCCCAATAAAGTGCTGCTTGATCCCTATGCCCATGCCATTGTGGGCGAGTTTAGTAATGACCCTCGCAGCTTTGGCTATCAGGAAGATCAGCCGGGCTTGCCTGATCCGATCGACAATGCGGCAATTGCTATCAAGGCGAAGGTGGTTGCCGAGCCTTACGACTGGGGTGATGAAAAACCGCCGCATATTCCTTTAGCAGAAACGATTATTTATGAGGCCCATGTTCGCGGCTTGACCATGCTGCATCCTGATGTGCCGGAAGAAATACGGGGCAGCTACGCAGGATTAGCGCATCCCGCCGTATTGGCACATTTGAAAAAACTGGGTATTACCGCTATTGAATTACTTCCCATTCATTTTTTTACGGATGAATCCCATTTATTAAAACAGGGTTTAAGTAATTATTGGGGTTATAACAGTCTGGGGTTTTTTGCTCCGGAAACTCATTATTGGTCTGGCCGTGAAGGAACAACGCCTTTATCCGAATTTCGCGATATGGTGAAAGCCCTGCATGGCATTGGGGTGGAGGTATTGCTGGATGTGGTGTTTAACCATACGGCTGAATCGAGCGATATGGGGCCAACTTTATCTCTGCGTGGTATCGACAATGCCAATTATTATGTATTAAAGCCAGGCCAGCCTGATCAGTATGAAAACTGGTCTGGCTGCGGCAATGTGCTTAATTTAAGCCACCCGCGCGTATTACAAATGGTGATGGATAGTCTGCGTTATTGGGTAAGCCAATGCCATGTGGATGGTTTCAGGTTTGATTTAGCGCCTATTCTTGGCCGGGTGGATCAGCATTTCAGCCCGCAAGCGCCTTTTTTTATTGCGATTCAGCAAGATCCGCTTTTATCTGGGGTTAAATTAATCGCGGAGCCTTGGGATGTGGGCCACGGCGGCTATCAGCTTGGACATTTCCCAAATGGCTGGGCGGAATGGTCTGATCAGTTTCGGGATGTGATGCGCAAGTTTTGGCTGCATGACGGCGTACACCGAGCACTGTTTGCCCAGCGCTTTGCGGCATCGAGTGATTCGTTTCATCGCCAAGGTCGGCGGCCCATTGCGGTGGTGAATTTTATCTGTGCACATGACGGGTTTAATCTGCGCGATATGGTTTCATACAATCACAAGCATAATCAGGCCAATAAAGAGCATAACCGTGACGGGCATAATCATAATTTAAGCTGGAATTGTGGCGAAGAAGGGCCAAGCAAAGATAGTGGCGTGAATATATTGCGATTACGCTCGATGAAAGCTATGCTGGCGACCGTTTTATTGGCGCAAGGCACGCCCATGTTTCTGGCCGGAGACGAGCTGGGGCATACGCAGCAGGGTAATAACAATGCCTATTGCCAAGATAATGAAATGAACTGGCTGAACTGGCAGCTGGCCGAGCCAGGGCTTGTGGAATATGTGGCGGAGCTGATTGCTATTCGTAAATCCTGCGATGTGCTGATGTCCGGGCGCTGGTGGACTGGCATTCATGATGAATGGGGAAGGGCAGACGTAGAATGGCTCAACCCTTCTGGCGCGCCGCTTCATTCGCATGATTGGGAAGACGCGGGCGGGCGGGCCATGATGATTCAGCTGGGCGGGCGTTTATTGATCATGATTAATGCATCCGCTCACCAGGTGCATTTTCGCTTGCCAGCAGGGATGTGGGGGCTGAGACTAGCCAGCACGGGAGATGCAGAATCAGAAATCAATCCTCATGATTGCCGCGTGGCAGCGAGAAGTGTGACGATTTTGGAGAGTAGTTGAAGTTGATTTTTTAATAGATATGAAACGCTTTGCGGTTCATATCTACTGGCCTAAGTAAGGTCAAAAAGATCTTTTTAGTGCCTTCGGCACGTTGATTTAGGTGCGGGATCCCCGCGAAGTCTTTAATTTCTGCTTCGCCAGAAATCATAGTACGCAAAGAAGGCGACCCCACGAAACACGAAGGCCCCTGCGCTGCGGACAGCGGCGGCTGCGGAACTCGCTTCGCTCAAACAGGCATCAAAGAAACCCCGCCCGCTTGTTCCTCGCTTCGGCGTGTTTCAAGGGGACTCTAAAGCCCCGTACAGAGAGCGCGGTCATTATGTTTTTTTGTAGTTTGCAAAGGTAAAACCAAATTTAACTAGCTCATAAGTACGAACAGCGAAGCATCCCGTAGCTGCTCAATTGCTTTTCTCCGTGAAACTCCGCGTTCTTCGTGCCCTCCGTGGTTCAGGATTTGGGTTTTCGCTAAGTAAGACCCGTCATTAATAAGGAACTCCGTTTGAAAGTCGTCAATACACCGCCTATCGCAGGTCAACGCCCTGGCACTTCGGGCTTACGTAAGAAAGTCACCGTTTTTCAGCAGCCGCATTATTTAGAAAATTTTGTCCAAGCAATTTTCAATGCGGTGCCTGCGCTCAAGGGTGGCACCCTGGTTTTGGGTGGGGATGGGCGTTTTTATAATCGGGTGGCGGTGCAAATTATTTTGAAGATGGCGGCTGCTCATGGCGTGGCTCAAGTCATTCTCGGGCGGGGTGGAATTTTATCCACGCCAGCGGCCAGTAGCGTGATTCGTAAATACGCCGCTACAGGCGGAATTATCTTATCGGCGTCCCATAATCCAGGCGGGGCAGATGGCGATTTTGGCATTAAATACAATACCGATAACGGTGGGCCGGCTGCAGAAAAAATCACCGAAGCCATTTACCAACACACTACAAGCATCAGTCAGTACCAGATCAGCGAAGCGGCGGATTTAGATTTAGACGTGCTTGGCCGCTTTAGTGTGGCAGGTATGGCGGTAGAAATCATCGATCCTGTGGCCGATTACGCCGCACTGATGCAGGATTTATTTGATTTTGATGCGATCCGCACATGGTTTGCTGCAGGTAATCGCATGCAATTTGATGCTATGTCGGCCGTTGCTGGCCCTTATGCGGTGGAGATTATCGAAGGCCTGCTTGGCGCGCCGCGTGGTACGGTGGTTAATGGCCTGCCACTGGAAGACTTTGGCGGCCATCACCCAGACCCCAATCCCGCCCATGCCACCGAGCTGATTGCAGCAATGTCTGCAGCCAATGCGCCTGACTTTGGCGCGGCCAGTGATGGCGATGCAGACCGGAATATGGTGCTGGGCCGCAACTTTGTGGTCACGCCATCAGATAGCTTGGCTGTGCTTGCCGCGAATGCCACTTTGGTGCCGGGCTATCGCCAAGGTCTGGCTGGCGTGGCCAGATCCATGCCAACGTCAGCAGCGGTGGATGCCGTAGCCAAAGCGCTGGGCATTGCCTGCTATGAAACCCCAACAGGCTGGAAGTTTTTTGGCAATTTACTCGACGCGGGCAAGGTAACGCTCTGCGGAGAAGAGAGCTATGGCACAGGATCGGACCATGTGCGGGAAAAAGACGGCGTGTGGGCGGTGCTGTTCTGGCTGAATCTGTTGGCCGTAACGGGCAAATCGGTAGAAGAAATCATCACCGCACACTGGGCACGTTTTGGCCGCCATATTTATTCCCGTCATGATTTTGAAGAGATTGCCAGTGATGCTGCGGAAAACCTGATGGCGGCACTCAGAGCTCGCCTGCCAGAGTTGGCGGGGCAAAGCCTTGGGGGGCAAGTGGTGAGCCGCGCTGATGATTTTGCATATGATGATCCGGTAGATGGCTCGCACAGCGCAGGGCAGGGGGTGCGGATTATTTTTGCGGGTGGCGACCGGATTATTTACCGGCTTTCAGGCACAGGCACGGCGGGGGCAACGCTGCGGGTTTACCTAGAAAAATATCAGGAAGATGCTGCTGGGCATGGCGTAGAAACACAGGCGGCACTGGCAGATTTAATTACAGTTTCACGAGAGCTGGCACAAATTCAGACCTTTACCGGTATGGTTCAGCCCACCGTTGTGACTTAATCTTGTTTCTGTTTTAAGCGGTCTGCTGGTTTTACTGGCATTTTGTAGGTAAGTCAGCAGGCCGCTGGCTGTGAGCTTATTCTCTTTTATAGTGGGGATTTTTACCGTTTTACTCTCAATTTTGAATGCTCGGGCTGATTTAAGATTTTGTTTTTAAAAAGTAATATCGTCTTTTACTTATACCTATTGGGTAATATGCCCAAATCCTTTTGAATGATTTTCAGGCTAAGCCGTTTACAATCGGGCTTTATTCATTCAGCGGGATATTGAATCAGCATGCCTTTTTTAAACATGTTTTGATTTGATATTCAAAAGGAGTTCGCATGCGTATCACCCTTCCTCTTATTCTTGCGTTAACGCTTTCAGCGTGTGCCACCAATGATCTGGGGGAAAAGCGCGATTTAAATAAAACTGAGCTGGGCGCTTTGATTGGTGTGGTAGGTGGTGCGGTAGCCGGCGCTGCAATTAATCATAATAATCGTGGCAAAGGCGCCTTGATTGGTGCTGTGGGCGGTGGCCTAGCGGGCGGCGGTATTGGCTATTATATGGATAAGCAAACCAAAGATTTTCAGCAGCAATTAGCGGCAGAAATTCAGCGTGGCGATATTACCGTACAAAAAATGGCCGATCAGTCTTTATTGGTCAGCATGACATCCAATACCGGTTTTGATACCAATTCTTCAGTGCTTAAATCGGGCTATACCCCCACATTGGATAAAATCTCCAAAATTGTAAATCAATATGGCAAAACAAGTATTTCTATTGTGGGCCATACCGATAACACCGGCAGCGTTGCCATTAATCAGAGTGTTTCTGAGCGCCGTGCTCAGGCCGTATCCGATTATTTTGTCAGCCGTAATGTGAATGCGATTCGTCTTGATGCTTCGGGCAGGGGCAAGACTGAGCCGCGGGCAAGTAATGAGACTGAAGCAGGGCGCAGCTTAAATCGCCGCGTTGAATTACGTATTGTGCCGGTTGCCGCATAAGCTTTATATCAAACGCTTTTTGCCTGGTGAAAGCCTGCAAATGAAAGTGGGTTGCAAAGAGGGCGTGTCTGTTTCGTTGTGAACGATTGTTCGTGATGAAACAGGCACGCCCTCTTTGTTTGGTCTTTAAATATCTATTGCTGAATCTGATCAGGCTCAACCATTCGGCGACTTTGATTGTGAAGTCGCTCATAGATCCGTACACTGCTGCCCTTTCTTACCATGGGCGCTTTTATGCTTTATTCGCTTCGTATGCTTTTGATGTCGGTGCACTTTATTTTAGCTGGCATGATTGGCATCCTGATTGGACTCTGCCGCCCGTTTAATCCTGATAATAGCCGCCTTTGCGGGCGTATTTATTCGCTACCTGCCATGCGCATCCTTGGCTTTAAAGTAAAGGCCGAGATAAAAGATTTACTGGAGCATCAGCGCTCTTGCGTGATTATTGCGAATCACCAGTCAAACTACGACCTCTTTGTTTTTGGTGGTGCTGTGCCAGCGCGCACCGTAACGATTGGTAAAAAAAGCCTGAAATGGATTCCATTTTTTGGCCAGCTATTCTGGCTGGCAGGGAATGTGTTGATAGACCGCGGCAATTCTCAGCGGGCTAAAAAAGCCATGCTAGCCACCACGGATACCTTGCAGCATAAAGACACGTCGATTTGGGTTTTTGCAGAAGGCACGCGCAATAAAGGCCGTGGTTTATTGCCCTTTAAAAAAGGGGCTTTTCAAATGGCGATTAATGCCGGTGTGCCTATTTTGCCGGTCTGTGTAAGTACCTATATTAATCATATGCAGCTTAATCAGTGGCAGGGCACCGAGCTTTTGATGAAATCGCTGGCGCCTATTCCTACTGTAGGCTTAACGCAGGATGATTTGCCCGCTTTAATTGAGCAATGCCGCAATCAAATGCAAGCGTGTATTCAGGCGCTAGATGAGCAATTAATGCAGGCTCGTTAAATATAGGGCGAGTTTATTGAGTACCCAATCGCCATCGTCCAGTGGTAAATCGTGCCCTGCCTGAGTGTGAACCCAGCAGGGTACTTGCCATTTTTCTGCCAGCGTTTGCGAGCAGGCCGGGCTGACCAGCTGATCTTTGGCCCCAGATAAGAGTAAAAGTGGCACATCGGGTTTGTTGGCACGATATAGCATCGCCGCAGCGAGTTGGCGCAGGATATTGGCCCGTGAAACAGGAAACTGCTTTTGGAATTGAATCCATTGGGCTAATGCGGCTTGAGGCTGGCTGGTGCTGGTTAATTCTAAAATGATTATTTCTTTACCTGCCGTATCACTGAATAATAAGCGGATTAAAGCGGGAAGGCTTTGCAGGCGCAGGCGGTGATAAAAAGGATTAAAGGGCCGCAAGCTGGTATTGATCAGAATGCAGGCCCGTATTTCTTTGGGGAACGCATTAGCCCATGCAACGGCAGCCATAGCACCAAGGGATATGGCCAGCACATAAAATGGGCCGCTGCATTGCTGATTAATTAAAGTCTGGCGGATATGGCCGACCATATCGCGAATATGGATCAGGCTTTTTTCCTGATGTAAAAGGCCATTGCCCGGCCAGTCAATTGTGATCAGTCTGTCATTGGGGTAAGCCGCTTGGAGCTTGGGAATAAAATCACCCCAATGCCGAGATTCCCGCATCAGCCCGCGTAATAAAACCCATGTCTTCATAATATGCCATACCACAAAGCTTCTGCTTCTTCTTTGCAGTTTAAATAATGATTGGTTTTGGGTAGCCAATGGTGGTGATCGTGTACCGCACGTAATAGAAATTCAAAAAGCAATAAATGGCTGCGTAATACACGTTGTTGGCGATGCGGCACAATAGGGTTAAATAGGCCAAGCAACGACATTAATTGGCGTGGGTTTTTTTTAACCCATAGCCATGAGCCTAATTCTAAAGTCAGTGGTAAAAACAAATGGCCGCTGCCGGTGTTCTGCTGATAAAGATAATCCCAAATGTCTCCATGAGTACAATATTGCAAAGCCTGTGGTTCTATCACATAGGGGTGGTGCGGATAGCTTTGATCAAACAAAGCTTTTAGCGCATAGATTTCAGGTAAATTGGGAAAAGGGGTGCGGGTATGGGCATAGGGAAACCATATTCTGTCCCTTAAGCCAAATCCTGAATGGCAATCGAGCGCGATGCTAAATGGGCTGCTGAGTAATTGAGATTTAACTACATGGCAAAGCGCTTGGTTTTCTAATTCCATTTGCGAATTAAATTCACCTCTGTACCAAGGCAAAAGAGGGCTGATGCGGTGGCCCCCCACCAAAAAAGACGTTTTTTCACTGGATTCAACTGGGGCATTACGCATTAAATCGATGCCATGCCCGTTGCTGCGGGTGCCTCGGGCAATGCCGACAGGATTAATCAGCGGCATAAAGACAAGGCGCATGGTGTCCAGCTTGCGCTGCAAGCTGCTGTCCCAGCGCTGCCTGACTAATAAAGAGCGTAAAAAAGCCAGCACAATCTGGCTGCCGATGCGCTCCAGCCCATGTACGCCGCCAAAAAAACCAAGCACAGGCGCTTCGGGTTTTTGGCAGCCCATGCTGATGCTGTAAAGTGGAAAGCTGATTTCCGCACTTTTGACTTCACCATGCTGTTGTAAATGGAGTGCATCACCTGCTTGCAAGATGATTTCTTCCAGTTCAACCAGTTCAGGCAATTGCAGCATGGCTTACCTATGCAGTGATCAGTTTCGGTCAGAATACTTGATAGTAAGTGACTTGCCTGTGGCTTGCTGGTTTTAAGACCTTCGTTAAAACGATTTTGTGGTTTTTAAGTCTTTGATTTTTAGTGGAAGTAGGCTGGGCTGCAGAAATAGGTATCAGCGGTCGCCTGTTTGTTCATCCCGCTTTAAGCAGGGTGAAATAAGAATCATGAGCTATTCTGAAGTCGGAAGTTTGGATGATGTATTGCTTTTAGCTGCCGTATAAGGGGTCAGCAGATGAGGCCTTTCCTTGCGTATATGCTTTTACTTTTTGCAGCAAAAATATCTGCGGCAGAGAAAGTGATTATTGAAGGCGATGATGATTATGCACCTTATTCTTTTATTGAAAACGGGCAATATAAAGGCATTTATGTTGATTATTTAAAGCTTGTTGCAGAAAAACTGGCTCCTGATTATTTGCTTGAGCTGCGGCCTGTTCCATGGAAGCGTGGTTTAAAAGGCCTTGAAAGTGGCCGTGTTTTGGCTTTGTTTCCGCCTTATTTGAATAAAGACCGCCGTTATATACAGGCTTATTCTGTGCCAATTTACCGTGAGCGCGTGGTGTTGTTTTGTCGGGACGACATGATTTCTCCCTCACATAAAGTGTTTCCAAAAGATTTTTATGGTTTGCTTATTGGCGTTAATCTGGGATTTACACTGGGTGACAAAATGGTGGCAGCGGTTAAGTCGGGCAGGCTGAGTATTGAAGAGGTAAAAGGTAATGATACAAATATTAAAAAATTACTGGTGGGCCGGATCGCTTGTTATGCTAATGATAGATTATCTGTTATTTACAGCCTGAAAAAATGGAAGGGTGCGTTTGATGCAGCAAAAATAAAACTAATCGAAGCGGCAGAAATTTCAGAAGAAGATGCCTATATTGCGTATAGCAGTGAGTATAAGTGGCCTGAAAAAGAAGACTTTATTTTAAAAATGAATGCTGCCGTTGAAGAGCTGAAAAAAACTGGCATTATTGCGAAAATGATTAATGAATATACCCAGTAATTATTCTGTGGCCTGCATTACCGCTTATAAAGCCGGTCTCTTTTTGCAAGTGCCGGAAATTTTTTGATCCAGATGCCTGCGACCAGCAGGGTGCCTGCGCCACCCATTATGACCGATGGTACGGTGCCGAATGCGGCCGCTGTCAGGCCTGATTCAAATTCCCCTAGCTGATTGGATGCGCCAATAAAAAGAGCATTGACTGCGCTGACTCTGCCCCGCATTTCATCCGGGGTTTCAAGCTGTACTAGCGATGAGCGGATAACCACACTAATCATATCGCTTGCCCCCAGAATCACGAGCGCCAGCAGGGATAAGGGAAATGAGCGGGATGCCCCAAAAACCATGGTTGCGATGCCAAAAAGCGTCACGGCAGCAAACATGAGCTTGCCCACCCGCCGCTGCGGCGGGTACCAGGCCAACCAGACGGACATCCCTAGGGCGCCAACCGCAGGTGCAGAGCGTAATGCACCCAGCCCCACTGGGCCGGTGAGTAGGATGTCCTGGGCATACACCGGCAGCAGGGCGGTGGCTCCGCCAAGTAAAACAGCAAAGAGATCAAGCGAGATCGCACCGAGCAGCTCGGGCTTGCTGCGGATATAGCGTATCCCTGCTAGTAAGGCGGGCAGGCGTGCCTCGGTGCTGATGGCTCTGGGCAAGGCTGTGGGTAATTGCATGATCAGCCAGAGTGCCAGTAAATAGAGCGCTGCGCTGATGCTATACACGCTACTGGCACCCAGTACATATAAAAAACCACCCAAAGCAGGCGAGATAATCGTGGCGGCTTGCATGCCGGATGAGGATGCGGCTAAAGCGGAGGGGAGCAGGGCCGATGGAACTAGGCCTGGTAATAAAGCCTGCAGGGCAGGCATTTCATAGGTGCGGGCTGTGCCCAGAATCACGGCCAGCAGAAAAATCCATTCACTGCCAAGCTGCGCCTGAGTGGCCACCCATGCCAGCGCCAGTGCAATCAGCGCTTGTACCAGCTGGCTGATGGCCACAATACGGCCCCTGTCATAGCGATCAGCCGCATCGCCTGCAGATAGCATAAACAACAGGCGCGGTGCAAATTGCGCTAAGCCGATCAGGCCAAGGTCTAAAACCTGGTGGCTTCGCGAGTACACCTGCCACGCCAGCGCAACCGACAAAATCTGGAAGCCGCTCGCGCTGAGCACGCGGGTAAACCAGAATAAAATAAAGGGCTTGCTTTTGCGTAAGCTGGCGGGCTCGCTCATTGACCGGCCTTTGCCCGATCGGGCTGTGTGTTTATCTGATATACATTTTGTTAAGTCTTTCTTCCAGCTTTCTTTGTATGCCTTCAAATGAGGCACTCATCGCCCAGTAAATGGCTGCCGCAGCCAAATAAAGTGGGAAAGGCTGAAAGGTGGTGGCAATAACTTCCTTGCTGGCCAGCATCAGCTCGCTGACTGAAATCACTGAAACCAGCGAGGTATCTTTAATCAGGCTGATCAGGCTGTTAGAAAGGCTGGGCACGGCTAGGCGCAAAGCTTGAGGCGCCACCACATAGCGCAGCGTTTGGCTGTTGGTCAGCCCTAGGCTTTTACCCGCATCCCACTGGCCCTGCGTAATGCCGTTGATCGAGCCACGCAGCGTTTCAGATAAATAGGCACCAACATTCAGGCTCAGTGCCAGCACGCCGGCGGCCAGAGGTTCAAACTGAATACCAATACTGGGCAGGCCAAAATAAATCACAAAAAGCTGCACTAATAGCGGTGTGCCACGGATACAGCTGACATACACCGCGCTTAATTGCGCCAGCACGGGTAACTTACTCAGCCGGATGATGACAAGCAGTATGGCGATCAGTAATCCACCCAGCATGGATGCCAAAGCCAGAAACAGCGTATAGCCTGCGCCTTGTAGCAAGATAGGAAAGGCGTCTTTAAGCAGCTGAATTAAACCGGGTAAATCCATTAATCACTCCAAAAATAAAAGCCCCCGGTTATCACTGGGGGCGCAGGTCTTGCTCATCTTGCAGATTCTGTGTGTTGGGAATCTGCCATGATATTTTACTGTGCAACAGGCGGTTTGCTTACATCACGGTCAAACCATTTTTTCGAGATTTTTGTGAAGCTACCATCTGCTTGTAAATCCGCCAAGGCTTTATTGAGTGAGGCCTTAAATTTTGGATTGCCTTTTACAAATGGGATGCCTGATTTTTCAAGATCACCCAGGGGTGCGCCTGCTTTAAGAGGCAGCTTGGTTTTCTTTACAATGAACGGAATCAGCAGGCTATCGTTCAGCGCTGCATCGATGCGACCAAGGGCTAGGTCTTGTAAATACTCTTGTGAGCCGGGGTAAGTTTTAACATCAATCCCGCCCACTGCTTTAGCGATGTCGGCATAGTTGGTGCCTTGGCCAAGACCTAGTTTTTTGCCTTTTAAATCGTCCAGATTTTTAAAGCTGCGTGTTTCATTACTGCGCACAATCAGCTGCGGGCTGGAGATAGTGTAAGGCTCGGAGAAGTCAAACGTTTCCTTGCGCTTATCTGTAATACCAACCTGGTTGATCACAATATCGTACTTGCCTGCTTGTAAGCCTGCCAGCATGGCGCTCCATTCGCTGGTGCTGAATTCTGCTTTTACACCCAGCTTTTGGGCTAAGGCTTTGGCCAATTCAACTTCAAACCCTGTTAATTCATTGTTTTCTTTGTAGTTAAATGGAGGGTAAGTGCCTTCAACTGCAATTTTCAAGGTTCCGCGTTGCTTTACGGTATCCAGTAAATCGGCAGCAGAGGCATGCAAGGTAAAGCCCAATAGGCTGGCTGCAAGTAAGAATTTGCGCATATGTATATTCCTGTATGATCTAAAGTATTGCTTTCAAATGCAATATTCGCATGATTGTGCAGAGCTGAACAGTTTTTTTTGCTTGCTATTGGCATGGTAATTTTGCCTGTGATCTCTGCACGCAGATTTTGGCTCGTTAAGGCAGAAGCCGGATTGTAAAAAAGACGGATATCACCCGTTTAAAGTAATCCAAGCCGCGTGTTTTCAGGCTTTGCTGAATATCTATATTGCTGTGGGAATGCAAATTAATTTGTATTCAGAAAGGCCGAAATTGGATATGCATCCTGAACTGTTTAGATTAGATATTTGCGGTAAGTATAGAATTTTAGGTAGCCGGGAAACTGAATTAACGGCATTTTCATAAAATGCGAATGATCCGGACAGGATATCAGCGATATTTATTTTCGATGGCCAAGTTGGTACCGTCTTTATCCATATCCTGCAATATTTTATTGTAATTATCTATTTTTACCTGACTGGTTTTTAAATTACAGGCCAGATACATTTCTGTCTGGTTAAACAGCAAAATAGGAATGATTTTATCACTCAGGTTTTTTCTTTTTAAAATAGACAACCCTAGTAATTCACCACTGGCCCAGAAATCAAAACGGTTGCTGAGTAGTTTTTGTGGGTTATCTTCATCAGCTTTGGCAAGATCCGTTTTAAAGCCATTTTTTTCTAAATACTCTGCAATGGCATCTCCCCTGTAAGCCCCTATTGAATAAGCTTTTAATTCTTTCAGGTTTTTAGGGCTGCGGGTATCGCCTGCTCTGGCAAAGATATACCAATTGTTTTTGACTAATGGGCCTACCCATTTAAATGAAGCTTCGCGTTCTGGTGTGCGCGTGGTTGAAAAAACACAGGTGTCTGTTTCTTTTTGCGCTAATTGAAATGCTCTTAGCCAAGGGTAGGGCGTGATGGTAAAAGCTTCTTTGCTGCGGCGCATGACTTCACTGACTTTTTCTGTAGAAATGCCGCTGACCTTTTGTGTTTTGGGATCGACAATATTAAAAGGCGGATAGTCTTCAGTAGTGAGTGTTAAGGCCAGCGCATGGCCTGTGATCAGACTGAATAAAAAGAGAATAAATTTCATTTTTTTATCCAAATAAGGCGGCACACCTGCTTACTGAAAAAAAGGTGCTTAAACACGTGAAAGCCTAGAGTAAAGAAGGCTGACAGGGGCTGAGGAGCATTCATCCGCGTTATTCACTGCCTTCTTTGTTGAGCTGATGATTTGTTTTAGACCTTTCATGAGCAAAGTACAACGCAATACCTGGGATGTCAGAGCCTGAATGCCTAGTCTGCTTCCTGCATAAATGCACTAACAGAAAATTTTTTATAGCCAAATGATATAAAAAAAGGATAAGCTAGCCGCATAGATCGATTTGTTCTAAAAAACAATGATAATCAACTTTTTATGATGTGCTTTGAGGGGTTACTCATGTTTAAGCCTTGGCCATATTATTGTCGACGCTCTTTTAATCGCCAAAAAGGATTGTGATTAACGAGTGTGTGAGGTGTGTGTGAGTTTACCAATACTGGATTTAGCATTATTTGATAGCGCTGATCGTGAAGCGTTTTTGCGTGATTTGCGCCTTGCAGCGCGGGATTACGGTTTTTTTTATCTGCGCGGCCATGGGCTGAGCCTGCAATACCAGCAAGATATGCTGCTGCTGGCTAAGCAATTTTTTGCCCTGAGCGATGCCGAAAAAACAGCCGTGGCCATGGTTAATTCCCCGCATTTCAGGGGATATACCCGTCTTGGCGGTGAGTTAACGGCGGGGCGTGCCGATCAGCGTGAGCAGTTCGACATTATGAATGAGGGCCTTGCTGCGCTGGATCAGCAGCCTCTATGGCGGCGCTTGCGCGGGCCGAATCAATGGCCGGCCAGCCTGCCCGCGCTGAAATCGGGCCTACTACTTTGGCAAGATGCTTTAAGTGATATTTGCGAGCGTTTAATGCAGGCCTTTGCGCTGGCTTTGGGCCAGCCTGCCGATATTTTTGCACCACTTTACCGGGGAGAGCCATTTCAGCATCTGAAAATGATTCGCTACCCTGGCTCAAAGCAGGCAGAGCAGGGCGTGGGGGCGCATAAAGACGCGGGTTTGCTCACGCTGGTGATGCAAGATGCTCAATCAGGCTTGCAAGTGGCCACAGCAGAGGGCTGGCTGGATGCGCCGCCGATTCCTGGTACTTTTGTGGTCAATATTGGCGAGTTATTAGAGTTGTCGTCCAATGGCTATCTGAGGGCAACGGTGCACAGGGTCGTGTCACCACCGGCAGGGGTTGAGCGTTTGTCTTATGCCTTTTTTATGGGGCCAAGACTGGATGCCACGGTGCCGCTGCTGCATCTTCCGCCTGCACTTAGCCAAGAAGTGCAGGGGTCGGCGAGTGATCCGGCCAATCCGCTCTTTAGTCATGTTGGTGAAAATGTTTTAAAAGGCCGTATGCGCTCGCATCTTGATGTGGCAGCACGGCATTATTCTGATACGTCATTTGCTTCTCAGCCTGTGGCCCCTGTTTATTAAGTGAGTATTTATGAGTTCTGCATCCATCTTGTCTTTGATCGGTAATACGCCATTGGTAGAAATTACCCAGCTTGATACAGGCTTGTGCCGGCTGTTTATTAAGCTGGAAAACCAGAACCCCGGGGGCTCGATTAAAGATCGGGTTGCATTGTCGATGATTGAAGCTGCGGAGAAAAACGGGCAGCTCAAGCCTGGCGGCACGATTGTTGAAGCCACTGCAGGTAATACGGGCTTGGGGCTGGCCTTGGTGGCGGGCCGCAAGGGCTATCGCACCGTACTGGTGGTGCCGGACAAAATGAGCCGCGAAAAAGTGCTGAACTTGCAGGCGCTGGGGGCTGAAGTGATTCTGACCCGCTCTGATGTGGGCAAGGGCCACCCTGATTATTATCAGGATAAAGCCCGCCGCGTGGCGCAATCGATTCCAGGCGCGTTTTATATTGATCAGTTCAGTAATCCCGCTAACCCCGCCGCACATGAAAAAACCACAGGGCCGGAAATCTGGCGTCAGCTTGATGAAAAAGTAGATGCGGTGGTGGTGGGCGTGGGCTCCAGCGGCACATTAACCGGGCTATCGCGCTTTTTTGCCAAAGTTTCGCCACAAACAGAGTTTGTGCTGGCTGATCCGGTGGGCTCGATTCTGGCTGATTATGTAGAGACCGGCGCATTTGGCACGGCAGGCAGCTGGTTGGTGGAAGGCATTGGCGAAGACTTTGTACCACCGCAATTTGAAGGCGGCGCAATCAAACGCAGCTACCGCATCAGCGATAAAGAAAGCTTTGAAACCGGCCGCGCCTTGCTTCAGGCAGAAGGCTTATTTGCCGGAGCATCATCTGGCACGCTGCTGGCTGCCGCTCTGCGCTATTGCCGCGAGCAAACCACGCCTAAACGTGTGGTGACTTTTATTGGTGATAGCGGCAATAAATACTTAAGCAAAATGTATAACGATCACTGGATGATTGATCAGGGCATGATAGAAAATGCCAAAACAGGCAATCTAGCCGATCTGATTAGCCGCCCGCACGCCAGCGGTGCCACATTGATTGCCGACCCGGACGAACCGCTCTCGCAAGCATGGCAGCGTATGCGTAGCAACGATGTATCGCAAATGCCGGTACTGGAAAACGGCGAAATCGTCGGTATTATCGACGAATGGGATTTGCTTTTGTCGGTACACGGTGAGCCACAGCAGTTTGCCATGCCGGTGCGTGCGGCCATGAGTAGCAATGTTAAAACCCTTGCTCCTGATACCTCCTTGCGTGATCTGCTGCAAGTGTTTAACGACGACAAAATTGCCGTGATTGCAGACAAAAAACGCTTTTATGGCCTGATTACCCAAAGCGATTTACTGGCCTTCTGGCGCAAGAAATTTGTGAGTGAAGCGGCTTTAAGCCCCGCAGCACATTGAGCTTAGGGTGGATTTTCAGCGCCTTTGATAAATAGGAAAGAGCGCCAAATATTGAACCACAGAGAACACAGAGTTTCACAGAGAAAACCTAAAACGAGCTGGGTTTCTCCCTGCCCTATGTGCTCTCGTGTGGGGTTTAAGATTTAGTCTTGCTAGATTGAGTAACGAATAACCCTTGGAGCTATCCCATGAGTACATTTGAAACGCTTGCTGTTACCAGCGGCTTGCACCGCGATCCACTGGGGGCGATTAATACCCCGATTTACGCTTCATCCACTTTCCGCCAACCCTCCCCGGGTCAGCCGGATCAATATGAATATTCACGCTCATCTAATCCAACGCGAGATGCTTTTGAGGTGGCGATTGCTGCTTTAGAGGGCGGCACACGCGGCTATGCTTTTGCCTCTGGTATGGCCGCCATTGCAACCGTGTTAGAGCTGCTGCCGGTGAATAGCCACTTAGTGGCGGTGGATGATTTATACGGTGGCAGCGGGCGTTTATTTGAAAAAGTAAAACAGCGCACTTCAGGGCTGACGGTGACTTATGTGCCAACTGGCGATTTAGCCGCGCTGCAAGCGGCCATCCAGCCAGAAACCAAAATGATCTGGATTGAAACGCCTTCAAATCCACTTAATCGCCTCAGTGATTTAAGCGCCATTGTGGCGATTGCCAAGGCGCATAGCCTGCTTACGGTGGCCGACAATACCTTTGCGTCCCCCGCTTTGCAGCGTCCGCTGGAGCATGGCGTGGATATTGTGCTGCATTCGGCAACCAAATATTTAAATGGCCATTCTGACGTCATCGCCGGTGCGGTGGTGGTGGGTGAGAATAGCGAGCTGGCCGAGCAACTGGGCTTTTTGCAAAATGCTATCGGTGCGGTGCTCGATCCGTTTCAAAGCTTTTTAGCACTGCGTGGTATTCGTACGTTGGCGATTCGCATGGAGCGGCATAATCACAATGCCCTGCGCATTGCTCAGTGGCTGGAGCAACACCCGCGGGTTGAGCGAGTGTTATACCCCTATTTAGAAAGCCATCCACAATATGCGCTGGCAAAAAAACAAATGGCAGGCGGTGGCGGGGTGGTGTCGTTTTACCTGAAAGGGGACGATGCGGATGTGCACCAAGTGCTCACACAGACCAAGCTGTTTACCCTGGCAGAAAGTCTGGGCGGGGTAGAAAGCCTGATTAGCCAGCCTGTGCGGATGACTCACGCGTCTGTGCCGCCAGAGCGCCGCACAAAATTAGGCATCAGCGATAATCTGATTCGCCTGTCCGTGGGGATTGAAGGCCTTGAAGATTTGCTGGCTGATTTAGAACAAGCGCTGGCAGCGTAAGTTTATATTCCTGATAGGCGCGGGCATATGTTGATCTGTGCCTATCAAGCATCTTCTTAAACCGTTATCCTTTGCTTACTATTTTGTAAAAGGATTTTGTTATGGATTTCCAAACCCCCATCGATCGCAGCGCGACGTCTAGCCAGAAATGGAATAAATACGCAGGGCAGGACATTCTGCCGATGTGGGTGGCCGATATGGATTTTGTCAGCCCCGTTTCCATTGTGGCGGCCTTGCAAGAGCGCGTGGCGCATGGCGTGTTTGGTTATACCGATGCACCGGACAGCCTAGTGGAGGCGGTGCAGGCTTATGCGGCGCAGCATTATGCTTGGCAGATTGATGCCAGCTGGATTGTCTGGCTGCCAGGCTTGGTGCAAGGTTTAAATCTGGCTTGCCGCACGGTGGGTGAGGCGGACGATGAAGTGCTGACCGCCACGCCAATTTATCCGCCCTTTTTACGCGCGCCGGGCCTATCCAACCGCAACCTGCTGACTGTGCCCTTGCTGCAAAAAAATGATTCATGGGAGTGGGATTTTGCCGCACTAGAAGCGGCGATTACGCCTAAAACCAAGCTGCTGTTGCTGTGCCATCCGCATAATCCAGTGGGCCGTGCTTGGAATACACAAGAGCTGACCCAATTGATTGCCATTGCCCGTCGCCACGATTTAATTATCTGCTCAGACGATATACACTGCGATTTGCTGTTGGCGGAAGGCTTGAAGCATCAACCTCTGGCTGCGCTTGATCCTGGCTTTGCCGCACAAACCATTACCCTGCTTGCGCCCTCTAAAACATGGAATATCGCAGGCCTTGGCTGCTCGCTGGCGGTGATTCCAGACCCAAGCTTACGTGCTAATTTTTGTAAGCAAATGGCGGGGATTGTGCCTTCCGTTAACCTGCTGGCCTTTACCGCAGCAGAAGCCGCCTACCGTGACGATGGCGCATGGCACGCCGAGCTGATCACCACGCTACGGCAAAACCGCGATATTCTGCTCGATTGGTTTACTGGATCAGATCGGCTAAAAATCACTTTGCCTGAAGCCACCTATCTGGCGTGGATTGATGCTCGGGCGCTAGACCCCGTCAACCCGCTGCCGCACTTTGAAGCGCTAGGCGTGGGCCTGTCAGATGGTCGTGATTTTGGCCTGCCTGGCTTTGTGCGCCTTAACTTCGGCTGCCCGGCTGAGACGCTGAAAGCGGCTTTAAAGCGGATTGAGTCACTGCGTTAAGTGATGCGCGGGGAGGATTTTCTCGCTTTGAGAGTGAGCTAAATCTTGGACCACAGAGCGCACAGAGAGTACAGAGCTTCACAGAGAAAGGCGAGGTTGGGCTTCTTTGTGTCCTCGTTTTACTCTGTGGTTCAAGCTGTAGCTCTGTGGAATAGACATATTCTGTCTTGATAAGGATGCTTTACAAATTCCTTAACCCTGCCTTCTCACACCCTCGCTCTAATTTATTTAGCATGCCTTGAAAGGCCAGTAGTTCTTCGTCAGTAAATTCTTCCAGAATCACATTTAAAAAAGCGCTTCGTTTGGGCAGGGCTTGGTTTATTTCGGCATAGCCTTCTGGGGTGAGGGTGACGTTGCTGAGGCGGTTGTCCTGAGGGTCATTACTGCGCTGGATTAAGCCTTCTTTTTCCATGGCTTTGAGCAGGCGGGTGAGCGAGCCAGGATCCATTTTAAGTTGTTGAATCAGCGATTTTTGCGAGCATTGGGTTTCTTTATAAAGCTGATTCAAAATGCGCCAGCGGGTCAGCCCATGGCCTACGGATAATTCAAATGCGCCCAGCATGCTGCGGTAGCTGCGGCCCAGTTGTTGTAATACTTTAAGCTGTTCGGCTTCATGTGGCGTCATCATGCACCCCTTGGCTTGAACTGGATTGCCGGCAGGCGGCGCAGGCACCAAAAGGCGAAGAGTACAGCGGCAATGCCCAGCCACTGGCTGCTCTGAATGGCATGGCTGAGCGTGGCGCGGGCTTGTTCAAGCAGTTGTAACCCATTCTCGCCTAAGGCATTCATTTGTAAGATGGCGGCTTGCTGGCCTTCGATATTGACTAGGATTTGCGGGTCATTCATCAGGCTGGCAACAGGCTTGGCAAACTGCTGATTAATATCGTGCCCATAGCGCCAGGTTAAGATGGATCCAACCAGCGCGGTGCTAAGCATGCCGCCAATCATCCGCAGTGATTGCAGTAGGGCGGTGCTGATGCCAAGGTCTTTACGCGGGCAGGTTTCCTGCACAAAAATAGTGAGATTGGGCATGATAAAACCCAGCCCCAAGCCACCCGACACCATCAGGCTGATAATCAATGGATGCGCGGTATGCGGGTTGATATTCATCATGCCAATCACGCAAACCAGCAGCAGGCCAAAGCCCAGATAAAGCATGGCTTCGGGCCGTGGCAGGTGGTGCACAATCCGCCCGTTAATAATGCTGGCAAAGGTAATGCAAACCACCAGCGGTGTAATCAGCATCCCGGCCTGGCTGGGCGATAAATGAAAGCCACCTTGCAAGAGGAGCGGGGCGTAGGACAAGATCGCAAACATGGTAAAGCCCATCAGGAGCGATAGCCTGAATAATGCGGCCAGGGCGGGGTCTCGGAAAAGCGCGAAGGGCAGCATGGCGTGCTCATTATTGGCTTCCTGTTTCCATGCCAAAAAGCCTGCAACGAGGCATGTGAGCAAGACGCTGATCACCGACAGGCTCAGGCCCTGTTCCGGCAGCCATTCTACGGACAGCTGCAAACTGCCTAAAAATAAGGTAATCAGCAGCGCACCCAGCCAGTCAAGGCGGATTTTTGTATCGTGCTTCGGCTTTAAGCGAGGCAGAAAGCGGCTTACAAAAATCACACTCAATAAGCCAACCGGGATATTTACAAAGAACACGGCTCGCCAGCTGACATAGTGGGTGAGCAGTCCGCCAATACTGGGGCCAATGGCGTTGGCAATCCCAAAGGCGGCGCTCAGCATCACCTGCCATTGCAAGCGCACTTTGCTATCGGGGAATAAATCGGGAATACACGCAAAAGCGGTGCCAACCAGCATCCCGCCGCCTATACCCTGCAGCGCACGGGCTAATACCAGCAGCAGCATGCTGTTGGCCATGCCGCACAGCACCGATGCCAGTGTAAACGTCACGATAGCGACCACCACAAAAGGTTTGCGCCCGTAGTAATCACCTAAGCGGCCAAAAATAGGGATGGTCACCACCGATGCCAACAAATAGGCGGTGGATACCCAAGCATATAGCTCAAAGCCGTGCAGCTCGGCCACGATCGTAGGCAGGGCTGTGGCCACAATGGTTTGGTCGAGTGCCACCATCATAATCACAAAACAAATGCCTAGCATGGCCAGCAGGGATTGGCGGAAGGTGCGTTCGGTATTCTGTTTTAACATAGTAGACATATCAATAATTGACTTATCAACTAATTATCGCAGCATCTTTATTGCAAAGGAAAGGGTATTTTGCCCAGAGAGGGAAATGGTCAGGCCTGGTGGATACAGGTCAAAGATGGAGCAGGCTTATAACACTGCTCAACTTAGCCTGTAAGGAGGCACAGTCTTATGGCGGCAAAAAAAAGCGCAGCCCAGGCTGCGCTTTTTCAATACACGGTATCAACAATTTAGCGGCCGGCAAATGCCAGCTGTGACTTGTGTTCTGCGGCCTGGCAGGCTGCAGCGGTAAAGAGCACATCGGTGGAAGAGTTGAGTGCGGTTTCGGCAGAATCTTGCAATACGCCAATAATAAAGCCGACGGCAACTACCTGCATGGCCAGATCATTAGAAATACCAAACAAGCTGCACGCCATAGGAATTAGCAGCAGCGAGCCACCGGCTACACCAGAAGCGCCGCAGGCACAGATGGCAGAAACCACGCTTAAGAGAAGTGCCGTAGGCAAATCAACCTGAATGCCGAGTGTATGCACAGCAGCTAGGGTCAGCACCGAAATGGTAATCGCCGCACCGGCCATATTGATGGTTGCGCCCAACGGAATCGATACTGAGTAATCCTCTTCTTTCAGGCCCAGCTTTTTACATAAAGCCATATTCACAGGGATATTTGCTGCCGAGCTGCGGGTAAAAAAGGCGGTTACGCCGCTTTCACGCAGGCAGGAAAAAACCAGCGGGTAAGGATTGCGGCGCAGCTTCCAGAATACAATCGCCGGGTTCATCACCAAGGCTACAAACAGCATGCAGCCAATTAGCACCAGTAAAAGGTGGGCATAGTTCAGCAAAGATTCGATACCGGTTTCGGCAATCGTTGACGCAACCAGGCCAAAAATACCTAGCGGTGCAAAGCGAATGACCACACCCACAATCACCGATACGCCACCAGATAAATCGCTGACCACGGTTTTAGTGGTTTCATTGGCGTGGCGCATGGCTACACCAAGGGCAATGGCCCAGGCCAGAATGCCGATAAAGTTGGCATTCATCAGCGCTTTTATCGGGTTATCAACCACGCTCAGCAAAAGGCTGCGCAGCACTTCTACAATGCCGCTGGGCGGGGTGATATCGCTTGCGTGCTTTACCAGAATGAGTGTGGACGGGAACAAAAAACTGGCCGCTACAGCCACGACGGCCGCAGCAAAAGTGCCAAATAAATACAGAACCAAAATGGGCCGCATATTCGATTTTTGGCTGGGTTTATGGTTAGCAATAGAAGCCGCTACCAAAACAAAAACCAAGATGGGGGCAACCGCTTTTAAGGCGCTGACAAATAAGCTGCCCAATAAACCTGCTGACTTGGCTGCCGCAGGAAAAAATAAAGCCAGTGCAATACCCGCGATCAGGCCAATCATAATCTGGCTGACCAAGCTGCTGCGGTTTAATAGCCTGAGTAGCGGATTTTGTGTCTGCTGCATCGTGTTTCCTTTACTGTTTTATTCTCGTTGCTCGTCAGGAATGGCAAATGAATTTCCTGAAACGAGTGTGGAGGGGAAATAAGGCCAATGCCCGAGAATAAAATGGAAAGGGTTTAAGCGGCTACTGGGGATTGCCTTAGCAATGCCCTTTTATCAGATGGTGTTATTACCATGGCAAATAATGACATTTAAATAATGATGGCAATCTGAAAGTCAGATGGATAAAAAACGGATTATTTAAGTTGCTTTATGGCAAAACGTATATGTATTCATACGTTTTATTTACAGGCAATCAAGGCTTGCTTTGTACAAGATTAAATTTGTAAACAAGACGATAGGGGGCGTACTGCGGATTGGGCAGTACGCCAGACACTTTAAAGCTTGAAGCGATTAAAGGCGCTCTGCATTTCTTTGGCCAGCTCATCCAGTGTTTTTAAGGTGCGCATGGAGGATTGCAAGGCTGCATCCGAATCGAGAATTTGCCCGTTAATGGATTCAGTACTCTGTGCCATAGCCGTAGTGGCATTGTGCTGCTCGCCGGTAGAGAGCGCAATTTCGCTGATTCTTTCCATAACCTGTTGCATGGAGTCGCCAATTTGCTGCATTTGTTCGCTGGCGGTTTGTGTGAGCGCGCTGCTGGTATCGACGGCTTTTACTGTTGTTTGCATATTGCCCACTGCACGGCCGGTTTCGCCAAGGATATCGCTGATCATCTGGCTGATTTCCATCGTGGCTTTACCCGTGCGCTCTGCAAGTTTGCGTACTTCATCAGCAACGACGGCAAAGCCGCGGCCTTCTTCACCTGCGCGGGCGGCTTCAATCGCTGCATTCAGCGCCAGTAGATTGGTTTGGTCGGCAATATCCCGGATTACATTGGTGATTTTGCTGATGTCTTGTGAACGATGCTCTAAAGAAGCCAGTAGGCTGGATAAATCGCCCACAGACTGGCGCGTATGCGCCATCTCTCTGCTGATTTTCAGCACATTTTCACTGCCATGCTGCGAGGCCAGTGCTGCCGCTTTCACTAAATCATCGGTCTCACGTGCGGCATCGGCAATGTGCGAGATGCTGACGCTGACTTCTTCGATGGCGGCGGCGTTAGCGCTTGAGATATCGGCCAGGTGATGTGAATCACTGGCTAGCCTGAGTACTGAATTACTGACCTCACCCACACCTCCTGTGAGCTCAATCGCTTCATGGCGTAGTGCAATAAACAGCGTGTTTAAGCGTTCAATAAAGTGATTAAAAGCTTGGGCTGTTTCAGCAACTTCATCATGGCCCTTGCTTGGAATGCGTCGGGTTAAATCAGCTTCGCCCTGTGAGATATCCAGCATGGCATCGCGGATTTGCAATAAACCTGCCAGCAGCCGGCGTAAGTAGGCGGTGCAAAACAGAATAACCACTAGTAAAACAACGCAAAGCGCAGAAATAATAACCCAGACGAGGCGATGCAAAGGGGCATCGATTTCAGCTTTATCCAGTGCAACGCCCAGCACCCAATCGCTGCCTGCTACCGGGGAGAGCTCAATCAGATAATCTTCACCATCAATGGCAAAAACGCTGGCGTGTTTGCCACCACTTAAGCGTGCAGAAAATTCGCTGTCTGTTAGCCCTGGGATTAAGTCGCTGATGGGCTTGAGATCGAAGCCTGTCTTGGGATAGGCAATAATCTTGCCATCTTTGGTTGTCAGGAAAACATGGCCTTTACCCGCTAATTTGGTGGCGAGGGTTGATTTAACCAGATCAGTAATCAGAATATCGCCGCCAATGACCATATTGGGGTCTTTGGCTTTTTGGGCAAAGGTGATAACCAGCTGGCCTTTGCTTGCCGGCTCAGAATCGGGGTAGGGGCCAGAGATAATCACCCCATTGGCGGCCTTGGCTTCAATAAACCAAGGGCGGGCTGCGGGGTTATATTCTGCGCTGGGTTTGCTGCGGCCGGGCACAGAATACAGCATGTCTTTGCTGCTACCATTGCCCTCATAAATGACGTTATAGCCCCCCGCTTCGGCAAGTTGCTGCAGGTAGTAGCTGATATTTTCTTCGCCGCTATGGCGCAAGGTGGCGGTGATAATGCGTTTATGTGATTCAAGCCAGCCGCTGATAAATGCGGTTTGCCCTGCGGCAACCGAATCTATTTCGCGTTCGGCTTCGGCATAGGTATGGCTGCGGATATTAAGGCAGGCAATCACGGTGATGCTGATTGTGGCGATCAGCATAGAGAGCGCAATTAAGAGCGTAATCTTACTTCTGATAGAGTGCATCATCTTTTTGAAAGGTAATAGTAATATTTCGCATTATCCTTTATTTTAAGCGCCAATTTATTGGTATATCACAATATGCTTATACAATATCCACGGTAATAATTACCATTAAAGAAAGAAAAAAGCGGTCATTCAAGGTGATTGAATGACCGCTTTTCTTTGTAAAAAGAAAGAACAAAGAAAGTTCTTTAAATTTATTCAGCAGATGAATGCAAACAGATTTATTTACATTTTAAAGCGATTAAATGCCGCCTGCATTTTCTTTGCCAGATCGTCCAGCATTTTCAGGGTTTGCATTGATGATTGCAGTGCCGCATCTGAATCCAGAATCTGGCCATTTATCGATTCAGTGCTCTGTGCCATGGCGGTCGTGGCGTTTTGCTGCTCGCCAGTAGACAGCGCAATTTCGCTGATCCGGTCGGTGACCTGCTGCATAGACTGGCCGATCAGAGTCATTTGCTCGCTGGCTGTTTGCGTGAGTGCGCTGCTTAAATCAACGGCTTTCACGGTGGTTTGCATATTACTTACAGCCAAACCAGTTTCGCTGAGGATATCGCCAATCATTTGGCTGATTTCCATCGTGGCCTTGCCGGTGCGCTCTGCCAGCTTGCGAACTTCATCCGCTACGACGGCAAAACCACGGCCTTGCTCACCTGCACGGGCCGCTTCGATTGCGGCGTTGAGTGCCAGCAAATTGGTTTGATCGGCAATCTCACGAATCACATTGGTGATCTTGGTGATATCTTGCGAGCGATGCTCTAAAGAGGCCAGTAGCGTTGATAAATCACCGACTGATTGGCGGGTATTGGCCATTTCGTCGCTGATTTTCAAGACATTCTGGCTACCATGACGTGATGCATTTGCCGCTTCTTTGACCAGATCATCGGTTTCACGCGCTGCTTCGGCGATATGCGAGATGCTGACGCTGACTTCTTCGATGGCAGCCGCATTTGAGCTGGAAATATCAGCTAGGTTGTGCGAATCGTTAGCCAGCTTCAGTACCGAGCCGCTGACTTCGCTCACACCACCCGTTAGCTCGATGGCTTCGCTGCGTAATTCTTTAAACAGAATATTCAAGCGATCAATAAAGCGGTTAAAGGCCTGAGCGGTTTCTGCAACCTCATCATTGCCTTCGCTTGGAATACGGCGGGTCAGATCGGCTTCGCCCTGGGAAATATCCAGCATGGCATCGCGAATGCGTAATAAGCCTGCCAGTAAGCTGCGTAAATAAGCGGTACAAAACAGAATAACGGCAATCAGCACGGCAACAACTGCCGCAATAATAATCATGATCAGATGATTGAGCGGTGCGTCAATTTCGGCTTTATCCAGTGCTACACCTAATACCCAATCACTGCCGGTAATAGGGGCAAGCTCCAGTAAGAAATCGTTGCCATCAATACTGATCTGGTTTGCACTGCCTTTGCTGAGCAGGGCAGCAACGGTGCTGCTATCCAAGCCTGGGATCAGGTCTGTGATCGGTTTGAGTTCAAAGCCCGGCTTAGGGTAGGCAATGATTTTGCCTTCTTTGGTCATTAAAAAGACATGACCTTTACCTGCCAGTTTGATGGCGAGTGTGGATTTAACCAGATCACCAATCAGAATATCGCCGCCAATAACCTTTTCATGGCCGCCCACTTTTTGGGCTAGGGTCAGAACCAGTTCTTTAATGGCCGGATCGGCATCGCGGTAAGGCTCGGATACGATCACATCATTGCTGGATTTTGCCTGGATATACCATGGGCGAGCAGCAGGATCATATTCAGGGCTGGGTTTGCTTTGGCCAGGCACAGAATACATCATGGTTTTGGCGCTGCCATCGCCTTCAAACATCAGGCTGTAGCCACCCGCTTCGGCTAATTGCTGTAAATAAAGGCTGATGTTTTCTTCGCCGGTATGGCGCAGGGCGGCTTTAACAATGTGTTTACGCGAATCAAGCCAGTTGCTGATAAATGCAGTCTGGGCCGCTGCGACTGAGTCGATTTCCCGTTCCGCCTCGGCGTAGGTGTGGCTGCGGATATTTAAGCAGGTGATGATCGTAATGCTGATCGTGGCAAACAGCATGGATAACGCGATTAATAGCGTAATTTTACTTCTGATGGACTGCATCATGTACCTGAAAGTAAAGAGAATTAATCCGAATTATCCTCTTTTTTTATGTTATTAGGATACGCTAATGGTCCAAATTGCCTGCATGGGTATTATTAACAAATGTGCGGCGGAAATAGCAATGTGTCTGGCATGATTTTTCAGTGCCCAAACACCGGAATACCTCCGGTACTTTTGATTTCCTGCAGAGATAAGCTTGAGTTTGATGTGGATAGCCGTCATCCTGATCGAGCATTTTTTAAACTGCCCAAGGAGTAGTTATGAACGGCCCCAGCCCGGAAAATAAGCACCCGATGGATGGGTTTCCCCAGGTTTGCTATATCAAAAATACCATCAGTAATCCCAATATTATTGTCGGTGATTACAGCTATTACGATGATCCTGCAGATTCGGAAAACTTTGAACGTAATGTGCTCTATCACTACCCCTTTATTGGCGACAAACTGATTATTGGTAAATTTTGTGCCATCGCTCGTGGCGTGAAATTTATTATGAATGGCGCCAATCACAAGCTCTCCGGTATCTCCACTTATCCCTTTCAAATTTTCGGTAATGGCTGGGAAAAATCCGCGCCGCCGCTCTCTGATTTTCCTTATAAAGGCGATACCCTCATCGGCAACGATGTCTGGATAGGCTATGACGCTTTAATTATGCCGGGGGTCAAGATAGGCAACGGTGCAGTAATTTCATCTCGTTCAGTGGTGACTCGCGATGTGCCTGCCTACACGGTGGTTGGTGGCAACCCTGCAAAGCTCATTAAGCATCGCTTTACCTTGGATCAGGTAGCTAGGCTGGAAGAAATAGCATGGTGGAATTGGCCTGTAGAAGTCATTAGCCAGCATCTGCCGGAAATTATGGCGGGGGATATCGGGGCATTGGGCGCAGTGGTTTTTTAAGTGTGCTGTGCTTCGGGCTGAATCCCTGTTTTAAAGATTCTGGGTTATTGTATTAAGGCTAAAGAGTAGAAGCGTTCTTTTCAGGCACAGGCCCTGCTTGCAAGAACGCTTGATGATGTCTGAGCTATTGTGTTTGCAACGTTAAATAAGACCTTCCTCATTTCCTCTGTTACACAAAAAGCCAGTAAGTTTTTTTGGATTTTTGTCAGTAATTCCTGAATTAAATCAAGTCAGCCCGTAATTTAAATACAACAGAGAAGTGCGTTTTTGCTGCTGTTTGTCTGCAGAAAGGCTGTTTATCTTTTACGCTAGGTGCATTTTTCTGGCGTGCTCTGTATATTTATAATTTCTATAGTTGTAATTGTAAAAAGAACTGTGAGATCGCTAACACTTATTTATTTGTAAGCTATATTCAGGTTTGCTTTCTGCCTAGCTTGGTACATAAGAGAATATTAATATTATACCTGCATATTTAATGCAGGGAGAATGCACTTATTTCAACGCTCTGCAACAACATGCAGCGCTGCACCAACGAGCCGGGTGGCTGGATGGCTCGCTATTTTCAGAGGTCATTTGCAATGCAAAATAATGAATCAGCACGCGTCCCTTTTGACGATGAAGCGCATTCTTCACAGCGGCTTGCTTCTTTATTGGCCTCCCGGCTTATTACCCCCCCGCTGCCCAATTCTGAAGTTGTAAGTCATAGCACTGCTGCCAGCCAAGTTGTTTTTATTGAAGATAATGTGGCGGATATCGCGCAAATTATTGCGGCACTCAGCGCGGATAAAGAAGTCCATATTCTGGATTCAAGCCGGGATGGCCTGAGCCAGATGAGCGATATACTGGCCGGTAGAAGTGGTGTGGATGCGCTGCATCTTATATCTCATGGCTCTGAAGCTGCGCTGAGTTTAGGCACGCTGACACTGGATGCACAAAATCTGAATGAGCATGCTTTTGAATTGCAAACGATTGCTTTATCTCTGAAGCAGGGGGCAGATATTTTGCTCTATGGCTGCAATGTGGCTAAGGGGGATGATGGCGCTGGTTTTATTCAGCAACTGGCTAGCTATACCAAAGCCGATATTGCGGCATCGGATGATTTAAGCGGTGCTGCCGCTTTGGGCGGAAATTGGGTATTAGAAAAAACGACCGGCAATATTGAAGCGGCACTCGCTATTTCTAAACTAACTGCATATTCCGCCACCCTGGCCGTACCGGCCAATCAGAATTTTGAATCATTTTCAAATACGGGCAATTCAACTGCCAGCCGCTCTATTGGCGGGATCACTTATTCCAGTAATGGCGTTGCTGCTGTTGATATTATTGATGATATAAATGGCTTTTATAGCGAGACATTTACGGGCTTTACCGGCCGTGCCATTCTGAATGATTATAATGGAACTGCTAATTCGGGAATTTCATATTTTCAATTTTCCTCTGATAGCGTCAGTGATAAATTTAAACTCATTTCACTGGTTGCAAATGCAAACGATAATATTGGTGGCTTTAATAGCAATTTTTCGGTAACAGGCTATAGCGGGGGTAGTGGGGGCACCCAGGTGGTGCAAGTCACTGGCCTGAATATGGGGCTTTCAGCGACTTACGGTAGTGGCAATACAGCCATTGTTTATAGTAAGTTATCCAGTGTGTATAACGGAGGCTCGCTGACCTTTGGCTCGGCCTGGGACAATATTGATACGGTTGTTTTTAGCCGTACTTCCGGCTCAGATGGGGTGGGTCTGGCATTGGACAGCCTAGTGTTTACTACGCCATCGGGTAGTTCTGCAATTACCAGTGCCACTTATGATGCCAGTACCGGTGTGCTTTCTGTTACCGGCAGTGGTATGAATACGATCGATACCATTGATGCCACGAAGCTTTCACTCACAGGGCAGGGCGGGGCAAGTTATACCCTGACCAGCGCCAATACCAATCCCGGCAGCACCACTACTTTTTCAATTACCCTGAATGCCGTTGACAAAATTGCAGTGAATGGCTTGCTGAACAAGGCAGGGACATCGGCAGTCGGTGGCACGACTTTTAATCTGGCTGCGGCAGCCAACTGGGACGTCACTACAAACGCTGCAGCAGATTTAAGCGCTAACGGGGTGACTGTGAGCAATGTGAGCTCGCCAGTCATCAGCTCCGCTACCTATAACGCGGCGACGCATGTGCTGACGGTAACGGGTAGTAATTTGGTCGGAACCATTGGCACTCCAAATGATATTACGGTTTCCAAGCTGACCCTGAAGGGGGAAGGGGGCAGTACTTACACGCTGACGAGTGCCGATGTGGAAGTTGGCAGTGCTACATCGTTTGCCGTGACGCTTAATGCCACAGACCGTGCTCAGATTGAAATGCTATTTAATAAGGTGGGCACCAGCTCCAGTGGCGGCACAACGTATAACTTGGCTGCCGCCGATGACTGGAATAGCGTGATCAATAACAGCGATACCTCAGTGGCGACAGCGGGGGTGACGGTTTCCAATGTGGCCGTTCCTACCATGACTTCGGCCACCTACAACGCGGCAACGGGTGTATTGGTGGTCACGGGTACGGGCCTGTTATCGGCCAGCGGTGCAGCTAATGATATTGTGGCTAATAAGCTGACTGTGAGCGGAGAAGGAGGGGCAACGTATACGCTGACTGACAGCGCTAATGTGGATATCAGCTCGCAAACTTCATTTACGCTCACGCTTTCTGCCACCGATAAAGCGGCTATTAATCAGCTACTGAATAAAAATGGCAGCAGCGCTACAGGGGGCAGCACCTTTAATCTGGCAGCAGCAGAAGACTGGGCTGCAGGCGCGGATGCGGCAGTCGTGGTGGCGGATCTGACGGGCAACGGTATTACGGTCAGTAATGTGGCGGTGCCAGCAATAACTTCCGCAACCTATAACGCAGCAACGGGGGTCTTAACGGTAAGCGGTACAGGTTTTTTAAGCCTGAGTGGTGCGGGCAACGATATTGTGGCTAATAAGCTGAGCCTTACAGGAGAAGGTGCGAGCTACACCCTGACCGATACGGCTAATGTTGATATCAGCTCTGGTACTTCATTTACGCTGACACTCTCTGCAACTGACCAGGCTGCAATCAATCAGCTGCTGAATAAAAATGGCAGCAGCTCTACCGGTGGCACCACCTTTAACCTTGCCGCCGCCGAAGACTGGGCCGCTGGCGCCGATGCCGCTGTTGTTGTGGCTGATTTAAGCGGTAATGGCATTACCACGAGCAACGTAGCTGCGCCAGTGATCAGCTCTTCCACTTATAACGCGGCAACGGGCGTATTAGTGGTGACCGGCACGGGCTTTTTAAAACTGAGCGGTGCAAGTAATGAAATCATTGCCAATAAGCTCAGTTTTAGCGGGGAGGGCGGCAGCTACACCCTGACTGACACGGCCAATGTGGACATCACCTCAGGCACCAGCTTCAGCCTTACCCTGAGCGCTGCCGATCTGGCGCAAGTGAATCAGCTGCTGACTAAAAATGGCAGCAGTTCTGTCTCTGGCACGACTTATAATCTTGCCGCTGCAGAAGACTGGCAGGCCGGAGCAGATGCGGCGGTTGTGATTGCTGATTTAACAGGCAATGGAATAACCGTCAGCAATGTGGCTGTTCCGACGATTACCTCTGCTGCTTATGACGTGAGCACGGGCGTGCTGGTGGTGACGGGCACCGGCCTGCTTAAACTCAGCGGGGCCAATAATGATATTGTGGCCAATAAGCTGACCTTTACCGGTGAAGGGGGGCAGACTTACACCCTTACCGATAGCAGTAATGCAGAAATCACATCGGCAACCTCGTTTACCATCACCATGAGCAGCACTGATCGTGCTGCGCTTGATCTGATTATCAATAAAAACGGTACAAGCTCTGTAGACGCCAGCACTTACAACCTTGCTGCGGCTGAGGATTGGGCAGCGGGGGCAGATGCTGCGCTCGTTGTGGCCGATTTAAGCGGCAACGGGGTGACCGCCAGCAATGCGGGGGTGCCGGTGATTAACAGCGCCACTTATAACGCAGCGACCCATGTGTTAACAGTGACGGGCAGCCATTTTCAGGCCTTGGCTGGGGCGGCAAATGATATTGCGGTTTCTTTACTGACCCTGACGGGCGAAGGGGGGAGCTACACCCTGACCTCTGCTGATGTTGAAATCAGCAGCGCGACTGGTTTTTCTGTGACCTTAAATGCGGCAGATCAAATCAATATTGAAGGGTTGCTGAATAAAAACGGCAGCAGCTCAGGCAATGCCACAACTTATAACCTAGCCGCAGCAGATAACTGGCTGGCCAGTGTTGCCATGAGTGCAGATTTGACTGGTAATGCCATTACCGTAAGCAATACCACTTTGCCGCAGATTAGCTCGGCCACCTACAACGCAGCCACCGGTGCTTTGGTGGTGACGGGAAGCAATCTGATTAAAAAAGTGGGGGCAGGCAATGATGTCACCGCAAATAAACTGACTATCACGGGTGAAGGCGGCGCCACCTACACGCTGACGGATAGTGCAGATGTAGAAATCACGTCTGCCACAGAGTTTACGCTGACCTTAAGCAATAACGATAGGGCCGCTGTAAATCTGATCATCAATAAAAATGGCAGCAGCTCAAGTAGTGCAAGCAGCTACAACCTTGCAGCCGCAGAAGACTGGATTGCGGGCGCAGACAGCGCCGCTGTGGTGGCTGATCTGACTGCTAATGGGATAAGCGCCAGTAATGTGGCGGTGCCGGCTATTACATCGTCTGCCTATAACGCGGCAACAGGCACGCTGGTGGTGACGGGGACAGGGTTTTTGTCTTTAAGTGGTGCAAATAACGATATTGTTGCCAATAAATTTACCTTTAGTGGTGAGGGTGGGCAAACCTATACCCTGGTAGATACGGCCAATGTGGAGATCACATCGGGCACCAGCTTTACTCTGGTTTTAAGCGCGGCTGATAAAGCGGCCATGAATTTAATCTTTAATAAGGCAGGCACCAGCTCAACAGGAACAGCCACATACAATCTTGCTGCTGCAGAAGATTGGGCTGCCGGGGCGGATGCCGCCGTTGTTGTCGCAGATTTAAGCGGCAATGGCATCACGGTCAGTAATGTGGCCGTGCCGCAGGTTAATTCATCGGTATATAACAGCAGCACAGGCGTGTTGCAGGTGAGCGGCAGTGGCTTTTTGTCTTTAAGTGGTGGTGCTAACGATATTGTGGCCAATAAGCTGAGCTTTACCGGGCAGGGCGGCGCCAGCTACACCCTGACGGACAGCGCTAATGTGGAGATCACCTCGGGCACGGCCTTTACCCTGACACTGAGCGCCACAGATAAGGCCGCTGTGCTGCTTTTACTTAATCAAGATGGAACAAGCGCAGCGGATGCCACCACCTACAATTTGGCTGCCGCTGAAGACTGGGCTGCAGGGGCGGATGCTGCAGTGGTGGTGGCAGATCTCACCGGCAATGGCATTACGGTGGCCAGCGGCCCGGTAATCAGCAGCGCCAGTTATGACGCGGCTACCCATATTCTGAGTGTGACAGGCAGTAATTTTCAGGCCAAAACAGGTGCCGCTAATGATATTGCGGTGTCGCTGCTGAGTATTGCAGGGGAGGGAGGGAGCTATACGCTGACTTCGGCCGATGTGGAGATCACAAACAGCACGTCTTTCTCGATTAACTTAAATGCCACCGACAGCATTAATCTAGATGGCCTGCTGAATAAAAACGGCACAAGCTCCGGGAATGCCACAACGTATAACCTGGCTGCAGCAAATAACTGGCTGGCGGATGTGGCCTTAAATGCAGATTTAACGGGCAACGGGATCACGGTCAGTAATACAGCTACGCCGCAAATCACCTCTGCAAGCTACGATGCCAGCAGTGGTGTTTTAGTGGTCACGGGCACGGGCTTACTTAAAAAAATAGGTGCAGCTAATGATATTGTTGCCAATAAATTCACTCTTAAAGGCGAAGGGGCCGGGACATACGCGCTGACAGATACCGCAAATGTGGAGATTAGCTCGGCCAGTGCATTTACCCTTACCCTGAGCGCAACAGACAAAGCGGCTGTCAATCAGTTGCTGAATAAAAGCGGCACACTTTCTACGGGGGGCACCAGCTATAACCTTGCCGCCGCTGAAGATTGGATTGCTGGTGCAGACAGTGCGGCCGTCGTTGCTGATTTAACCGGCAATGCCATCACTGCAACATTGCCTGCCCCGACACCAACGCCAACACCCACACCAACGCCAACACCAACGCCAACGCCAACGCCAACACCAACACCAACACCAACACCAACACCGGTGCCCAGTACTGTTGATGGCGTTGTAGTGAGCACCACCACTACGCATGATGCGAATACAGGTCTGAATAATCAGAGTGTTTCTGTTCCTGTCATTACGGCAGGCAGGGTAGAGGACAGCAGCACATCGCATGGTCAGCTGGCCGATATTCCGCTTGGTATCAATCAGGGTGCAGCCAGCTCTAATCTGGTGGTGAGCTTGCCCAATGGCACCGGCCTGCAGGCGGATGGCCCCAATACACTGCTGAGTAATAATCAGGCTTTGATTGATTTAATTATGCGTATCGAAAGCAAAACGGTGTCTGGCTCACAAGTGCAAACAGGGATGACGGGGTTTGGTACTCAATTTTTAAATAATTTATTGCCCGATACCTTGTTACAAACCAAAACGCTGACGCTCAGCATCGCGCCTGACCAGACGCTCAATCAGGCGATCCTCGTTTCAGGTACACCGGCTGCGGGCAATGGCGGCTCTGTACCTGCATTGCCCTCTTCCTCGCTTGCTCTTGTGATCGATGCCAGAGCATTGCCATCAGGTATAACGATTCAGCTTGATGATGTTGATTTTGCCAGCATTGTTGGCAGCGCCATTGTGCGTGGCGGTAACGGAAAAAACTATGTGATTGGCGATGATGCATCACAAACACTCTTTTTGGGGGCTGATGACGATACGCTGCTTGGCGGAGCAGGCGATGATATCGTAGGCAGTGCGGGAGGAAATGATTATCTGGATGGCGGAGCCGATAATGACCGCCTGTTTGGCGGCATAGGCAACGATACCGTGCTGGGCGGCAGTGGTAATGATTCTGTGCAGGGCGGGCGTAGTGATTTAGGACAATGGAATTTTTATCTGAATAATCAGGGCCAGGTAACAGGCCGTCATATCACCCAATTGGTGGATGCCACACAGACTGAAACCATCACGGCCGCAGAGCTTAATCAGGCGGTGGCAGATTTAGGCTTTGCCACAGGCAGCCAAACAGCACTGCAATCCCTTGCTCTGCTTTATCATGCCGCTTTTAACCGCAGCCCTGATTTGGCAGGCTTAAGTTATTGGGTCAAAACAGGCAAAACCACAGATCAAATTGCGCTTGATTTTAGCTATTCAAATGAATGGAATAATAGCGCGGGCAAGCTTTCAAATTTAGATTTTATGCGTCAGCTTTATCAGACCACCCAAGGCAGCGTTGATCAGAATGGCAGCGGTACATGGGCCGCCAAGCTGGATTCGGGTGCTGTGACACGTGCTGAGGTATTAAAGCAGTTTGCTGGTAGCAGTGAGCATCAGGCTCTGTGGCTGACCGCCTTTGGCCTGTCGCTGGGAGGGCAAAATATCAGCTCTGAACAAGGCTGGATTGCCGGCAGCGGAGACGATCGCCTGACTGGCGGCAGTGGCAATGACACCCTCGTAGGGGGCGATGGCAGCGACACCGTGGTTTACTCTGGCAAGCTGGCTGATTACAAATTTATTCTCAGCAATAAAGGCGAAGTACAGATTGCAGAAAATAAAGCCAATGGGGATATTGATTTAATCAGACAGATTGAAAAGGGAGAATTCAGCGATGGTACGGTCGATTTAAGCTTCACTCAAGCCGGCCAAGCCACTTTGCAGCAAATTGCTTTAATGTACCAAATGGTGCTGGGAAGAAATGCAGAGCTTAATGGCTTCGGCTATTGGACAAGTCACTATCAGGAAAACAAAGCACTGGCAGATGGCTTTTTATACTCGGCAGAATTTCAGCAACAACATGGCAGCCTGAATAACGCTGATTTTGTTAACCTGCTTTATCAGAATGCATTGCATCATGCTGCGGATGCTACTAGCCAGCAAAATTGGCAAGGCTATCTGGCCAGCCATACACGCGCAGAAATGGTTGTTGCATTGAGCATCAGCCCGGAAATCATCGCCACTCAATACAATACTGAAGGCTTATGGATGGTGTGATGATGATCTGGCGCTTTTAAAAGTAATATTTGCAGAACATGATTTAAAAGCCGGAATCTTTCCGGCTTTTTTGGGTGCTGCAGGCAACAAAAAACCCGCTAAGCCTTATCGGATGCGGGTTTAAAGTTTTTCTGCTGTGGTGCCCGGGATCGGACTTGAACCGATACGCCATAAGCGAGGGATTTTAAGTCCCTTGTGTCTACCAATTTCACCACCCGGGCATTTCAACATCATTTGCTTTGCATTTGATTGGCATAAATCAAAGATAAATACTTTTTCTTTGGTAACGGGCTGAATTTTTATATTCTGCCTGTTTTTTTATGCTTGTTTCAAACTGCGTCAGCGACAACAGGCGTGCATTCTATCGCGTTTCGAAATTATTGCAATACCCCTGCCACAATAATTTTTATCAGGGTGGCGCGGGTTTGGCGGGCTGATCTGATGCATTTTATGGTTAAGGAGGCTAGGTGTTTGAATTATATTCAAAAATATTTTCTGGTAGCTTGTCATTGATTGATACATCGGCTTGTTGAGTGCGTAATATTTTTTTGTTTTTTTAGATCAGATGATTTTTTGCCGCCTAGCATCACTTCGTCGGTGAAGCTTTTAAAACGATAGTTTTACAGATTGCCCCTTAGAGCTGAAGATTTTGTGCAATGAATTAATTTGACTAGACTTGAATTTAGCCATGCACAGGAGCACTGCGATGCAAATTGCACAGATTAAATTAGGGCAGTTTGATCAGCTTGCCAGCCAGCTTGATGAATTAAAGGCCGTTGAGCCTCAGTGGCTGCTGGTGTTTGGCAGCCGGGCATTTTTGGCTGATACCCTTTTATATAGTGTGATCAGGCAAAGTTTTCCTTCCGCGGTAGTGCTGGGCTGTTCAACTGCAGGCGAGATTTCTGCGGGTGGTGTTGGAGAGGATGGCTGCGTGATTACCGCTATTCACTGGCGGTTTGGGGTGCCTCAGTGCGCAGTGACGCAATTGCGGGATATGCAGGACAGCGAACAGGCCGGGCAGCGGCTGTCAGCGCAGCTTCAGCAGCCTTTGTCTGGTGTTTTGCTGTTTGCTCAGGGTGTGAATATCAATGGCAGCGCCTTGGTGGCCGGGCTGGAAAGTGGTTTGCCTGCGGGCGTACCTATCATGGGGGGCCTTGCCGGAGATGGCACGGCATTTAACCAGACGGTGGTAATCAGCCCGGCCGGGGTTGCTGCAGATACCGTGGTGGCGATGGCGATTCCTGCCGGGGTGTCCGTGGGGCATGGTTCTTATGGCGGGTGGAGGCCTTTTGGCCCCGCACGGCGGGTTAGTCGTCATGAGGGTAATGTTTTGTACGAGCTTGATGATGAGCCTGCCTTGGATGTTTATAAGCGCTATCTGGGGGAGTACGCCGAGCAGTTGCCTTCATCCGGTCTACTGTTTCCATTTGAGATGCTTGGGCAGGATCATTCGGCACTGGGGGTAGTGCGCACTATTCTGGGGGTTGATGAGGCAAGTGGCAGCCTAACACTGGCAGGAGATCTGATTAGTGATGGCTATTTGCGGCTGATGCATGCAAGCAATGATGCTCTGGCCGATGGGGCAGAATCAGCAGCGCTGGCAGCTAGGGCGCTGAATGGTGCTGTCAGCGGGCTGGGTCTGTTGGTGAGTTGTGTAGGGCGTAAGTTGGTGATGGGGGGCCGTGTTGAGGAAGAAATAGAAGCGGTGGCCGGGGTGCTTGGCCCGCAAATAAGTCTGGCTGGGTTTTATTCTTATGGCGAAATCAGCCCTTTGCTGGGCGCAACAGGCTGTAAATTACACAATCAAACGATGACGATCAGTATTTTGAGTGATCAGCCATATGAATAAATTGCTCGCACGTCAGTTAAAGCGCTACCTGGCTTGGGCTGATGAGTCGGCGGTGGAGGCGATGCTGCAGGCTGCAGATTTAGCTGCGGTTGATATTCGTGATCGGTCTGTGGCGGTCTTACTGGGTAATTTCAGACGTTTATTACTGGCCATTGATGAGTCGTATCAGCAGTTTGACCGGGATGTGGCTCTGGGCTCGCGCAGCTTGCAAATTAGTTCGGATGAGCTGAGCAAGGCCAACAGCACTTTGCGCCAGGAGGTGCTGGCAAGGCAAAGGGCGATTGATACTTTGTGGGAAACGGCAAATCGTTTACAAGCCAGCCTTGGTCGCCCAGCGCTGGGTAAGGAAAGTGCCGGGCTTGAGCAGCTGTCTGTACTGATGGGAAGCTTACTGAATGAGCGTCAGCAGGCCGAGGCCGCATTGCAGCAGCAGGAAGCGCAATTTCGAATGCTTGCAGGTAATGTGCCTGGTGTGGTTTTTCGGGGGCAAATCGAGTATCCCCGCGGGATGCACTATATCAATGATGAAATTGAAGTGCTGACGGGCTGCCCGGCGCAGCATTTTCTTTTGCCTCATGTCACGCACAGCTATGGCGCTTTAGTGTTGCGCGAAGATTTAGCCTTACTTGAAAAAACAATTCATGCCGCTTTAGCAGGGCCAGATCGCTATTCCGTTGAATATCGGCTTGTCCATGCCAGTGGCGCAATCCGATGGGTGCTGGAGCGCGGGCAGATTGTCAGAAATGCAGCACAGCAAGCAGAATATCTGGATGGAATTATTTTTGATATTACAGATCAAAAGCTGGCGGCAGTTCAATTACGCCAGCTTTCTGCCGCCATTGAGGCTAATCCTGTGCCGGTGCTGATTACAGATGCAGAAGGGGTGATTGAGTATTTAAACCCAAAGTTTGAGCAGACATTTGGTTATTCATTAGCAGAAATTAAAGGTGAAACACCCAATATATTGCTTTCTGGAGAGATTAATTTACTGGCTTATCAGGAAATGTGGCAAAGCTTATTGCGTGGGGATGAGTGGAGGCGCGACGTTCGCCATAGTTGTAAATCCGGGCAATTAGTCTGGATGTCGGTTTCGGTGTCTCCAATTCGGGATGCGGCGGATAAAGTAACGCATTTTGTGGCGGTATACGACAATATTGAGTTGCGTAAGGCTGCGGAAGAGGCGCTGATTAAAGCAAAAGAGGCTTCAGATCAGGCAAATCGGCTTAAAAGTGATTTTTTGGCCAATATGAGCCATGAAATACGTACCCCGATGAATGCGATTATTGGGATGACTCATCTGGCATTAAATACGGATTTAAGTAAGCAGCAAAGAGATTATTTAACTAAAACCAGTTGTACCGCCGAATCTTTATTACATATTTTGAATGATATTCTGGATTTTTCTAAAATTGAGGCAAATCGCCTGCAAATGGAAATACTGCCTTTCAGGTTTGAGTCTGTTTTAGAAAAACTGTCTGCACTTTATGCATTAAAAGCAGAAGAAAAAGGTTTGCGGCTTTATATCGAGCCAGCGGCAGATTGTGATCTTTCTTTATTGGGTGATTCTCTGCGTATTGGGCAAATTTTAAATAATTTGGTTGGTAATGCGATTAAATTCACCCCAGAAGGGGAGGTGAGGGTACAAATCAGGCTGCTTGAAGCACAGGAGCAGCGGGTGCATTTGCAAATCGCAGTAAAAGACACAGGAATAGGCTTATCCGCAGCACAAATTGCCCAGTTGTTTAAGCCGTTTTCTCAGGCCGATAGCTCTACCACCCGGAAATTTGGTGGCACGGGCTTGGGATTATCTATTTGCAAACGTTTGGTCGAGCTGATGAAAGGGCATATCTGGATTGAAAGCACGCCTCAGCAGGGCAGTACGTTTTATGTGTCACTGTGGCTGATGCGTTCGGCAGAGCAGGTCTTGCCTGATCTGGTGAGCGGGCCTGTGCAGCGTCTTGATGGTGTGCGTATTTTATTGGTTGAAGACAATGTGCTTAATCAGCAGGTGGCTTATGAGTTATTAACTAATGTGGGGGCCAGCGTCATTATTGCTCAGCATGGCGGAGAGGCATTGGGCTGGTTATCCATTGATCCTTTGCCTTGCGATTTAATTTTAATGGATTTACAAATGCCGGTGGTGGATGGCCATCAGGCTACGCAATTAATTCGCTCCGAACCCCGTTTTAATTCTTTGGCCATTGTGGCTATGACGGCGCATGCCATGTCGGATGAGCGTCAGCGCTGCCTAAATCTGGGGATGAATGACTATATTACTAAGCCTGTGCAGCCCAATGAGCTGTTTACAACGGTTGCAAAATGGGCTGGGCAGGCTGTTCGCCCCCAACCTGAGGAGGGTAAAAAAGTAAGCAAAGTGCCTGATGAGTCTGTACTTCCCCATTTACCAGGCATAAATACACAAGAGGTTTTGCAGCGGCTGGGGGGGAATAAAGCACTGATCACTCATCTTTTCCAGCAGTTTTATCAGGATTATCAAGGGGGATACGAGCAGTTTCAATACTTGTTAAAGACGGATGCCAAGGGGGCCGAGCGCTGGGTTCACTCGATAAAGGGGGTGGCGGGTACTTTGGGTATGCATGATTTGATGCTAGCTGCCGGGCAGCTGGAGCGGCAGCTACAGCTTTATCCCGCAGATGAGGGCGCTGCAGCTTATCCTTTTAAATCAGAGCTCAATCATATGCTTGGCACGGTTGGCCGAGGCTATACTCAATTTATAAAACCACATAAAAATCCGCCGGATACAGAAAAAACGGGCTTGCTGACCAAGCAGCTGTCAGCTCTTTTGGATGATTGTGATGGTGATTCGGTTGATGTGTATTACCGTTTACGTGAGCAACTGGAGGGATGGGTTGAGGTGGCCTTACTTGATCGCCTAGGAGAAGCAATTAATACATTTGATTTTGAACGGGCTTTAGAGAGCCTTACGCTGATCGGGAAAAAATTGTAGGGAAATCTTATGCTCGATGCAGAGTTTAATTATCGCCGGACAATCTTATTGGTGGATGACACGCCCGCTAATCTGGCTGTGCTGAATGATTGCCTGAAAGATACCTATAAACTGCGCATCGCAAATAATGGTGAGCAGGCATTAATCTTGGCTGAGCGGGATCCGGTTCCTGATCTGGTTTTGCTGGATGTAATGATGCCAAATATGGATGGGATTGAGGTTTGTCAGCGCCTGAAAGCCAAGAATAAAACGAATGATATTCCGGTTATTTTTCTGACGGCTAAAACGCAGGAGGCGGATGAGATTAATGGCTTTAATGCGGGGGCGGTGGATTATATCCATAAGCCACTTAATCCGGCCATTGTGCAGGCAAGAGTCAAAAATCATATTACGATTCAGGACTTAAAAAACTCAATTCGACTTTATAACCAGACGCTTGAAGAGCGTGTAGAGCAGCGGACTCAGGAGCTATTGAAAATTCAGGATGCAACAATCCTGGCTATGGGTGTGATGGCCGAGCTGCGGGATGAGGAAACAGGCTTACATCTGAAGCGCACACAGGAGTACTTGCGCTGCCTTGCCGGGGCAGTGGCTGATCATCCGCGATTTATTCATCAGCTTGATCCGGAAAACATTGCTGGGATGGCCAAATCAGCCCCTTTGCATGATATTGGCAAGGTGGGTGTGCCGGATGCCATTTTGCATAAGCCCGCAAAGCTCACTGATGAAGAATTTACCATTATGAAAAATCACCCTACATATGGGCGCAATATTATTCGTGAAGTGGAGCGAATGCTGGGTGAGGAAAGTGTCTTTTTGCGCTATGCCCGGGAGATCGCTTATGGGCACCAGGAAAAATGGGATGGGTCGGGCTATCCCCAGGGGGCGAAAGGTGATGAGATCCCCTTATCTGCAAGATTGATGGCCGTGGCAGATGTCTACGACGCCTTAGTGAGCAAGCGGGTCTATAAAGAGGCTTTTTCGCATGAGAAATCGGTGGCGATTATCCTAGAGGGAAAGGGGAAGCATTTCGATCCGGATTTAATTGATGGTTTTATAAAGGTGGCGGGGCAGTTTCAGGCGATTGCATTGCAGTATGCGGATAAAGAGGAGGACGATTTGGCGGGGTGAAGAACTTGTGGGTGGAGGCTTGTGCTGATCATCAACATGGCCCGTCAACAAATGGAGTGCCATTGTTTCAAAGCAATAAGAGGCTGTTTTTGGGTTTGTACATGAAAAAAGCCGTTTCAGAAATAGCAGACAAAGAAAAAGCCCTGATTGATCAGGGCTTTAACGTTCTTGCTTATGGAGGCGGAGGCCGGAATCGAACCGGCGTAGACGGCTTTGCAAGCCGCTGCATAACCATTTTGCTACTCCGCCATGGTTACTTAAATAAAGGATAAGATCTTTATTCTTAAAATTTGGAGCGGGAAAGGAGGCTCGAACTCCCGACATCTACCTTGGCAAGGTAGTGCTCTACCAACTGAGCTATTCCCGCATTGATTTGATTCTACATGAAATGGAGCGGGAAAGGAGGCTCGAACTCCCGACATCTACCTTGGCAAGGTAGTGCTCTACCAACTGAGCTATTCCCGCATTCGTCATGCTTTTACTACAGAACTAAAATAAGTGGAGCGGGAAAGGAGGCTCGAACTCCCGACATCTACCTTGGCAAGGTAGTGCTCTACCAACTGAGCTATTCCCGCATCTTACTTTATTTCTACAACGATTTACTGGAGCGGGAAAGGAGGCTCGAACTCCCGACATCTACCTTGGCAAGGTAGTGCTCTACCAACTGAGCTATTCCCGCATCACTGCTTTGTTTCGTTTTCTTTTCTGCCGTTGCGTCAGAAGAGGAGTCGCATTATGAAGATGAGCCCTTGCTTCGTCAAGCACTATCTGCGCATTTTTCTACCTGAAAAGGGGTGTAAATAGATAGTGGCTTGATATTTAAAGGCTAAGTTATGGTACGCTTATGGCTGCTGACGCTTGCTAGGGATACTGGTGATGCTGTTTGTCGTTAGCAATACATTATTTTTTTATGCTGCCGGGTTGACGGCGGCTTCTCATTGGAGGAATTCCCGTGTCCAAACGTGTTGTCACACTTGCGCATTACTATACCCAGCCTGAAATCCAGCAAATGGCCGATAAAGTCGGCGATAGCTTAGAACTGTCTTTATACGCTAAAGAATGCGGCGCAGATGTTATTGTGTTTGCAGGCGTGCGTTTTATGGCAGAAACCGCCAAGATTCTTAACCCGCAGGCTGAGGTGATTTTGCCAGCCAGCGGTTCTACTTGCTCATTAGTCACCCAAACCGACGTGGCCGCCTTACAAAAATGGCGTGAAGAGCACGCAGATTATGTGCATGTCTCTTATATTAATTCCTCTGCCGAGCATAAAGCTTTATCGGATTGGATTGTAACCAGCCGTAATGTGGATGACATTATCGCCAGCCTTTATGCCGAAGGTAAAAAGGTGGCATTCTCGCCAGACCGCAATATGGGCGCATATTTAAACTTCCAGTATGGCTACGATATGCCGCTGTGGAGTGCCGTGTGCGAAGTGCACGATAAATTCAATCAAGCCGCGCTAGATGAAGCATTCGCGGCGGTTGCTGGCGCTAAATATCTGATTGCTCACCCTGAAAGCCCGCTGCCTGTGTTGCAGCAAGCTGATTACGTGGGCTCCACATCGGGCATGCTGAATTGGATTAAAGCCTTTGATAAAGAGCCTGATGCGGTGATCTTTGTCGCGACTGAAGACGGCATTCTCTACAATATGGGCCTTGCCCGCCCTGACTTGAATATTAAACAAGCCCCTATATATGCGGGCTGTCAGTGCAATTCCTGCCCTTATATGAAGATGAATACCATTGATGCGGTGAAGCGCGCCCAAGCGGGCGAGGGCACACGCATTGATTATCTCAGCGCCGAACAAATGGATAATGCCCGCCTGCCGATCGAGCGCATGCTGGAATTCTCTAAGCGTTATTACCAGTAAGCAAGATTGCAGAGAGAAAGGCGGGTGTGTTACCCGCCTTTTTTTGTCTTTTAAGCTTGAAGCTTGTGATTTCTTTCGGGCTTCTTTCCTATGTCAGATTAAATGACGGGTGATTGAATGATGCTGGATTACCTCGTATTTATTGGGCGCTTTCAGCCTTTTCATCTTGGGCATTTGCAGGTGGTTAAGGCGGCTTTAGAGCGGGCGGGCAAGCTGATTGTGATTTGCGGCTCAGCTCGTCAGGCTAGGAACCCGCGCAACCCATGGACAGTGCCTGAGCGCGAAGCGATGCTGCGGGCTGCATTGCCGCCTCAGATGCAGGATAGAGTGTTTGTCGTGGGCTGCTCAGACCGTATGTATAACGATCAGCAGTGGGTTACCGAGGTGCAAAGCCTCGTGGATAAAGTGATTGCGGTTGATACCGCCAGCCTTGGCAGCCGCGAGGCGCAGTTTAAAGTGGGTATTGTGGGCAGCAGCCGCAGCAAGCACACCTATTATCTTGATCTTTTTCCACAGTGGCAGAGGGTAGAAGTGCCTGAGATTATCGGCATTCATGCCTCGCAAGTGCGCCGTAATCTGTTTGCCGATGGTGGGGCAGGGCTTTGTGCAGATAAATTACCCGCGTCTGTCTATGCGCATTTACAAGCGTTTCGCTCAGGTGATGTTTACGCCAATCTAGAGGCAGAATGGCGCTTTGTGCAGGACTATCGCAAGGCTTGGTCGGCTGCGCCCTATCCGCCCACCTTTGTCACCGTAGATGCGGTGGTGATTCACTCCGGGCATATTTTGCTGGTGCGGCGCAAAAACTTGCCGGGGCGCGGGCTGTGGGCCTTGCCGGGTGGTTTTATTAATCAGGATGAATTGGTTAAAGATGCGGTGATTCGGGAGCTGCGCGATGAAACGCGTTTAAAAGTGCCTGCACCGGTGCTGGCGGGCTCGATTCGCTCTTCACGGGTCTTTGATCACCCGCATAGATCCTTGCGCGGGCGCACCATTACCCATGCGTTTTTGATTGAGCTTACGCCCACCGGAGAGGGCTTGCCTAAGGTGCGTGGTGGGGACGATGCAGAACGGGCTAAATGGGTGCCGTTATTTGAATTTAACCGTATGGAGGCCGAGTTGTTTGAAGATCATTTCTATATTGTGAATTGGTTTTTAGGGCAGATTTAAGGTTAAAAGATTATTGGCATGTGGATATATGCTCATTTAAAGTATTTTTTTTGATCTGGTGCCAGGGCAATATGAAAGCATTTGAATTGATAGAAAAAGCATTTTGGGAAGATTTGCTTGCCAGTTTTGATCTGGGTGAATACAGCGAAGAATTTGTAATTGAATACTCCGCTATCGGTATGAATCTTGATGCTCAAATGGGCACAGCTTTTTTTGAAGCGGAACATCATGAACCCGATGTGAAGATCAGCTCATCCAGCGCAAAATTGAAAACAATCACTGATTCTAATCAGGCCACCTTGGTGGAATATGCATTTGATGATGACGACTTGATGCTGGCTTTTGTTCAGCCTTTAATGCCAGAGAGTGAAGTGTTTTGGAAAAGGAAGTCTGATCATCAATATCATGAGATTACTGCTTTTGATCGCATGGCGCTGATTGCCGCACAGATCGTTTTAAATCAGGCCGCTGCATCCATTGTTGCCAGTGAATTAAAAGAAATGGGGGAGTTTTAACCGAGCCGCTGATTGATATTAATTAAAAAAGCCTGCATCACAAGATGCAGGCTTTTTTATGAATTACTTAACCAACTCTAAAGGCACTGGAATATTTTTCTCTGGCGTCTGGCCATCGATGATTTTCTTAGCCGCTTCAATCCCCATTTTGCCGATCAGCTCAGGTTTTTGTTGTACGGTCGCGGCCATTTTGCCCGCTTTTACTGCGGCAACAGCATCTGCTGTAGCATCAAAGCCCACTACAACCACATTTTTCAGGCCAGCTGCTTCTAGTGCTTGTACTGCACCCAGCGCCATTTCATCGTTGTGGGCAAATACGGCTTTAATCTTTTTATTGCCTTGCAGGATGTTTTCCATCACAGACAAGCCTTTAGCGCGATCAAAATCAGCGGGCTGCTTGGCGGCCACTTTTACGCCTTTTTCAGCATCTACACCAGCATGAAAGCCTTGGCCGCGTTCGCGTGCTGCAGAAGAGCCCGCAATGCCTTCTAGCTCGGCGATTTCACCTTGCTTGCCGATTTTTTCCAGCAGAAACGCGGCTGCCATTTTGCCGCCGGCTACATTATCAGAAGCAATATGGCTGACCACTTCGCCGCCATTGACGCTGCGGTCCAGCGTAATCACGGGGATTTTTGCTGCATTAGCTTGTTTAACGGCAGACACCAGCGCATCAGAGTCTGTTGGGTTAATCAGAATCACTTTTACTTTTTTCTGGATTAAATCTTCGATGCTGGCAATTTGCTTAGCCGCATCGTCTTGTGCATCCACTGTGATCAGCGTTAGGCCACTTGCCTTGGCGGCTTCCTCTGCACCTTGTTTTAAGGTGACAAAGAAAGGATTATTTTGGGTGGAAATCGCTAAGCCAACGGTATTGCTGCTTGCCGTTTCGGCAACCGGCGGGGCAGAGGCCGCTGGTGCGGCGCTTTCCGGGCCTTGCTTGGAGCAGGCAGAAAAAGCAAGAGCCATTGAGGCGATCAGAAGAGGTTTGAGCCAAGTTTTCATGTTTAAAGCCTTGTGTGTGAAGGACAACGACATTAGCACTGGCGACTTCTGCGCCATTGAGTGCTTCTTTTTAGCCTGGCGATGTTTTGCCTAGCTTGAAAAATAGGTGGGAAGGGACCCGCCCTATTAACCAAAGGGAATGTGTAGCTTGGGTTAGCGGGGGTGACGCAAATCGGCGAACAAGCCCGTTAACCCAAACTGTGAAATCATCATTCCTCGTGTGTTTTGACTTTTGGGGTGTGAGCCCGTAGCCCTTTATTTTTTTGCACTTCTATCCAGTAATACTGCCAGCAGGATAACGCTTCCCTTAATAACTTGCTGGTAAAATGATGACACAGATAGTAAGTTCAAGCCATTATTGAGAACCCCTATCAATACAGCACCGATCAGGGTGCCGACAATCCAGCCTCGGCCACCGGATAAGCTGGTGCCGCCTAAAACAACCGCAGCGATAGCATCCAGCTCGTAGCCCATGCCTGCATTCGGTTGGGCAGAATTTAAGCGCGAGGTGAGGATGACACCTGCTAGGGCTGATAAGCCACCAGAAAGGGTGTAAACCCAAAGCTTGACGCGGTTTACTTTTACGCCAGAGATTAGCGAGGCTTCTTCATTGCCGCCCACGGCATACACATGGCGGCCAAATACAGTTTTTTTGAGCACAAACCACAGAGCAATAAAGGCAAGTGTTGTGGTCAGCACAGGCACAGGAATCAGATTGCCGATATAGCCCGCACCCAGCATAGAGAAAAAGTCGCTGTTAAAGCCGGTAATCGGGCGGCCATCTGAGGCGACTAGCGCCAAGCCGCGAAATACCGTCATGGTGCCAAGCGTGGCAATAAAGGGCGCAACCTTGCCACGGCTGATAATGATGCCATTGACCGCGCCAAGCGCAGCTCCGGCCAATACGCCAAATAATGTGGCCAGTACCGGATCAATACCAGCTGCCATCATGCTGGCAATGGCGACTGAAGAAAGTGCCAGCACTGCACCGACGGATAAATCAATCCCTCCCAGCAGAATCACAAAAGTCATACCAAAGGCGATCAGCGCATTGATCGATACCTGGCGCAGCACATTCAGCAGATTATTGACGGTGAGAAAATCACGGCTCATCACTGACAAAACGCCGGAGATCAGCAGCAGTGCGAGCAGGGGGCCTAGTTTTTGTAGTGTGGCTTTTTGGCTTTGGTTCATGATTACTGGCCTCCGGTGGCGGCGTGCATAATTGATTCTTGGGTGGCCGTTTTCGCGTCGAAAATACCGGCGCTTTGTCCTTGGTGCATCACCAGGATGCGATCGCTCATGGCGAGTACTTCTGGCAGCTCGGATGAGATCATTAAAATGGCGACGCCACTGGCGGCCAGCTCATTAATAATGTGGTAAATCTCGGCCTTGCCACCAACATCAACCCCTCGGGTGGGTTCGTCTAAAAACAGCACCTTGGGGGCAATCCCCAGCCATTTAGCAAACACCACCTTTTGCTGATTACCGCCTGATAGCGATTTAACTTCCAGATCAGCATCCCGGGTGCGGACAGACAGCTTGCGTATCATTTCGCTGACGTTTTTATTTTCGGCATTTTGATCAATCACGCCCATTTTGCTTGGGGTGTGAGTCAGGCTGATGTTTTCTTTTACCGATAAACCCAGCACAAGGCCCTGTGATTTTCTGTCTTCCGTGACATAGCCTATGCCGTGGCTGATGGCCTCTATCGCTGAATTGCAATGAATTGGCGTGCCATCAAGCCAGATTTGCCCTGCTGATTTGGGCGAGAGGCCAAACAGGCTATGGGCAATTTCGCTGCGCCCCGCACCCATCAGGCCCGCTACGCCCAGCACTTCGCCCTGGCGAATTTCAAAATGGATACCGCTGATGGTGTGATCGTCGGCGAGATTTTCTACCTTAAAGCGCACAGGGCCAAGGGCGGCATTGCGCTGGGGATAGCGATCGCCAATTTCACGCCCTACCATCATTTTGACGATTTCATCAAAGCGCGTTTCTTTGATCACGCGGGTGCCAACAAACTGGCCATCCCGCAGTACCGAAATACGGTCGCAAACCTGAAAGATTTCTTCCATGCGGTGTGATACATACACAATGCCTACACCGCGCGCTTTTAAATCTTGCATCAGCTTAAATAAAACTTCGATTTCCCGATTGCTGAGCGCCGCTGTTGGCTCATCCATAATGAGGACTTGTGCGTTAAGTGACAGCGCCTTAGCAATCTCCACCATTTGTTGCTGGCCGATGGATAAGCTGCCCGCTTCCCTGTCGGGATCGATATTGCTAATACCCAGTAGTGCAAGATATTCGCGGCACAGCGCGCGCATCTCACCTGATTTAAGCCAGCCACCACGGGTTTTTTCACGCCCTAAAAACAGATTATCCATCACCGATAATTCACGGATCAGGTTTAGCTCCTGGTGAATGATGGCAATACCTAGGGCTTCGGCTTCTTTGGGGCTGTGAATGGCGACTTCGCGGCCATCCACTTGAATACGTCCAGCATCGCTTGGGTAAATGCCGGTCAGTATTTTCATTAGCGTGGATTTACCCGCGCCGTTTTCACCCATCAGCGCATGAATCTCGCCGCGTTCCAGGGCAAAATCCACGCCTTCCAGCACCTTAACCGGGCCAAAAGATTTATTGATGCCTTGCATTTGGATCAGCATACGAAAGCCTTGGTTTTTAATGGGTGTTTAGAAAAATTAACCATAAAACTTACAACCCAAATCTTGAACCACAGAGAACACAGGGTTGCACAGAGGAAAAACATGAGAGAAAACACTGTGCTCATACTAGGGTTTTGACACCTAGCCTCCCCTTTTACAAAGGGGGGGCTCAAGCAAAAACACTCTTTTTTAGCTTTTCTCCGTGAAACTCCGCGTTCTCTGTGCCCTTCTTGTTTCAATATTTGGGTTTAGGGCTGTACTCAGCCTTAAAAAATCACGCCAGCATGCAAGATGATATTGGCGTAGGGCGACGCTTCGCCGGTGCGGATTACAGCTTTGGCCTTGTGGCATAGCTGCTTGAAATCTTCGTGGCTGACAAAATCAATACTAATACCTGACGATTGCATGGCCTCGGCCTGCGCTGCAACTGTTGGATTCTTTGCCAAGCATTCTGTGGCAAATACAGCACGCTCTACCTGCATGTCGGCAAGAATTTCCTGCAGCGTGTCTACAAAGCTGGGCTGGCCCAGTTTGAGTGCCAGATCGATGCGCTCTACATGATCCGGAATCGGCAGGCCGCAATCGGCAATCACAATGCTGTCGGTGTGGCCCAATTGGGCGAGTACGCGAGCGATATCGCTGTTTAATATGCCGTGCTTTTTCATGATTGCGTCTTTAAAAATTGTTCGAGTTCTGCAAGGGTGGGCATACCGCCCTGAGCGCCAGCGCGGGTGACTGATAATGCCCCTGCTGCGCTGGCTCTTTGGGTGGCTTCTGCGATGCCAAGGTGCCAGAAGGTAGCGAGTGCGCCATTAAAGGTATCACCTGCGCCGGTACTATCGACCAGATCTACCTTAAAGCCCGCCTGATGCTGAAGCTGCCCGCCCTGATTAAACCAAGCACCATCACTGCCCTTGGTCATCACCGCTCTGTGCTTAGCCAGGACGGTTTTCCAATCTGCTTCTGATTCACCAAGTGCTTCCAGTAGCTCAAACTCATTTGGGGTGAGCAGGGTGCAAAGCGCCAGTAGCTCGGCAGGTAATGCCTGTGCAGGAGCGGGGTTCAGAAAGAAAGGCTTACTGTGTTTTTGAGCGAGCTTCGCCGCGGCCAGCACCGTATCTAAAGGGATTTCCAGCTGGGAAAGAATGATATCGGCATCGATAAAGGCGGCCTCTGCGGCGCTGATATCGCTTGGGCTAAGCTGCATATTTGCGCCTGGCACCACCACAATGGCGTTGTCACCCTGGCAGAGCGTAATCAGCGCCACACCGGTAGCCGTATCCGGGCTGGTTTTAAGCCAGCGGGTATCAATACCTTCAGCCGCAAGGCCTGCGGTCAGCGTTTGGCCGAATTCGTCATTGCCGACACAGCCGACCATCGCAACCGAAGCGCCAAGGCGCTGCGCGGCCACGGCCTGATTGGCCCCTTTGCCACCAGGATGCGTTGCAAATTGCTCACCAAACAGCGTTTCTCCCATGCGGGGAAACTGCTGGGTATGGACCACTAAATCCATATTTATGCTGCCAACGACGACTACTTTTGTCATGTTGCACCTTTACATTTTCTGATTGCGGCTTGATTTATGAGCAATGCTAAACCGTACGCAGCAAAAAATATAGATCTAAATCAAGAAAATGTAGTGCTTTTCAAAAAACTACGGGATTTTCCCGATGGGGGGATGGCCAAGGCAGCCTGCCGTTGGAATACAAGGCGCCAAGAGGAGGGGATGTGGACCAATAAGCGGGATAAAAAAAGCAAGACGCCTTGCACTCGTGGAAAAGATGCAAAGCCCTCGCCGCTGAACAGGACCATTCTGCTTATCCTTGCTAAGGTGATTATAGAGTTCTCAAAGTTTCACTCAGTGCAGATTAATTCTTTGTGGTTCTGGGTTGAGTATTTACAGCTAGGCATTCTTTACTCTGCGACTTCCACCCGATTACGGCCGCCGGCTTTTGCGCGGTAGAGTGCCAGATCCGCTCTGTGCAGTGTGGCTTCAAAGCGTTCCCCTTTTTGCCGCTCTGCAACGCCAAAGCTGCAGCTCAGAGGAATATCTGCGGGCCAGCTTTGGCTGAACAGCCACAAACGCAGCTTTTCAGCGAGGCGCTCAGCCTGCGCTAGATTGCTGTGCTGGCATAGCAAAACAAATTCTTCTCCCCCCAGACGAATCAGTTGTTCACTTGGGCGAATTTGCTGCTGAATATGTTGAACCAGCAGGCAAAGCACCTGATCACCTGTGCCGTGGCCGTAGTGATCGTTGATTTTTTTAAAGTGATCAATATCAATAAAAATAATGCTGCCTGGCGTATCGGGTGTTTCTTTTGCGAGCAATATACTCAGCCCCTCCCGATTAAACGCGAGGGTCAGCGGATCACGCATGCTGCGCTCTGCAAGTAATTGATTGGTTTCCTGTAAATGCTGTTGGGCGTTTTCCAAATCTTTTTGCCTGGCATGGCTGCGTTGTAAAGCCAGCATCGATCGGCGTAATTCGCTGAGTAGCCAGAAAGCGGCAGTGCCTCCCCACAATAAAAGAAGTAATAGTTGCAAAGTATTATTGTTGATCCATTTGCCACGAAACTCGATATAAGCCAAATCAATCTGGTGATTGGATAGCTCTGGGTAAAGCCCCGTTGCCAGACGGATTTCTCTTATATTGTTAAATTCATTGTCTGTCCATTTGGGAGGTATTTTTTTATCCGCAATCCACCAAGAGGCCACATTAAATTGCTGCCATTTCAGAGTGTACGTGCTCCAGCCCATCACCCCAGGCAGGTAAACCTCGGTAAATTTCTGGCTGCGATAATCGCTTTCAACGCTATATTCGGGGTTGAAATTAACCATCACTAAATTAACTTGTTCCCGCGGGTTTTGATAGCGGTAACGAATGGTAATGTCTGTGTATTTGGATAAATCAATTCCTTGCTTGCCCTTGCTCAAATCGAAATCAATTGAGCAATACGGGGAGCGATGCCCTTTCTGAAGTTGGCAGTCTAAACGCCAGTACTTGGGGTTGATGCTGATTAAACCAATACTTTTTCCGCCTTCATTATCTCTGTCGTCGCTGGCACTGATTTGATTAAAATTGCCGGGATCAAAGCGCAAAAATAAATTCATGCCATAGTGTTGCCACAGCAATAAAGAGACGGTCAGCAGGATGAGCAGGCCAAGTACAAAATGGATAGGTTGAAGAATGCGCCACTGACTGATGATTTTCTGTGCGGGCATGAGCAAACCTATTGGTAACAATCAGTCTGGCAGTATCGGATTGAAATATATAAATGGCTAGTCCAAATTGGTCACTTGTTTTGCATACATTAATATGCAAAACGTCTTTAATTCTATTCTTACCCTTGGCAGCGCTTAAATAATGGTGATTTCAGTGCAGATTACTTTTTTTGCAATGAGCTAGCTCACCATCATTGATGGGCGGGAGGGGGCAAGGGCGAAGCCGCTTTGGGCATTTACCTGCGATGAATCCTGCGCCACTTCAGGATATATTCTTTAGGGGCGGTATACGCAGCATAGATGCATGCTGAGCGTTGGCGCCCTTGCTCTGCTCCTGCAAAAAACATTACGCCTGATTAAGCGCAGACGTTGGACTTTAAAGCCTCTATCCTTTACAAATTAATTTGCCCTTTCAGCCAAAGTGTTCGGCCAGGCTCGTTGATTTTGCTGGTTTGCAAGTAGCCCCCCACCATCGCACCTGCGCGGCTGATGTGCTCCGCATAGCTGCGATCAAATAGATTATCGACACCGATGCTCAGCTGGCTGTTTTTGCTGGGCTTGTAAGCGGCATTGAGCGAGAAAATCGTAAAGCCTGCTGTGCTGCCGGTATCAGTGCCAACGATATTGCCCTTGCCAAGATCGATTCTATTTTGTGCGGCAACGGCACGGATCAGCCCGCCGATATTCCAATTGGCCTCATTCCAGCTGATATTTAAGCGGCTTTCCAGCGGGGGGATTTGGGCCAGGTTGCTGTGATCGCTTTGGTTATTGCCGCGCACAAAGGAGAACGCTAACTCGCTTTTTAGCTTGGGGTTGATCTGATAAGCCAGCCCCATTTCACCGCCCCATGTGCTGGCGTCTACATTGCGGCTGATGTTTTTTGTGCCCATGCTGCCATTGGGCACGCCGGACTGAATCAAAATATAGTCATCAATCTGGTTATAAAACACAGAGGCGCTCAGTGACAGGGGGCCGTTTTGATGGATTGCACCCAGATCAAGCTGGCTGGTTTTTTCTGTGGCGGTATTAAACGCAGAATTGCTTTCTGCACTTTGCTTACTGATCAGCTCCCAGTAATCCGGCGCGCGTTCGCTACGGCCTAAGCCCGCGTAGATCATCGTGTCTGTGCTGATATCTTGCTCAAGGCGCACAAAGCCGCTGCCCAGCACCTCATTGCGTTCTTGCCTCGCGCTTGCGCCGCTCTGGCGTCTGTCGCTTGCCTGCCAGAAATCGGCACGCGCACCGCTGATCAGGCGTGCTTGCTCGCTGATAAAGTAACTGAGCTCAGCAAAGACACCGCTGTTTTTAAAGCGGGCATCGTTGATGCGTGGTTTATCTTGATAATCTTTACCGGTGCGTAAGCTGTGTTCATCCTGCTGGAAATCTAGGCCGGTTTTTAATTGGCTGTTATCGCTGGTATTGAGCGTGGCCACCATGCGTCCGCCCCAAGTCAGGCGATCTGGGTTGCTGGCCATTTCCTTGCCCGGCGTGTAGGGGCGCAGGCTGTAGTTATCCATCACATGATCGATATAAGCGTGTGAAAGCTGTGCTTCTAGTTGCTTTAGCCACGGGGAGATATTTTTTTTGCTGAATTTAAAGCTCAGGCTATTGCGCGCAAACTGGCTGCCATCCATGCCGCGATCGGCGTAAGCGGCTTCGCCATCGCTTTGGGTAGCAGAAAATTGCAAGCGGGTGTCTTCATCAGGTGTCCAGCCTAAGGTCAAGTTGGCGCTGTGCCTTTGGTAATTGGAATGCACTGCGTTGCCATCGCCATCCTTGTAATCATCTTGCTGAGAGTGGGTGGCAATCACGCTGACATCGGCTTTGCCATTGCCAGTGGAAACCTCGCTCATGGCATCAAAGCGGCCAAAGCTACCGATGGTAAGCGCCGCATTGGCCTTGATGCCGCCTTGCGAAAATGCAGTGGCTTTGCGCTCAAACAGTACCGTGCCTGCAGAATTCCCCGGCCCATAGAGTACGGTCTGTGGCCCTTTGAGCAGGCTCACTTTGTCGTAAGAATCAGCAAAAATATAGGCCGTGGGTGGGTCCATACGGCCACCGCAGCCGCCCAGAATCTGCTCGCCATCCAGCAAAATATTGAGCCTAGAGCCTGCCATCCCTCGAAAAACAGGATCGCCATCAATCCCGCCTTTGCGAATCACATTCATGCCTGGAATGGTTTTCAAAAAACTGGCGCCATCCGTAGCAGGCAAAGGCTGCTGCGGGTTTCTTGCATCAAGCTCTACTTTCAGCGCTTCTTGCATGGCAGGTGCGGTGACAATAACAGGGGAGAGCCGGATGGTCTCTGCGCTGACAACAGGGGCTGCAAGGCTAAGCGCGAGGGCAATGGAGGTGGTGTGCATTGATTGTATTTGCCGTTGGTATTTTAAGATTACTAATTGCGGAGAATTAAGCCGTTTTGTTTGTTATGCAGAATGCATTGACGGGTATGGATAAATGAATATTTTATATTCAATGACAGAGTATTAACAGATCAATGGTATTTAATCATTCGGCATTTGTTTTTATGCTGAATGATTTTGATGAATATCAATAAAATATCATTGCATTATTAAAAAAAACGGCACTGATCAGTGCCGTTTTAATAGTTTTAATAATAAAAGAGAGCGCTGTTTATTCCACTATCGCTTGGGAAGACCGCAGCAAGAAATCAATTACAGTGGCTTCATGATCACGCTGAATATATGTGGCTATAATTTTGCCCTGATAGCGTTGCTCAATTTGCGCTAATAGGGGCAGCGGATCATGGTCATTCACAAAGCGCATTGTTTCGCCTTCATTTAATGCATCCATGGCGCCAAAAATTGCGGCATGGCGAAAACGTTTGGCAATGCCACGTGCATCAAATCCATAAATGCCATTTAATTGATTAGGGAGGCTACAGTCGTGCATGGTGATTCCTTTATATTGGCGTAGGTTGGGTTAGCGGGTTTGTTCGCCTATTTGAGGCGGACAAACCTGCGTAACCCAACATTTAGGAGGACAGGGTTACGCGATAAAACTTGCTAACCCAAGCTACAAATTTATTTACAACACGTCTCTCAAGCATCGACCAACTTGCCCGCAGGCACCGGCAAGCTACGATCTCTGCCCAGTAGTTTCAGGGCAAATACGGCGAGATACACCACACCCACCGAGAACACGATATCGCCCGGCACGCGCAGCCAAACTAAGGCTTCCATTACTGGGGAATGAATAATTTCGGCAGAGCGGGCATACCACAGGCCGTGTTCTACGCTGGCAATGGCTTGGTAAATACCGGATGGCAGTAGCGACATAAACACCATCATAAATAGACCAATATTCAGCGACCAGAAAGCCGGTTTCAGTAGCTTGTCATTCCAATTAGCAGCAGGGGCAAGGCCGCGTAAGCAGAACAACATCAGGCCGATACCGAGCATGCCGTACACACCAAATAGCGCGGCGTGGCCGTGAGCTGCGGTCATATTCAGGCCTTGCACGTAATACAAGGAGATCGGCGGGTTAATCGCAAAGCCCAGCAGGCCAGCGCCGACGGTGTTCCAAAACCCAACTGCCACAAAACACATGATTGCCCAGCGATATTTTGCTACCCACGGTGCGGCTTGGTTGTGGCGATAGGTTTGATAGGCTTCTGCACCAATCAGTGCTAAAGGCACGACTTCTAAGGCTGAGAACATCGCGCCCACGGCAATGACGCTGGTGGGCGAGCCGGTAAAGTAAAGGTGATGCAGCGTGCCTAAAATACCGCCAAACAGGAACACAATTGTTTCAAGCACAATGGCGCGGTTGGCCGATGCGGCACGGATCAAGCCTAAGCGGCTGAGCAGCAGGGCAATCACGGCGGTGGCAAATACTTCAAAGAAGCCCTCTACCCACAGATGCACCAACCACCAGCGCCAGTATTCAATCAGCGCGTAATGGGTTTTTTGCCCCCATACCAAGGACGATGCGTAAAACAGGCCGATACATACCGCTGAGATAAACACCATGGCGATCAGGCCTTGGCTTTCGGATGGTTTACGCAGCGCTGGCCATAGGCCACGGCCCAGTAAACACGCCCAAATTAGCAGACCAATAAACAGCAAGATTTGCCAGACACGGCCCATGCTGGTGTATTCCAAACCTTGATTACCCAGCCAAAAACTATAGCTAGTGCCTAGGCGCTGTAAGGTGCCAACCCAGCCACAGGCAATTGAGCCGACCACAATCAACAGCAGGGCATAAAACAACACATCGACGCCCAGCTTTTGAAACTTAGGCTCTTTGCCGCCCAATACCGGCGCTAAAAACAGCCCCGTTGCCAGCCATGCGGTGGCAATCCATAACACGCCCAGCTGGGTATGAATGGTGCGGCTAATGGTAAACGGCAGCACTTCTGCCAGCGGGATACCAAAAAAGCTACCGCCTTCGACTTGATAATGCGCCGAGATAATCCCCATCCCCACTTGCACCAGCAGCAGGCCAATCACCACATAGAAATACTTCATGGTGGCCTTCATGGAAGGGGTGAGCTTTAGCGTGACCAGCGGATCATTTTCTGGGCAAATCACCGGCTCTTCATCGCGGTGCATTTGATGAAACAAGACCATCGCTGCAATACCAGCGATCAGCAGGATAATGCTGGCAATCGACCAAACGCTGGTACCGGTGGTCGGGGTATTCGCCACCAGCGGCTCATGCGGCCAGTTACTGGTGTAGGAAATATGATCAACGCCGGGGCGATTAGTGGTGGCCGACCATGCCGACCAAAAGAAGAAAGCGGGCAGAGCTTTCAGATCATCAGCGTTTTTAATCGAGCCAGAAATCATCGCGTACTGCTCGCGCAATTTATCTTGCGCAGCATCGCTACCAAACAGGCCCATATAGTGCTGGGCAACTTGCTCGATGGCCACGGCTCTATCGGCTTGAATAGTCAGCGTATCGCTGGCTTTATCGTAAGTATTGCTACGCATTACCGAGATTAAACGTGCATCCAGCGGCGCTTGCTCTTCCCGATTTAGCTGGCTGTAGTCTTTTTTAAACTGCTGCTTAGCCCAGATATCACGCAGGGTAATCGCTTCGCGGTGCAGCCAATCGGCCGACCAATCAGGCGCCACATAACTACCATGGCCCCAAACAGAACCCATCTGTTGGCCACCGGCTGACAACCAAGCCTCCTGCCCGCGCTGAATTTGCTCGCCGCTATAGAGTAGCTTGCCGCTGCTACTTAAAACCTGTTGGGGGATCGGCGGCTTCTCTAGGTAAATTTCCCGGCCTATCCAGCCGAGCGCGGCAAAAGACAGGAAGAAGATAATCGCAAGCCAGCGCCATAAATTGCGCGTTTTATGCATGATGTGCTCCGGATGGGTGAGGCGTGTGGGTGTTTATATATGCATAATATATACCTATTTTATAAAGATGCAAATAATATGCATATTTAGATCGGGAAATATTTTGGTGCAGAAGACGCTTAGAGGCTGAGTTCATGCTCAATGGCAGGGCTTGAAATACCATCACTCTTAGGTGCGATCAGGCGTCTGAAGGCGTGGCAGGGGCAACTTGGGGAAGATGGTTTTGTTTATAACCGCTCAGCTGTGAAGTGATTGCTAGCTATATCCTGATCACGGCTGGTGGTCAGGTGTTTAAGCCGCTGTAATCAGCCCCTGCTCAATCCACGTACGCAAAAAACCAGCAGCCCTTAATGGCACATCGTTGATATCTTCGCTCATGAGCGCCTCGCAGACAGAGGAAAAGTTTGCGCCGCTGGCCAGTAAGTTTAAGGCATGAACTTCGGGCGGCTTGGCGCTACGCCAATGGAGGGTTAAATCAGGCTTGCGCCAGACTAAACAGGGCTGAGGAAGGCGTTGAGGCTCTGGCGGCGCATCCTCTGCCATTAGGGCTTGCCACACCTTAGGCGCGTTCCATTGCAAAGATAAAATACTTAAGGAAGGATGCAGCTTAAAGCACAGTTGGCCCCAATCTCCAGTGGGAATCGCCTGCAGATCTTCCAGCGTCAGTAGTGGTGCGTCAGCGGCATCCACGGTATGGCGCAAAGCCCATTCAAAAGCAGCGAGTTCAGCAAAAATGGGAACGCTGGCATAGGGCAACGCTTGCGCTAGGAAGGTGGCCAGCTGATCGCCAAACCAGCGTATTGATGGCTGCGATGAGGGATGAGCGGCCAGATAAGCACGGGCGAGGCTGTAAAAATCATCGTCGCCCAGAATTTGAAACAGGGCTGGGTAATTGCTTTGCAATGCCTCGGCCAAGCGCAAAAAATAGCCATCGGCATAGACGGCGATTTCCCGCTCGCGGCTGATGCTGCCCTGATTGAGCGGCTGCCGTATTTGATCGCTGGCAGTCAGAATACTGGCCTGTAAATCACGCTGCCATGTGTGCAGAGACATGGGCAGCTCCTCGCTGGCGGGCATGATTTAGCTCGGCTAATAACTCGGGCAGCGCTGGGATATTGGCATCGCGTTCTATCATGGTGGGAATCGCCCCCCATTGGCTGATCGCTTGAGTATATAAAGACCAGACTTCGGCACAGATGGGCTGATCGTGGGTATCGATACAATGATCACCATGATCGGTGTGGCCGGCCAAATGCAGATAGGCGATGCGCTGGCGGGGAATTGCTTGCAGATAGCGCTGCGGATCAAAACCATGATTGCGGCTGGAAACATAAATATTGTTGATGTCGAGTAGTAGTTGGCAATCGGCCTCTTGCAGGATTGCGCTGATAAATTCCCACTCTTGCAGATCCGCTTGGGCTTCTAGGTAGGTCGAGGCGTTTTCAATCACCAGACGCCTGCCTAAAAAATCTTGCACTTGCCGGATTCGCCCTGCTACATGTTTGATCGCTTCTTCGGTATAGGGAATCGGCAGTAAATCGTGCAGGTATTGGCCATCTACTCCTGTCCAGCACAGATGATCGGAAATTGCCAATGGCTCGATGCGCTTGGCCAGTGCTTTAATTTGGGCAAGGTAGTTAAAATCGAGAGGGTCAACCGAGCCTAAATTCATCGCTACGCCATGCATCACCATTGGATAATCTTGGCGAATTTTGTCGAGGTAATAAAGGGGTTTGCCACCAGGGACGAGGTAATTATCTGAAATCACCTCTAGCCAATCTACGGGCTGCGCTTGGGCTAAAAAATCTGCATAGTGTTCTGGCCGCAGACCTAGTCCAAAGCCTTTGAGTGTTTGATTCATAGCGGCTCAGCAAGAAAAGGGGGCAGACTAGGCCCCCTTGGTAAAAAGTGGCTTATAAAACTTTTCCGCCCTGATCGCCGCAAGCTTTGGCACTGGCTGCAGGCAGCCAGCCATGACCCTTACACACATTTTGGCCTTTACAAGCGTTATCCGCTGTTTTACACATGGATGTGCCTTTACAACTGTTAATCCCCGCGCATTTTACTTCTTTGCTTGCATCGCCAGATGCAGGCATTTCCTCAGCATGCGCCGCAAAAGTGAAAAGTGTTGCGGCTGCCGCGGCTAAGGTTGCTCCGGTTATACGATTCATGGTCAATCTCCAATTTTTGCAGGATAGTCAACAAGCATGATTACTTGCTGATCCTTAGTCGTAGCAGACTGGCAAAATATGACGAAGATTTTTATATATTTTTTTGCAGGGTGTTGAGGCCGAGCTGCATCATGTGTTTGAAGATGGGGTGTGACTCACTTTTGAGGATGTAGGATCTGTTGTGTTAGCGGCGCATTCTGGCATCTAACTCTTCTACCTTGCTGCGTGCCCAAGGCGTGCGGCGCAGGAACTTTAGGCTGGATTTAATCGAAGGATCTTTTTCAAAACATTGAATTGGAATGCGGCGTGCTAGCTCTGGCCAGCCAAAATGATCAACTAAATCGGTCAGCATTTTCTCCAGCGTAATGCCGTGCTGGGGATTATTTATTTGCTCAGTCATGGTGTGAATATCTATTTGGGTGCTTTAGATTTGTAGGGTGAAAAGCTGGATTTGTTAGTTTTGAAAAAGTTTAAAAAATAGTCTACTGCAAATCCCCCCTGTCCCCCTTTTGCAAAGGGGGGAACTTAAACCAAACGGCTTAAGTGAACGGCATTACTCCTAGTCCCCTTTTACCTAGGGGAAACTCAAGGTCTTTGCGTTACTTAGCGGGTTTGCCGTCAGTCTTTTATTTGTAGCAAGGGAATACTGAAAATGGCGTTGAGCTCGACAGGATTATTGATTAAATCTTGCAGGGTATAGCGATCAAGTACGCAGTAAAACGCTTCCATGGCTTCAAAGAGCACCCCTTTTAAGCGGCAAACCGCGCCGATGCTACAGCTGGAGTGCTCACGATCAAAGCATTCCACAACCGGGCTATCTGCCTCGCTGAGGCGGACCAAAGCGCCAAGGCTGATCTGATCCGCAGGGCGGGCTAAACGCATGCCGCCGCCTTTGCCCCGGGTGGTTTCTAAAAAACCATTGCGGGCCAAAAAGCTCATGACTTTCATTAGGTGATTGTCAGAAACGCCATAGGCCGAGGCAATCTCCCCTCGCGTTACAATGCCATCGTTCTGTACGCCAACGTAAATTAAAGTGCGCAAACAGTAATCAGTAAAAACATTCAGGCGCATCGCTGTTGTCCGGACTTTAAAATAAGCATTTATAATACATCTTCAGGCTGGATAAGGGTATGGCATTTAATGCCAGTGGGCTGGGGATGGGTGATATAGGCCGATTGGCGGTGGGCGGCCCCGTGCAGGGCAAACGGTCTGCCCTCCGGCCCTTAACTACGCTGATGCAAACTTGCCGGAATCCATACCGAATCTACCGCTTCGCCCTGCATAAGCTTTAATACTCTGACAAGGCTTTCGCTGGCGAGTTGCTGGCTGTCTTGCACCACGGATTGAATGCCCCAAGGCAGGCAGTTGAGCAGGTTATGATCATCAAAGGTCATTAAACGCTTGGGCATGCCGTTTTGTTTTTCGTTGATATAAGCCAGCGCGCCTTCCAGCAGGGTCAGCGAGCCGGTAAACAGGCTGTCGGGATAATGCCCAAGGCGCTCATAGCATTCAGCCATCATGCTGTAGCCCGATGGACGCAGGTAATCTCTTTGCCATACCCAGTATGGCTGCTCTGGCACGCCGCTTAATTCTAGGCCTTTGCGATAGCCTGCCAGCCGGTCCTGGCTTGGGGATAAATCGGCTTGCCCGCCAAAATAAACCACTTCTTTGCTGCCACCTGCGATGGTTTGCATGACCAGCGAGGTAACGGCATCAATGGCGTCGGTGACAACAAAGGGAATCGGGCAGTTTTTAATATGGCGGTCAACAAACACCAGCGGCAGGCGCAAAGACCATTTTAAATATTGTGTTGCATCGCTGCTGCAGGGCACCACAATCAGGCCGTCTACCTGGCGGGTGAGCAGATGCTCAATGCCTGCTGTTTCCATGCTGGCCTGCTCATTACTGCTCATCACCAGCAGCTGATAGCCTGCCTCACGGCATAGGGGCTCTAAAGCTTGCGCAAGGCTGGCGTGGGCAAAGTTACTGAGCTCCGGCACAAGTAAACCTAAAGTACCGCTTTTGCGGGAGCGCAGCGTTTTGGCCGATTGCGAGGGCTGAAAATGATGCTCGCGTGCAATCGCCAGTACGCGTTCCTTGGTGGCTTCCGCGATACGGTATTCTGCCGAGCGTCCGTTAAGGACAAGGCTGGCCGTGGTTTTGGAAACATTGGCCAGGCGGGCAATGTCATCCATCGTTAGGCGTATAAATTGGCTCACAATGACTCTTAATGCACATTCAAGTTGCAAGGTTACCTAAAAAACAGCAGCTTGGATTGCGTAATTGTATTTTAAGGAAAAATAAAAGGGCGGGCCCCTGCCTGCCAGACTGCAAATTTTTGCATGATGTTTTGATAATCACGGCTGTTACAGAAAAAATTTAACCACAGCTTTAACTTAGGATAGGGCGCAGAGTCAAACCATTTTGGATCAACGCCGGCAAACTGGCGAATAAAAGGAAATATCGCGACATCTGCCAAGCTGATTTTATTCGATAGTAAAAAAGGAGTCTGAGCCAATCGGGTTTCTAAATCACGTAAAAATAACTCACCCTGATGACAATAGTATTCTTTGGGCTGATCAGGATAGCGGTCAGCGTATTTATATTGATCAAGATGAGTTTTAAATACCCGATCATTATGATCGATTAGCTGGGCAATTTGGGTGCTTAGCGCCGTGCTTTGCTGGCAAAGCCATTGCTGCGGATCGTTTTGAAATAATGCCCATTGCATAATATCCAAGCTTTGCTCTATGACATTTTCATTATTTAAAATCAATACCGGCACGGTGCCTTTGGGTGAGGCGAGCAGTAATTCTGCAGGCTTATCTCTCAGTACAATTTCACGTAATTCAACTTGAATACCAGAATACTGAATCGCCATTCTGGCACGCATGGCGTAAGGGCAACGTCGGAAGGAATAAAGAATCGGCAGCATGGGAGCAAAGGGCAAACAGAATGCTCGCCATGATACGCGAATTGACAGGCTGTAAGAGCAGAGGGGCAGGGGGATTTTATGCCAGAAAGCTGCGAGCGAGCATTGTGGCTACGGCCAGAAGTAAAACGGCACTGGTTTTATGCAGCAAAGATTGTCTGGAAGGCTGATCAAGTAGTGGCTTAATCCGCTGGCCAAAATAACAATAGCTGCAACCACTGGCAAATTGAAGAACAAGAAATGTGATTCCTAAAATAGAAATATCTGTCATTTGGTGATCTTTTTGTGCTGAAAACTGAGGAAAAACAGCTGTAAACATCAGGATTGTTTTGGGATTAGACATCCCAGTAAGCATCCCTTTGCAGAATAAATCTTTAAAGTTTTTAAGATCTATATGGGTGTTTATTTGTATTTCTTTACTGGTCCATTGTTTGTAAGCAAGATAAATAATATAGCTGATACCTGTGAGTTGAATAGTATGAGTGAGAAGTGGGTAGTCCTTAATTATTTCTGAAAGGCCTATAGCAAAAATAATGATTGAAATTAAATAAGCAAGGCTTGCACCTATTTGTGCAGGTAGCGCACTTTTCAAGCCACTTTTCAGACCAAGGCTAAGTAAGAAAATGGTCATTGGTCCCGGGCTGAATGTCATCGTAAAACAAAAAATAACAAAATATATGAAGTTTTCAGGGCTTAGTCCTGTAGTCATTTCGCTGAATCCTTGGTGGTTTTGTTTTTTAATATACAAACGTGAATTTATATTCGACTGAATCGATATCCCTAATTGTTTTTGCCAGAGATTCAATGTGGATGTCCAATTCTGGCCTGCCTAGGGATGACTAAATTGAATAGATCAGCGCTGTTAGCATGTAAATTTATATGCTTTAAATAAATTGCTTTTGTTTCTTATTTAAAGTATGCAGGGCTTGATTTAGCCAGTGTAGTTTGAAGATCAGGAGGGATACAGCTTAAGTAATGATCTAACCGACCTTGCTTTACCGGTAAAATAAGCGGCAAACAAAGAGAGTTCCATGACATTTCCTGCTGTTCATTTTCAAAAAGGGACTTCTAAAGTCCGGCAAATTATTGAGGTTGTATCTGCGTCAATAGAGAGCGGCGTGTTGCCTGCGGGTAGCAAGTTACCCTCAGTCAGAGAGTTAACTTTGCTTCTGGGGGTGGGTAAATTTACGGTCATTGATGCGCTGGATCGCTTACGTGCGCGAAATTTACTGATATCTAGGCAGGGCAGGGGATACTTTGTGGTGGCGCAAAGTCCACAGGCGATTTATCCGCCGCAGGCTGATTTATTGCCCCAGGATTTGATTAGCGTGCTGCGCCGCTCTTTATTGGTGGATAACGGTGAGCTGCGCCCCGGCTGCGGTCATTTACCTGAATCCTGGCTGGATACGGATGCGTTTCGCCAAGCGATGCGCGCCACTGTTCGCTCCCCATTGCTGCGTGTCTCTGCTTACGGCAGCCCTGCCGGCTATTTGCCTTTGCGTGAAGCATTGCAAAAAAAACTCTCTGAACAAGGGATGCCGGTGCATTTGGAGCAGATTGTGACCACCTCAAATACGGTGCAGGGCATAGATATGCTGCTGCGCGTATTGCTCCGCCAGGGGGATACGGTGCTGCTTGATGACCCCTGCTATTTTAATTTTCATGCTAATTTAGCTTTGCATGGCGCTCAGGTCGTGACGGTGGAGCGTAGAGCAGAGGGGCCTGATTTTGATCGTTTTCAAGCGGTGCTGGCCAAGCACAGGCCCAGCGTTTATTTAAGCTGTGGATTGCTGCACAACCCAACAGGGCATTCATTTACGCCTGCCCAGGCTTTTCGGCTTTTACAATTATGCAAAGAGTATGGCTGCCATATTGTTGAAGATGATTTGTATGGAGACCTGCACAGCAATCCTCCCCCTAGGCTGGCCGCATTGGCCGGAGCTGAGCATGTGAGTTATTTGTCGGGATTTTCTAAGATTTTAAGTGCCAATACGCGAGTGAGTTATGTGATTGCTGCACCGCAATTAGCTGCAAAATTAAGCCACCTTAAATTAATGAGCGGTGGTGGCACTTCAGAGTTATTAGAGCAATTGCTGTGCCGTATGCTTAATGAAGGAAGCTATGGCAAGCATCGTAAAAGGATTGCTGATCGTTTGCTTGAGTCTGGCGGGCGGGTCTTTGCGTGGTTGAAGCGGGCGGGATGCACCATGCCCTTTCCATTTACAGGAGGGATGTTTATTTGGGCGAAGCTACCTGCAGGCGTGGATAGTGAAATGCTGGCGAGGGAGGGAATGAAGCAAGGCTTATTGCTCGCTCCCGGTGCACTGTTTAGTCGTCAGCCGCAGACAGAGCAATATATGCGTTTTAATGTTGCATTTAGTGATGACGATGCTGTTGAGCAAGCGTTTAGTGCTTTGTTAAAGCCTTGTTTATTGAGTGTATAGGGAGCAGATTTAGGACGCATATATAGGATGTGATGGAGCTAAGCAAAAAAAGAATTTTGCAGGCAGAGGTGTATACAGGGTATGAAGACAATCCACCCTAAGCCATTATCTTTTCAGCGCTTTGCCATTGGGCCAGTTGGCAAATTTCCAGTCTTGATAGGTGTTTTGATTGGCGAAGCTGGCAAAGTCGCTGGGGAAGCGTTGTTGCTTGAGTGGCTTACCCTTGGCTTGGCTATAAACACCCATAAAGCCGCCTCCGGGGGCGGAGATATAGGCCCAGTCGTCCCCTGTCATCGGGTCTTTATAGGCTTTGCGGATAAAGCGCCTTGGTGTGGGGCTGCGCGGATCGAGTACGAGCTCTTCCAGTGTTTTGGGGTATTGCGTGCCTTGCATCATATTTTGCTCGCTGTACAGCCGGATGCCGCGGCGGATTTCAGCGCCTACACGCAGTAGCTCTTCTTCTTTGGCCCGCTGGGCGCGGTTTTGCCAAGCTTCGCCCACTTGGGCGAGGTAAATACCCATGATGAGCACGGCCATTAAGGCCCATGCGTAAGCAAAACCGGACTGCTGTTTACCAGCTGCTGTAGGCCGAGCCGTCATTGCCGTTTCCTTCTGCGCCGCTTTTTACATCGTATACGCCGCTGGCGTTTTCAGATTTGATGATTTGCCAGCCATCGTTTTTGCCGGTGATGGGATCCATCGGCATTTCTCGTAGGTATTTGCTACTGACCAGCTCGTCGATTGTGGCGGGGTAATGGCCGGTGTCGGCATAAAATTTGTCGATGGCATCGCGCATGGCGACGAGGTTGTGTTTGAGCACGGTTTCATTGGCGCGCTCGGTTTGGTGAAAATAGCGGGGCACGACTAAGGTGAGCAGGCTGGCCATAATGGCGAGCACGACCAGTAGCTCGATCAGGGTAAAGCCTTTGTGGCTTGTGTGGCCTTTATTGGCAGACGACGCATGCGCCATGGTGATCCTATTTATGATTTGGTTTTACTTATTACGCGAGAACTAAAGTCAAAAATGATCAAAAGATCATTTTAGTGCCTTCGGCACGTTGATTTTGGAGCGGTAGCCACCACGGGGGCCTCCCTTTCTTGAACGGCCAAGCAAGGAAGCAAAACAGCAAACTCAAAAACACGAAGGCTCCTGCGCTGCGGACAATTGAGGCGGTGGCAGGCGGGATTGGCTGGATCCTCCTTCCCTGGCCGATACCCCGCCCCGCTTGTTCCTCGCTCCGGCGTGTTTCAAGGGGACTTTAAAAAGCCCCATGCCACAAGCAGCGATAAACTACAGATAGCTGGGTTTGAAAGTATTTAAAACCTATTAAAACACCTTAATTCCCCCCTTGTTTTTCTCCGTGAAACTCCGTGTCCTCCGTGGTTCAGGACTTGGGTTTCCACCGCTCACTATCTACCACTTCTTATAAGCCGTACCATTCAGCCCAACTCCGCTGCTGAGTGAATACACATCAAATACATCGCGGCCTTCCTGGGGGGAATCGGGGGGGCTGGTGTAGCTGCGCAGGCCCCATGTTTTTTCATCCGAGCTGCTTGGGCAATCGCAAAAAGGATCTCTGGGCAGGCGGCGCAGAAAGTAGATCATTTTACCATTGGGGTCTTTGGCGTCTTTTACACCTTCTGTTAAAACGCTCAGATTGGGCGGGTAGCCGCTTTCATCCAGATTTTTTTTAACTTGCCCCTCGTCTGCCGCTTGCTTATAGGCATCGATACCACTTCGAATTTGCCAGAGCGCGCGGCGCAGCTCTTCTTCACGCTGGCGGGTAGAGGCAATTTGCGAAAGCGGCATGGCCACCGTGGCCAGTACGGCCAGGATGGTGAGGGTCACCATCAGCTCGATCAGGGTAAAACCCAGAGCGGGCCGGTCAGCTGGCAAACGGGGCCACATCTTTAGCGCCGTCCCATGCCATTGCCTCTGCCTGTTGGCGGTGTAACAGCCTGAGAGTTGTCTTCCGCAGCTTGCGCAACAGGCGCCGGGGCGGGCTGGGGGGCTGGTTCCGGCATGGCTTGCGGCATCATGGGCTGAGGCGCGGGCATCATGATACTGCCTGCCGCCGTGCTATTAATTTTGATGCTGGAGCTTGGGCGTAAACGTAGCGGGTTGGTGCTGATTGCGCCTTCGGTGCCGCTTTCAAAGGTAGTGATATGGGGCGATGGAATCGCTAAATTACGCACTACGCGGGGGGTGATTAAAAGAATCAGCTCGGTTTTTTTATTGTCGTCACTCTGATTGCCAAATAATCGATTTAGTACCGGCAGCTCACCAAGGCCTGGCAGTGCATTGCCGGTGGATTGGTTGGTGCGGGATAAGAGGCCCGCTAGGACTTGCGTTTCACCGTCTCTGGCGCTCATATTGGTTGTGGCGTTTCGTGTACCAATGGTGTAAACCGTGTTGCCGCTGGTGGTTTTGCTTTTATCGGTTACGTTAGAAACTTCTAAAGACACTTTTACGCTGATGTCGTTATCGATGGATAGCGTGGGTTCCACATTCAGGGTTAAGCCCACATCCAGATAGGTAATGGATTCTGAGGTAACGCCATTATTGGTGGTGGTCGTAATGACTGGCACCCGGTCACCAATTTGCACCTTGGCTTTTTCGCGGTTTTTAACCCTGATTTTTGGATTGGCCAGAATATTGGTATTGCCTTTATTATGGGCAAAATTGGCCGTAACGGCTGGGCTGCCAATATTAACTAGCACATCACTTTTATTCAGATTATTCAGCTTATCCAGGCTGATTGAATTACCCGCCGTAATAGCACCCAGGCCATTAGGCACACCAATTGAAGCAGAAATCTTTTGTGGGTATTCAATCCCCATATTCAGCAAATCTGTACTGGTTACTTCAAGAATTTCCACATCTAAAATAATCTCTGATTGCGGTAAATCCTGGGCGGCAATTAGCCGCTCGGCCACGGCAACCGCTTCGGCCGTGTCGCGCATCACCAGCATGGATAAACGCTCGTCGATATACACGTCTTTGGTTTTGACCATTTGTTTAATCATCGCCAATACCTGTTTTGGATCGGCGTTGGATAAATAAAAGGTACGCATCACCAGATCTTTATAATCGCGGTCTTTATCCGGGCGTTTGGGGTAAATTAAAATGGTGTTTTCATTTAATACTTTTTTATCGAGCTGATTCGTCGTTAAGATTAAATTAATCACATCTTCTACGCTGCTGTCGTGCGCATAAATTGTGGTGCGTAAATTAGGCGCAACATCGCGATCAAAAATAAAATTAACTTTACCAATGCGCGAAATAATATCGAATACGCTGCTGATACTTTGATCTTTAAATTGCAAAGAAATTGGGTTTTTTAAAGATTGTGCCAAGCCGGGGCGCAGCGTGGCTTCGCGCGTTTTGCGGCTTTCTACTTCATCACGCAGCTTAAGTGCCTGCGTGTTGCGCGGATTATCGATCAGCATTTGAGCCAGTACATCCAGTGCTTCTTCCGGTTTATTGTCTTTGATTTCACGCGCATATTTCAGCATGGAATCCTGCCTTGCTGCGATTTCACTCAGCCTTAAGCCTTCCAGCGCCCGGTAATTGCCCTTATCGTGTGACAGCATCTGCTGATAGCGATTGCTCGCCAGCTCGATATCGCCGCGCGCGCGGGCGTTGTCGGCTTCTTTGAGCAAAGCGCCAAGCGTGATGTCTAATTGCCGCTGAAAGCTGGCACGTAGTTTGATATCGTCAGGATATAGCTTGGATTTTTCTTTTAAAAACTGTAAGCCTTGTTCTACTTCGCCTTCATAAATTAAAGACTCACCCTGTTTGCGGGCCATGTCGGCGGCGCAGCCAGTCAGCAAGCTGGCCGCGATAAGGGTCATGCTAAATGCGCGCTTCAAAATGTAGCTCCAAAAGAAAGCATCCGCAGCTGCTTGAGCGGCAGGGGGAAAGTAGTTGGCTGATTTAATTTGCACGAAGGGCGCGTTTTCAAGGCGTCGCTCCCAAGGAAAGGACCTGCTGCTGATTCAGCGGCATAAAAGTAAAAATAATTTGCTGACGGGTCACCTGATCCACCCGCCATGAGCCCAGTAAAACCTCACCCTTTTGTACACGGCCAAGGGCATTGCAGCTTTGGCAAACCACCATCTGCTGGCCGCCCGCCTCAAGCACTACATAATCAATGTTGCCCTCGTGCCAGGTTGAAACCACTTTAAACGGCAAAGGGGGCGCAACCGGCGGCGGCGTGGGCGTTGGCTTCGGAGTCGGTGTGGGTTTAGGTGGCGGCGGAGGAGGCGGCTGCCATGTTTGAACCGGGAATAAATTCACGGCCACACCGCTGGCTGCCGAGGCCGCCGATGCTTGTGCCGCAGCAACGGCCGATGCTTTAGCGCTGGCTTCACTGGCTGCTGCCGCATGTTGCTGACGGCGGGCTGGCATATCATCAGGCTGGCTGTCTTGCCAGAAAGAATAGAGCGTTAAAATGAGCGTAATGGCTAGCACAATTTGCAGCGGGCGCGAGATCATGGCTGCACCTCGTTTAAATCCGCCATTCTCACTTGAATACTGAGCGTGGTCTTAGCCATAGTTGCTTTCGAGATCATGGCTGTACCTCGCTTAAATATGACATTTGCACTTGAATACTGAGCATGGCCTCGCCAATTTGTGGGCGAGATATGCTGAGGTTTTCGATGCGCACGCCGGGTATTTTTTCTAGTTCGCTAATAAATTGCTGGAGGTCCGGGTACTGCCCGTTAGCCGGAAACTGCAAGCCGTAGCGCAGCAGCTCACCCCCCACTTCGGGCGTGGCTTTGTAATCGCTTTGCTGCAGTACAATATGTTTTTGCTCGGCCAGCTCATTGAGCTTAAGTAAAAACGCTGTAAATTGATTCGATTGCGGCAGGCGCTCTTCTGCCACGCTGCTGGCGGTGGCAGAGGCGCTGGATGTTGCTTGCTTCAGCTTGCGCGCGGCTTCCAGTAGGCTCAGCTCGCGGCGTTCTAAATCTTTTTGGATAGGTTTGAGCTTTTGCACATAAAGTGCGCCGGTTAGTAGCAGCAAAACCAAGGCCGCAATTGCCAAAACGCCCGCATATTGCCGCCATTGGCGTACATACCAAATGATCTGTTGCATGAGTCGCTGCATATTCATCGGCGCGGCTCCCACGTGATATCCAGATTCACTTGCACTGGATGGAAGGGATCGCTAGCACGCAAATTATGCCGGGATAAAGAAACCGTTTTAACCCCCTTGGTGCTGCCGAGACGATCGACCAGCGCCAATGCATCGGCCAGCGTTTTGGCTTCTAAATCCAGCTTGATTAGATGTTCGGTGCCGGCCAGCTCGATGCGGGTATAGGCCACGGTGGGCAGCCAGGTTTGCTCTAAAACGGCCAGCACCGGCCCGATGGCTTGTTGCTGAGCCTGATGCGCGGCCAGTACTTTTGCATTGGCTGGGGCTTCTTTTTGCTCTTTATTACGCGCCTCATCTAAGCGGCGGCGCTGCCAGCTGATCTCATCCTCGCGCGCATCCAGCTGCTGGCGTGCCTGATCGCTGATATCAAGCCGGGTCATCACCCAAAGCAGGGCAATCACTGCCACAACGACAAGGGCTAAGCCCAGCCATGGCGTTGAGCGGGGTGATTGATGAAAATCGAGTTGCATGGGTTTCATGCGGCAAAGTCCGGTTGATCGCTGTGTTGTGTTTTTAGTGCCTTCGGCACAGTGATTTGGGTACGGGAGTCCCCCGTGTGGGACTTACTTTCTTGCTTCGCCAAGAAAGTAAGCAAAGAAGGCGACCCCGCAAACGCGACATCCCCTCGCTGTGGACAATCGGGTCGGCGGCTGCGGGACTCGCTCGCAGGCTCGCTCAAACATCCTCGCCGAAACCCCGCCCCGCTTGTTCCTCGCTCGGCGCGTTTGAAGGGGAATTCAAGCCCCGTGCAAACTAAGCGGTTGTTGTTGCAGCGTTTGAGCATAGGTGGAGAGGATTGATTCGTAATTCGGGTGCAATGTGCATCATTTGTGTTCATAAAGCCCAATCCCCGGCAAATAAAGGATGCACTGCACCTAAATAGCTGACTTCGCATTCTGGCAGGCTGAGTTTGGCGAGCGGGTGGGTGCTGGAGCTGATATAGATTTGCGGTGGCAAAGACACCTGCGCCAGCATGGCCGCTTGGCGCAGCAGTGCGGCCATGCCGCCATTCAGCAGTGCTTCGCTGTCCTGATTCAGCGGCAGGCTGATGACGCCCTGCCACGCAGCATCGCGCCAGAACCCACAGCAAAGTTGATCGGCCTCGGTGATCAACAGCGCAAATTCGGCGGCTTTGAGTTGTTTACGGTACTGCTGATGCACGGTAGAAAAGAGCGGCTGTACCCTGTTTAAACGCAGCTTATTTGCACGGCTCAGCTCGATGATGGCTTGGTAAATGGATTCATCCATGGCGGCCACTAGGCGCGATTCGCCAAAGCCTGCCGGATGAATACACAGCCGCCAGCCTTCGGCAGAGCCCGCAAATTGCTGGGCTAAAATGAGCCGAGCGTAAGCATTCCAGTCGTCCGGCTGATACAGGCCATCCTGCCAAGGCAGTACGGCGTAACGCACCCAGTCTCCACTTAGCAATATATTCAGTGTGCTGATGCTGCTTTTTGGACGAGTCTCCAGCCGCTGCTGCAAAGCCAGCGCAGCAGATTGGGCGTCGATCGTTGCCGATGTCCACTGCTTATCTGCTTTTTGTAAGCGCGGCTGGCTGGCTAAACCCAGCTTCTTGCTCGCCAGCCAAACGCTATGCTCAATCCATAAAGGGGACACGATTGCTTTCCATTAGTAGCTTGGGTTAGCGATGCTTTACCGCGTAACCCACTGCGCTGGTGAAAAAATTTCCTGATGACATTTGTAGCCTGTCTGCACGCTGCCATGCTGCGTAATGCAGCGCCCTAAGCGCATAAGTATCAACGCACATCAGGTGATACTTCAGTACTGCAGCCTCCCCCTTTATCAAAGGGGGATTAGAGGGGGATTTGCCTTTGGTTTTTGGCTAATTTTAGCCCTGCATCAACTGCAAATCCCCCCAGCCCCCCTTTTACAAAGGGGGGGGTAAGTGTGCTGGCTTGTGTAGATAGCTATGCCCTACGCGTCTTTGTTTTTCTGTGCTGCTTTTAAACTCCGTGTTCTCTGTGTTTACAGACCTAAGGTTCTTTTAAGGGTTTTATCGTTTAATCCACAAAAGTCACACGATTAATTTCTTGTAAGGTGGTTTCTCCGCTGGCCACAACGGCGAGCGCTTGCTGGCGCATCGACAAAAATCCAAAGCGTGCGGCAAGTTGCTTCAGCTCTACAGCTGGCGCGCGGCTGGCGATGGCTTGCTTTAGCTCGTCGTTTAGCCGCAATACTTCGGCAATCGCCTTACGCCCCTGGTAGCCGGTATTGCGACAAGCCTTACACCCCACGCCTTTTTTAAAGCGCCAGCCTTTGACTATTTCGCTGCGTAGGCCTGATGTGGCGAGCAGCTCTTCATCGGGTTCGTCGTCCACCACGCAATGCAGGCATATTTTACGAATCAGCCGCTGGGCCACTACGCCGATCAGCGCATCCACAAAGCTGTTTGGCTCCACGCCCATATGAATAAAGCGGTCGAGCACCGAAAACACATTGTTGGCGTGCACGGAAGTGAGCACCAGGTGGCCGGTCAGCGCGGCTTGTACTGCAATATTGGCGGTTTCGCCGTCGCGAATTTCACCCACTAAAATTTTGTCTGGGTCGTGCCGTAACACCGATCTCAAGCCACGGGCAAAGCTCAGGCCTTTTTTATCGTTCACGGGGATTTGCAATACGCCGGGCAGCTGGTATTCCACCGGATCTTCAATCGTGATGATTTTCTCTTCGCCGGTATTAATTTCAGACAGCGTGGCGTAAAGCGTGGTCGATTTACCTGAGCCGGTAGGGCCAGTGACCAGCAGCAGGCCGTAAGGCTCGCGTGCCAGACTTCTGATCCGGCCCATTGTGCCGTCATCAAAGCCCAGAATATCTAATCGCAGCTGCTTAAAAGCATCGCCGCCATTTTGCTTATCTAATACCCGCAGCACGGCATCTTCGCCGTAAATTGACGGCATGATGGAGACGCGAAAATCCACTTCGCGGCCATTAATCCGCGCCTTAAAACGCCCGTCTTGCGGCACACGGCGCTCAGAAATGTCTAAATCGGCCAGCACCTTAATCCGAGAAATTACCTGCTCGGCGGTTTCTAGGCCATTTGCCCCTCCGATATGCAGCAGTACGCCGTCGATGCGATATTTAATGGTTAAGCCGTTGGGCGTGCTTTCCATATGCACATCGGACGCTTTGGCTTTAAGCGCGTCATACAGCGTGGAATTCACCAGTTTGACCACTGGTTTTTTATCTGCAGCAAGGGTGGCCAGCGAAATCTCAACAATGCCGTCCTGATTCACCTCACTCTGCTCGCCCACGCCCAGCTGATCCATCGCCCGGTGTGAGGTTTCAAACTGATCCAAGTAAGTGCGCAGTGCCTGATGATGGGCAAAAGCAGTTTGATAGCTTACGGTTAAACGCTGGCGCAGCCAGTTACGCAGTGCGGCATCAAAAGGATCGGCCAGCACCATACATAGCCCATCTGTGCCATCGAGTAGCAGGCATTGCCTTGCCACGGCTTCGCCGTAAGGCAATAGATCGTAACGCGGGCTGAGTGCGCTCAGCTCATCCATGCTTAAAAACGGCAGGCCAAGAAAGTGGCTAAGCGCTTCACCGTAATCGGCATCGCTCAGCTGCAATACGTGTTGCAAACGAGGCGCAAGCGGGGCCTGATCCTGGCGTAATGTTTGAATCAACTCCAGACTGAGCCTGGGTAAAGGGGCGGCCTCTGTGGCAGGTGTCCATTTTGCATCTGTCATTGCATATTCCCAGCCAGCTCAAAAATTGGCATATACAGCAGAAAAACAATTCCACCGATCAATACACCAATAATCAACATTAATATCGGCTCAAAAAGGCGGGTAAACATATCGATGGCGCGTTCCAGCTCTTCATCGCAAAACTGCGCAGAGCGCTCGCACATGGTGGCCAGCTCGCCACTTTGTTCCCCAACGCGTAGTAAGCGCTCTGATACGGGGGTGGTCAGCTGATAGTGGGGCAGGGCTTGTGAAAGGGATTGGCCCGATTTCACATCAACCAGGGCCTGTTGTAAGCCAAGCTGCATTTTTAACGGCAATAACTGCGCCGCCAGCTCCATTGCATGCACTACCGAAATCCCGCCAGCCAGCAGCAGGCCTACGGTGCGGTAAAAACGGGTCAGCGAAAATAAACGCCGGTACTGCTCTAAACGTGGCAAGCGCCAGAAGGCTTCGCGCAAAGCATTTTTTGCCGCAGCCGTACGCAGCAAAAACACCGCCAACACCACGCTGAGCACCATGGCGCCAAACATCATTACGCCGTGCTTATGCACCAGATCGCCCCACCACAGCATCACTTGCGCGGCAAAAGGCAGGTTTTTCATGGATGCATAGATCTGGCTGAATTTTGGAATCACATAAAACAGCAAAAACAACATAATGCCGCCGCCAATGCCAATCACCACCAGCGGGTAAATCACCGCCGAGATGACCTTCTTTTTGACCGCCGCTAGCCGGGATTCGTAATGGTGATAGCGGCCCAGTGCATCGGCAAGGTGGCCGGTTTTTTCGGCCGAGCTGACGGTGGCAATATATAAAGGCGGGAAGTGCTGGCTCATTTGTGCCAGTACTTTAGATAGTGGTAAGCCCTGATACAGGCCTTCAATCATGCGGCTTAATACTTCGCCATTCGTGTCTTGCGCGCTTTTTTCTTTGAGTGTTTCTACCGCTTCAACCAGCGTCAGCCCCGCTTGCAAAAGCGCGATCAGCTCTTGGGTAAAGAGCGAGAGGCCAAATTCTTTGGAAGAAAGCTTAAAGGCGCTGTGCGCCTTGGCAGATAAAAACTGCTGTCCTTGCGCCGTCAGCTTATCCCGTAGCTCGCTTTCATTAGCGGCGTCGATATCCAGCTGCAGCAGCTTACCTGCCTGCAAGGCTTTAACGGTGTAGCGCATGAGGAGTGGGCTTTATCGATTAGTAGCTGACGTCGGTGTCTTCGCCCGTACCACCGGCTTTGCCATCTGCACCTAAAGTCAGCAAATCGTAGTCGCGGCCGTTTTCACCTGGTTTGCTGTAAACGTAAGGCCTATCCCATGGATCAGCCGGTACGTCTTTCATCAAATAAGGGCCTTGCCACTTTGGCTCGTCACTGGGCTTTTTGGTGAGTACATTGATGCCTTGTTCGGTACTTGGATAGTGGCCGGTATCAAGACGGTAATGATCCAGTGCATCCGCGATAGATTTCATCTGGCTTGCCGCAGTCTTGGTTTTGGCTTTGCCTACCTCGCCAAATAGCTTTGGCCCAACGTAACCGGCCAGCAGGGCAATAATCAGCAAAACAACCAATAATTCCAGTAGGGTGAAACCTCTGGAGAGGCGGTGATTCTTCATATAATTAGTCTCTTCCCGTGAAGGCTGGCAGGAGCCGCCTTTCATCTTCTATCCCCGCATCGTAATACGACGCTTCTTGCGGGATCAAGCCTTTTTCATGGCTTTTGCCTAGATGGAAAAATACCGAGGGTGAAGTATGCCTTTTGATTAGCAAAGAGGGGCAGATTGCGTGATGACTGATTGTCTTATTTTCTAGTCTGTAAGGTGATAGGGGTACTGGCTATGGGCGCTTGATTTTTGCTACCGTAGCTGCGTGATAGAGCGTGATGTTTTAAAGGAATAGCTATAGTTTGTAGGGCAGGGACTCTTCATTTTTTGCTTTTTACTTAAATATGCAGCTAAAGGATATTAAAAATGAAAAAATTACTAATCACCATTATCTTGGGCTTATTGGCGGCGACGGCGATTGCCGGGCCTAAGGAAGAAAAAAACAAGGCGCTGGTACTGAAGTTTTACGATATTGCATTTAATAAGCTGGATGCTGAAGGGGTTTTGCCCTTTATTGCTAAAGATTATATTCAACATAATCCAGAAGTCGCCAACGGTGTGCAGCCTTTACAAGATTTTATCCGCTATCTGAAAACCAATTCACCCCAATCGCGCGCCACCATTAAACGTGTGATTGCTGAAGGTGATTTGGTCATGCTGCATGTACATTCACAAGATAAAGCCGGTGAGCGCGGTGTGGCAGTGGTGGATATTTTCCGGGTTAAAAAGGGAAAAATCACCGAGCATTGGGATGTGATTCAGGCTGTGCCAGAGAAAGATGTTAATGGCAACGGCATGTTTTAAATGATTTAAGCTGTCTTTTTTGTTGTGCTTTAATTAAAAAACCCCAAGTTCTTTATTCGCTTGGGGGTTTTTATTGAAATCCAGGGCTAATCATGAATTGACAGCCGGTGCAGGCTTCAATAGATTGGCCCAGCCTTGTGGCCAAGTTGGGTTTTTTGCTAGATTGGCCGCAGCCATTGCAGGAGAGACTGCTTTTACAAATGCAGCGCCGAAGGGGAATCGCCCCGGAAACTCTCAGGCAAAAGAACTGTGATGGCGTTGGTAATCTGGAGAGAAGGCGCGGTTTTTGCCGCCGCCTCGCCGAAGAAGCATGGCTGGTGCACTGCATCTGCCGCAATCTCTCAGGCAAAAGGACAGAGGGGCATAGCTCGGACACTGCTGAGCGGGCACGGTCATCTTTGTTTGCCCTGCTCACGCGTGCCGCTTTGCCACTTAACCTTTGTAAGCTGCGCGCTTTCAATATGTCATCTGAAACAATACAGGCAACAGGCCCCTTATTTGGTGCTTGTGCTGAACGATATTCTGTAAAAACAATCTATCTAACTATACATATCAACAATAGCCGCGCTGCAAATGGGCAAATGCTCAGTGCAGCAGCAGGCAATATCCGGGATACACAAAATGGCAATCAGCGTTTTTGATTTATTTAAGATCGGCCTTGGCCCATCCAGCTCGCATACCGTTGGCCCAATGCGGGCTGCGCGCACTTTTGCCCGTCGTTTAGAGAAAGACGGCATTCTTGATAAAGTCGCAAAAGTAAAAAGCGAGTTATTTGGCTCCCTGGGTGCAACAGGTAAAGGCCACGGCTCTGATATCGCCGTGTTACTGGGTTTGCAGGGCGAGTCACCCCGGCTAGTGGATACCGATAAGGTAGATGGGATGGTTGCGGCGATTCGTGAAGGCCGAAAATTAAATCTGCTTGGCAAGCACGATATCCCCTTTATTGAGGCCGAGCACCTTATTCTGCATAAACGTAAAACCCTGCCTTTTCATCCGAACGGCATGATTTTTGAAGCCTTTGATGCCGCTGGTGAGAGCATCTCCAAGCGTGCTTATTACTCGGTAGGCGGGGGGTTTGTGGTGGATGAGGCTGCCGTGGATGCGGGCTTTAATCCGCCAGGCGTGACCGAGCTGAAGCATCCGTTTAAAAGCGGGGCCGAGCTATTGGCGCTGTGCGAGCGCCACGGTAAAACCATCAGCCAGATCATGCTAGAAAACGAGCTGGCCTGGCGCACCGAAGATGAAATCCGCGCAGGCTTGCTGGAAATTTGGTCGGTGATGCAAGCCTGTGTCAAACGCGGCTGCGAGCGGGAAGGCACTTTACCCGGCGGCTTAAAAGTAAAACGCCGTGCTGCCGATATGTATCAAAAACTGCTGGCCTCCCCAGAGGCCGCGCTGCGGGACCCGCTCACCGTGCTCGATTGGGTGAATTTATACGCATTGGCGGTTAATGAAGAAAACGCTGGTGGTGGCCGAGTAGTGACTGCGCCTACCAATGGCGCAGCTGGCATTATCCCCGCCGTGATGCACTATTACGCCCGCTTTACACCGAATCCAACTGACGACGGCATTGTGCGTTTCTTTCTGACTGCAGGTGCAATTGGTATCTTATTTAAGCTAAATGCTTCTATTTCTGGTGCGGAAGTCGGTTGTCAGGGTGAAGTGGGGTCGGCTTGCTCGATGGCAGCAGGGGCTTTAGCCGAAGTATTGGGAGGCACGCCTGAGCAGGTGGAAAACGCCGCAGAAATTGGCATGGAGCATAATTTGGGCCTCACTTGCGATCCGGTTGGGGGCCTCGTGCAAGTGCCATGTATTGAGCGCAACGCCATGGCATCGATCAAAGCAATTAACGCCGCACGTATGGCGCTGCGCGGCGATGGTCAGCACTTTGTATCACTCGATCGAGTGATCAAAACCATGCGCGATACCGGCCGCGATATGAATACCAAATACAAAGAAACCGCCCGTGGTGGTCTGGCCATCAATGTGATTGAAGTGCCGGTGAATATTGTGGAGTGCTGATTTTTTGAAGGTGTAGAAAACGGCGGCTACCCCCGCCGTTTTTTTGTGCCTGCTTGCTTCATTGGTATTTGCTTGGCCTGCATAAATTTGCTCGCCAATATTAAATATTTAATGCCAATTGATTATTGACACATCCTGCCGTAAGATTTGCAATCTTTGAAAGATTGTGGCGGTTATTGTGAAAATATTATTTTGCTTGCTGCTTGTTTTAATGAGCAATGTGCAGGCGGCAGAGACTAAGCCGGAAATTCTTCCCTTATTGCCTACAGATGTTCGCCATGGGCAGCTGGCTAATGGCTTGAATTACTATATAAAACGCAATGCCGAGCCAGCGGAAAAAGTTGAATTGCGTCTATTAGTAAATGTGGGTTCACTCAGCGAAGCGGATGATGAGCGTGGCGTGGCGCATTTGCTGGAGCATATGGCATTTCGGCGGACTAAACATTTTGGGCCGGGGGCGCTTAAAGCTTTTTTAGAAAGCCAGGGGATGAGCTTAGGCGGGGATATCAATGCGTTTACCTTTCATGAGTGGACTAACTACCAAATAAGCGTGACTCGGGAAGCGCTGCCACAGGCTTTGCAACTGCTGGCCGATTGGGCGAATGGTATCGAAATGGATGCCGCTGAATTAGCACTAGAGCGGGAAGTGGTGCTGGATGAGGGGCGTTTGCGTCAGTCATGGGCTGATTTTTATCAGTCTTTGCTGCAAGGTATTTATCCCAATGAGCCGCAATATTCAAAGCGTTTGGCCATTGGGGATGCCGATATTGTAAAAAATATCCCGCTCGAAAAAGTAAAAGCGTTTTATAAGCGCGAATACCAAGCGCAGCGCATGACCCTGCTGATTGCGGGTGATTTTCAGCCGCAAGAGGCCGAGGATAAAATCAAGACGCTGTTTGCTGGTATAGAAAAAGGCACTGCGCCCATAGGCTATGCCCATCCAGCTGCAGCCAGTGGTTTGCGTTTTTTTAGCCATCGAAATGTACCGGGAATTGCTCATCCACAAGCAATATGGGGCTGGGCTTTGCCTGCGGAATCAATGAATGATGCAGATGCAGCGTTTAACAACTTTAAACGCGGTATGTTGGGCACCTTATTGCAACAGCGCCTGAGTGTACAAGCTCGAAAAGATGGCAGCCCTTTTGTCGATGCCAGTTATTTTAATGGGCATGGTGTCAGTTTACCGACTCGGCAAATCGAGTTTACCTTGTCAGTGTCGGTTAAAGATAAGCAAATGAAAGAGGCGCTGCAGGCCTTGTATCGCGAGCTGGAAAGGGCTAAACGGTTTGGTTTCAGCCAGCAGGAGCTTGCTCACAGTTTCGAGATTTATCGAAAAAATCAGTCCAGTGTCTCAAGTCATAGTGATTGGATTGGTCGCTTGCAGAAGCACGCGCAATTTGGTGAAACAGCCAGAGATTCATTTGGCATGTTTCAGCAGCTTAAAATATTCTTTGCTGCTACTACTTCAGGCGTTTTACAAGATGAGCTAAAGCGTTTGTTATTGTCGCCAGATCAAGTTGCTACAATTTTATTGCCACCTGCAGTCAGCAGCTATTCGATGTTTTTTGAGAAGACGGCACAGAATATTGTTGATGCGGTGCGAGCCGAGCCATTGGAAAATATCGCTCAGGAAGTAAATAATAAGCCACTGCTTGCTCATCCGCCGCAGCCAGGGAAAATTGTATCGGAGCAGGATGAGCCGACGACCGAGGGCACTTTATTTAAATTAAGTAATGGCATCGAGGTGTTGATCACACCGCCTAAAGGCAGTGGAGATCGAGTCGGTTTTTCTGCCCGAGCTGCCGGTGGTATGGCGGCGCTGACTAAAAAGCTGTATCCAGCGGGGTTAACACTGGTGCAGTATTTAAATCAGGCTGGATTGGGCGAGTTTAGCGGTAGCGAATTAAAGCAAAGATTATCGTCACAGACCGAATTAAAGTTTTACCCCTTTGTATATGCTGATCAGCAGGGCCTTGCGGGTGAGGTGGATGCCGCAGATATCGAAACCCTGCTGCAATTACAATACCTAGCTTGGACAGCAACAAGAGACGATAAGGCGGCAGCTACGCTAAGCAAGGATTTGGCTTATCAATTGATGGTGAGCAATGCAAATTCTTTATATACCGGCTTAAACGAAAAGCATTATGGTGCGCTATGGCCTTATCCTGCTTATTGGCAAAATTATAATTTTGATGCCTCATTAAGTGAGCTTATTGAGGCAAGAAATACCTTATTTGGCAATCCGCGCGCATTTCGTTTTGTGCTAAGTGGGGTAATGAATAACAAGCCTAATAAGGATTTAATTGAGCAGTACATCGCAAGCTTGCCAACTAAAGAGGTGGCGGTATTTAAGCCAGAGCCATTAGCCCATGGGCGAGGCAATGAAATTCATCAAATGATTCCGCAACCTTTGTCGATGCGTTTTTGGCATGCTTATGTGCCGTTGCCTGCTAACTCGGGCGGCGAGGGCGTGGCTCGTTTCTTAAGCCAGCTTGTGCAACAGCGTTTATGGCAGGCATTACGTGAAAACACCGGGGAAACATATGGGGTGTATAGCAATTTTGAGCTGACGGCGTGGCAAGGTTTGCTATTGTCCGTGGTTTATCAAACCGATATTAAACAATGTGATCAGGCCGCCAAAATCACCGTTGCTGAAATTGCCCGTTTGCGTAATGAAGCACCAACAATGAATGAAGTAAATAATGTGCGTGCCATTTTACTTAAAGCACAGCAAGAACGCAGAAATAAACCCATACAAAATGCCGAAGCTTTATCTTGGTATTGGTTAATTGATGGATCAGTAAAAGGCAGCGCAGCTGATTTTGCTAACTTCACTCCTGAATATATTCATCAATACGCCAGAAGCTGGTTGGGCCAAAATTATTGGGCTGTGGGCAATTTTAATTGCCAGAATACTGCAGATTTAACGCCTTTGGCTGGGGATTAGGGGGGATTTCATTAACGTAAGGAAATGTTTTTTGTAGGCTAGGTGCAAACGCGGCTTGCACCTAGCCTACAAAGGGCTGCAGTTTTTATAGAGTGTGCAAGTCGTTTTTCTTGCACACCGCTTTGGAGCACAAGGACTTCATCGTTGTGCTCCCTGCGAAACCTGTTGTTGTATTTCAAGGTGTGCTTTTGATCGGTACGATTAAGTGCCGACGGCCATCTTACGGCGCTCAATCTCCGCCATCAATTCCAAAAACTCCTCCGGCACATCTTGCTCCAGCCTTTGATAAACACGGCAATCTGGCGTGCGGGTGATCAGCTTGTAATTGACTAGCTCGCGGCGCAGCAGCACATGATCGCCAATGGCTTCTGCGCTTTTAATCCACTCATTAGCGGCTTTTTCGCTCATTTCTAGTTGGGCGGGAATGCAGGCCCAGATCGGCCAGATGCAGGGCAGTTGCTCGGAAAACTTGGTAGGCCAGCGTATTAAACGCCCCTGATCATTAAAATGCCTAAGCAGGCGTTTTGTCAGCGGGGAGAAGGTACTGCTTGCCGCTGGGGTAGGTGTTTCTGCCGCTGCACGTAAGTGCTGAAAATTACTAAAACCAGCAGCGCGCGCCAACATATTCAGCAGCTGTAAGTGGCTGGGGGCGGCAGGCTCAAGTGCCCATTGCTGTTTGAGCGAGCGGGCAAGGGCAGAAATATCGGAAGTATAAAAAGGATACGTGGTGCGCGACATGGTCGAATCTCCTGTCGTGCCTGAGTCTGAAAAGACTGCCGCTGGTCGCCGTTACGGCTTGGCACTAGGGTTCGGGGCCAAGCTTTGATGCAATGATTTAATTCGCCATGGCAGGTTTAGCGTGGTTTAAATAAACCGGCGACGCCTAGGTGAGCTGCAGACCTGCTGTGGATCATATACCAGAGTTGGGTTTTAATTCAAGCAGGAGTAAGTATCAGGTGGGTTTTATGACAACGCTCTTGTGTTTGACCCAGGCATAGACTTAGACTTCGCGCATTCAGGGCCTCGCTTTAGGGATAAATAATGATTATTGATTGTCTTGCTCTCGCAAAAAAACTGAATGATTATAATCTTCAAGCGGTTAAAGAATTAAATCAGCGTGGTATTGCACCTAAACTCTGTGAAATTTTGGCCACATCAAATGCGGGTGTTTTATCTTATGCAGAGACTAAAAAAAGGCAAGCTGCTGAGCTGGGGATTTTATATGAATCATTTATCTTTGATCATGATTCAAGCATTGATACGGTCCTAGAAAAAATACGGCAATTAAATAGGGATGAAAATGTGCATGGCATTGTGATTGGTTTGCCTGTTTTTGCCCATCTTGATTCTGATCTATTGCTCAATGAAATTGCGCAATATAAAGATATTGATGGTTTGGGTTCTAAAAATACCAGTGCCATATTTGCTAATCATGAGCAAAGTGCTATTGCTCCGGCTACACCCGCTGCGGCTTTATATATTCTTGAATCGCTGAGTGCTATTTCAGGAAAAAAAGTATGTATTTTAGGCCGGGGCAGGACGGTGGGCCGGCCATTACTAGAAATGCTGATTAATCGCAATGCAACGGTGACGGTGTGTCATTCAAAAACAGCTGCGATTGATATTGAAATGGCGATTGCACAAAGTGATATTGTGATGACGGCGATTGGCATGGCCGGTACGGTAAAAAGTGAATGGTTTAAAGCAGGGCAAATTGTGATTGATTGTGGTATTTCATTTGTCGATGGCAAAACTTCGGGCGATGTAAATAGTGCAGAATTATCTGATCTGGGTGTATTTGTTACGCCTGTGCCTAAGGGGGTGGGCGCAGTGACTAATGCTATGATTTTTGCAAATTTAATCAAGGCGGTTGATCTGCAATGAGTGCATATCTATTACCCGATTCATTAGCTGAGTTATTTAAAACAGCAGCTTCAACAGATGCTGTGCCAGGTGGGGGATGCGTGGCCTGCGTATCTGCCAATCTGGGGGTTGCCTTATTATTAAAGGCGATTCGGATCACATTAAAATCCAAACCTGGATTAGCCATATTGCAAGAGGCTGAAGAGCGTTTGCTGGGCTATGCCGGGCAATGTCTAGATTATGCGCAGCAAGATGCGGAAGTTTTTTTTCAATTTCTAGCCGCGTATAAGTTGCCTGAATCGACCGGGGCAGAGCAAACTTTACGCTTAAAAAGTATTGAACAAGCCGCGGTATCGGCTACCCAATTGGGAATTGTAATTTCGGCTATGGGGAATGATATTTTGCAGCTTTGTTGTGAGATTAAGCCGGATATCAAATTATCCATCGTGGCTGATATTGTTGCCGGTGCTCACCTCGTGTTTTCCATGATTGCGGTTGCAATAGAAAACGCCAATGCTAATTTATCTGATATTCAATCTGTATATCCGGATTTAAAGGCTTCCGTATTAAAAGCACAGACGCAGAGCCAGGCCTTGCTGGCTGCCTTGGTTTAATTAACTAAAGGTAATGGGCTGTGAATTTACATTCTAAAATATTAATTATTGGTACCAGTGGCTCTGGTAAAAGCACGCTGGCTAGAGATTTAGCAAGGCGTTTGCAGCTGGCTGATATTGAATTAGATGCTTTATATTGGCAGGCGAATTGGACGCCAGTGGGTGCGTCACTTTTTAGGGACAGGGTGGAAAACGCCATTAATAGCCATTCTGCTTGGGTGATGAATGGCAATTATCTTGAAGTAAAAGATTTAAGCTGGGGAAATGCCCGGCAATTGATCTGGCTGGATTATTCATTATTTACTGTGATGTGGCGGGTCATTAAACGTTCATTATTGCGGGGGATTAAAAAAGAAAAATTATGGGCAGGCAATACCGAAACGTTAAAGAATAATTTTTTCAGTAAGGACTCTATTATTCTATGGGCTTGGCAAACCTATGCCTTAAGAAAAAAACAATATGCAGAAATGATTGCAGATCCAGCCTATTGTCATTTGCATGTGCTGCGGTTTAAAACGCCTGCAGCGCTTGAGTCTTATCTTGAGGGTTTAAAAAAGCAGGGCTCTCTCTGATTGGTGTTTTTAGACAGGCAGGAAACGCCATGCGGTTCGTGCCTGCGGTGCTTTGGCAAACTCAGGCTGCTTCTGTGCAGACAATGCCAAGTTTATTACCCACCGGGTCACGCACATAGGCTGCATACCAGTTGGGGCCGTAAGGCCGCGGGCCGGGGGCGCCTTCATCTGTTCCGCCGTTGGCAAGGGCTGCCAAATAAAATGCATCGACTTGTTCGTGCGAGCGGGCTGCAAAGCCAACCATCGCACCATTGCCTGCTGTGGCAGGCTCTGCGTTAAATGGCTTGGCTACCCAAACAATTAAACCTTCGCCTTGCCCTTCGCTAGAGTAGGCCTTCCAGCCGGGGAAGTTTATATGGGAGTGCCAATCAATGGTGGCTAATACCGCATCGTAAAACATGCACGATGCTGCATGATCGTTGGCACCCAAAGTGATATAGTTTTGCATGACTTACTCCTTACATAATGATTAATCAAAGATGTATTTTGGAGTATGGCATGGATAAATCGGGTCGCCAATTAAAACAGAACGATCGTTCTGTTTTGTGTTTGTTTTGCGCACATCCACAGTGTGGCGGCTTGTGCCGCTTGTAAAAATAAACCCCAATTCCGATTTACAGAATTGGGGTTTTTAAGCAGGCTTTTGTCTTAATGCCTGAGAGGATTAATAACGTTTGCCCAAATACTGTGGATTAAGCAGGTTTTCATTTGAAAAAATATCATTTAATTGCGCCTGGCTAAGTAGCTTTTTCTCTAAGCATACTTCCATCACGGTTTGCCCAGTTTGCGCGCAAATTTTGCCAATTTCATCGCATTTAGCATGGCCTAGGACGGGGTCTAGGTAGGTGACAATGGCGATGCTATTTAGCACATTGCGGCGGCAGGTTTCTGCGTTGGCGCTAATGCCATCGATACATTTCTCTTTGAGCCCCAGCATGGCGTTTTGCAGTAAATGGATGGATTCAAATAAAGACGATGCAATCACCGGCTCCATTACATTGAGTTGCAATTGTCCTGCTTCTGCTGCCAGGGTAATGGTTAAATCATTGCCGATTACTTTAAAGCAAACCTGATTCACCACTTCTGGCATCACGGGGTTGACTTTGGCGGGCATAATGCTAGAGCCTGCTTGTAATTCAGGTAGATTAATTTCTTTTAAACCCGCCCGAGGGCCGGATGATAAAAGGCGTAAATCATTGCATATCATCGATAATTTGGTGGCAGTGCGTTTTAATGCGCTTGAAACCATGACATAAGCGCCACAATCTGAAGTGGCCTCAATTAAATCTTCAGATGAAGTAAAAGCGTGGCCGGTGATTTCGCAGAGTTTTTTTACTGCAATTTCGCGGTATTCAGCAGGTGCGTTAATCCCTGTGCCAATGGCCGTAGCACCCAGATTAATTTCGAGCAATAGATTTTTAATTTGCCCAATTAGGCGGATATCTTCTTTGATTAATGTCGCAAAGGCATGGAATTCTTGGCCTAAAGACATCGGCACCGCATCTTGTAGCTGGGTGCGGCCCATTTTAAGCACGTCTTTAAATTCAATTGATTTCGCCATAAAGCCTTGCTGTAGCGTTTCCATATGCCGCATTAAAATCAGCAAATGATCAAACAGGGCAACTCTAAATGCAGTTGGATAGGCATCATTGGTGGATTGGCATTTATTAACATGATCATTGGGGTGAATATACTGATATTCGCCTTTTCCGTGGCCTTGTAATTCTAAAGCTAAATTGGCAATCACTTCATTGGCATTCATATTCACCGAAGTGCCTGCGCCGCCCTGAAATACATCGCTGGGAAATTGATCCAGGCAGCGGTTTTTATTGATGATCTCATCGCAGGCTTTAGCAATGGCGGTTGCGATATTTTTTTCTATGGTACCAATTTCACCATTGGCTAAAGCACAGGCTTTTTTGTTTTGGCCAAGGCTTTTACCATAATGGGATTGTCGCTGATTCTGGCTTGCGATATTTTGAAATTTTCTATGGCTCGCAGGGTGTGGATGCCATAGTAAGCATCATAAGGAACTTCTTTTTCGCCTAATAAATCGTGCTCGATTCTAACGTTTTTCATCAGATAAAACCTCCACAAAGGACGATATTAGCAGTGAGTGCTTTTAATTTGATGATGTTAAGCAATATATTGCGCGTTAGGCTGCAGGTGAAATCACGTATAAGGTGGCGCTTGGCTCGCTAGCTGGCTCTGGGGGCCAGTAAAATGACGGCCATGCCGGTTAAGCTGATCAGGCTGCCAATCATATCCCAGCGATCGGGCATAATGCCGTCTACCTGCCATAGCCAGAGCACCGCTACACTGACATAAATACCGCCGTAAGCCGCATAAACCCGGCCACTTGCTGCAGGGTGTAGTGTCAGTAAGTACACAAAAATCATCAGGCTGAGTGCTGCTGGCAGTAATAAAAATACCGATCCACCCTTACGCAGCCACAGGTAGGGTAAGTAGCAGCCTGCTATTTCTGCAATGGCCGTGACGGTAAAAAGACCGAGGGTTTTTAGTGCAAAAATAAATTGATTCATTGGGGGCAGATAATAGGCGGGAATGCTCAAAGTATACTGAAGTGTTTGTACTGCCGTATTGAATAAAGCATCGTAAAAAACAGCATGGTAGGTAAAAAAGATTTTATTGTTTTTTCAAATTTATGATTTTATTTAAACAGGTTTGTTATGTGGAAAAAAATAAGAGTTGTGATTTTGCTGCTGATTCTGGCCAAGGTTGCTCAGTGGATGTGGCTGGATAAAGGCGCGCTGGAGTGGAAAAAGAATTTATATGTGGCGGTATACCCGGTGAATGTCAGTGGCAGTGCTAGGGTGAGTGCCTATTTGCAAACGCTAAGTAAGGATGATTTTGAGCCGTTGAGCCAGTATTTTGCGGCCGAGGCTAAGCAATATCAGCTGGCTGTTCACCGGCCATTTGAGTTTCAGCTGGGTGGAGAAGTCAAAGCGATTCCGCCTGCGCCGCCCTCTGATGGCAGTGTTTTAAGTACGGTGCTGTGGAGCTTGAAATTCAGATATTTTGCATGGGCTAACAGCCCTAAAGTGAGCGTGCCACCGGATATTCGCCTGTATTTACTCTATTACGATCCGGCTACTCACCCTCAGCTTAGCCATTCCACTGCGCTGAATAAGGGGCGGATCGGGCGGATTAATCTTTTTGGTGATCGCTCCTATGCTAGGCAAAACTTGGTGATTACAGGCCACGAGCTGCTGCATACACTGAATGCCACCGATAAATATGATTTGAGCACCAATATGCCCATTTATCCGGATGGCTTTGCCGAGCCGGATCAGCAGCCGCGTTACCCCCAAGGGTTTGCCGAGCTGATGGGCGGGCGTGTGCCGGTGAGCGAAGTGCTGGCGGTGATTCCTGATCATTTGGGCCGGACGCTGATAGGTGAAAAAACGGCGCGGGAGATTGGGTGGGTAAAGAGTGCTCCCTAATGGTTAAATTTTTATGGGTGAGCTGGGGGTGTCTCTGGCCCACGCAGCAAGCTTTCTGATAGCAATCTTTATTGGTTTATTAATGCGGAATAGTTATGTTAACTGAGCACAATGCCTTGCTTTCTTTACGTCCTTTTTGGGTTTCTTACCAAAGCATGTTGAAAATGGTGCAAGCAGGCGGGCGTTTTTATGCCAGCCCACAAGAAAGCTATGCCGCCAAGCAATTTGAAAAGCTGTATGAGCTGGAGCACGATCTGAGTAATCTGAAGCGAGCGGCAGATTTTATTCGCGATTTAGCGGCTGATTCTGCAGAGGGATACGACATTTATCGCTATCACGATGAGCACTTTTCTATGCGTTTTGCCGGTATCGTGGATAAGTCGCACCGGTTGGTTGGCGCTTCTTTATTATTAAAGGCCGATAAGTGTGAGGGCAGTGGCGGAAATGCTTTTGTGATTAGGGCGGCCAAAGATCATTACCCTGATGCAGCCGCTAATCTAGAGCGCCTAACAGCGCTGGAGGCCAATCATAAAAAAGCACGAAAGGCAGCTGTTGCTATGGAGGCAGGCATGCGGGGGACGGATATTGCCTTTGAAGCCATCTATCTGGATGAGTTGAATAGTAAAATTGCCGCAGCACTTGCTGCTTTGCTGCTTACATTGAAGCCGGTCTATGAATTAATTTAACAAAAAAAACAGCAAGCAGCGGATGGCCGCCACTTGCTGTTTTTTTACGCTGAATATTTAAACTTTAGACAGCTTCATGCCTGTTGCTTCAGCAGTCAGGTAACCTACAGCGCAACCAAATTTGTTTTTGTAGTTGCTGTTAACAATGGGGTTAACTGCTGCAATAGCGGCCTTGTCCATTGAGCTAATCCATTCACCCGGGTGTTGGAAGTTGCTCATGATATAAGTCCAGCCATTTACATCATCGGCAACGACCAAGCCAGTTGCTTCTGCACCCGCTGGCATAGAGATCAGGCGTGAAAGCACTTTAGTGTCGATATTGTAAGCCCACACAAAGTTATTTACGTGCTGTCCGCTGTCTTCACCAATAAACAGGGTGCGCAGTTTTTCAGAGAATTTCAGATTGTCTGGGTTGGCAATCTTGTCAGCATTGGCTGTATTACCCAATGCATCTTTTGCAATATCTTCACCAACGATCAGGGCTTTGGTTTTTACCGGTACCCATTCGCTGTTGATGGCTGCACCCGCTGAATCTTTTTGGCCGCCTGTTAAGGTGTGCGCCATGACGCCACCTGCTTTTAATGCTTTTTCCAGTGCAACGCTGTCATTTGGGTTATTGGCTTTATCGCCCTTAACCATTGAGGCCTGGATGTTTTGCAGCGCTGAGTAAGCAATCTTGTCTTTCGCGTTAACGGTGGTGCCTTCCATCTTTGTGAATACCATGCTGGCACCCACAAAGCTGGCGTAACGGTGGGTTTCAAGGAAGGCCGCTGCTTTTTCCATGCCTGGCTTGATTTTAATCCACTCAACATTGCCGCCGTTGTAGATCTTGGTGAAGCTTGCATCTGCAGGGTCTTTGCTTACAACAGTCATGATATCGTTTGGCTTGAGGGTGTTAGCCATTTTTTCGATTTCAGCGCTGGTGGCGGAGCCAAGCTTAATCCATGTCAGTGCGGCACCGGCTGCTGCCGGGTCGATAGAGAAACCTGTACCGACTTTAGCCACATACAGCGATCCTGAAGACAGATCTTTTTCTTTATCTGCAACAAAAATAAACAAGCCGCTATTGGTCGCATCGTCACCCATTAAAGCGGTGCGGTTATCCGGCATCACTTGAATCAGTTCGTGCGAGATACGGCCTAGGCAGTAATGTTTTTTGATCGAGCCAGTACCATCCGGGTTAACCGTTACTTCTGGCAGGTGGCCGTAGTGATAAGGATTGGCTTTGGTTTCATCGCCGAATACATTTTTGCTGAAGCCTTTAAATTGCGCATCTGTTGCAGCAGTAAAAGCATCCGGCTCGTATTCTTCGCTGGAAAGGTGGGTATTCCATGGTGACATGCTGGCGCCACAGGTGATCCACAGCATGTGCGCTGCTGAGGTATCTACATTGTGGTATTTAACCAGTGTCAGCTTACCTGTGGCTTGATCTTGATCTAGCGTCAGCACAGCAATAGGGGAAGGCAGCTGGCCATACATGCTTTGGCCGGCTTGGTTTTTTGAGGTGTATTCAAACTGAACAACCGCAAACACCGCTTTGCCCTTGATACCGGCAACTGTTGTTTTATCCAAGTTAATCAGTGATGTACCGTCAGCACAATCAGAGAAGAATTGTCTTTCAAGGCCAACTACGGATGTATCCATAATCGGTTTGTTGTTGATATCAACATAGCCGCCAGACAGGTTGTAACCGCCCTTACCATCAGGAACATAATCGCCTGTGATAAAGAAAGGCTTGTAAGCCAGCTTGAAGCTTTGTGTGCTGCCATCGCTAAGTTTTACATTCAGAGCGGAGCCAACGCTGGTCGTGCCCATTGCGTAGGGGTCTGCAATGCCAGGGGCTGCCATGCTGCTGAAGCTGGCTGATTCAAAGCTGATTGTGGCCGGTGGAGTGACTGATGTTGTATCGCTGTCTCCGCCACAGGCGGTCATGAGTACGGATGCGGCTGAAGCACCACCCAGTGGTAAAAGTGGAATGCTGGAGAATAATTTTAAGGCTTGGCGGCGGGAAGCTTGCATTTCATCTAACAATTTATAACTCCTCAGAGATTCCGGTCACAAAATCGTGCTTGTTAAATGCCTGATTAAGTACTAGCGGCATTAATTCTGCGTAAGTTAACGTGTTTACATGACAAGCTCATGACATATCCCTTTGGGATTTCACGTACTGCTTAGGGGATGAATTTGAAAATGTCGTGGGTATTTGTAAGCTACATTAAGCACTGCGTAATCAGTCTGGCTGATGAGGTGATGTTCTTAATGAGAAGGCGAATGGCAGTACATAAGACGTTTTTTCCTGAATAAAAGCCAGAATTTTTGAAAACGCTTAATGCTCGTTGAAGCAAGCGCGTATGCAAGTTGATTTTATTGGTAAACGATGTGTTTTTTGGGGTGGGGTATATTTTAAAAACGGCTTATTTTTATGATGAAGAGGCGTTTTATAGATCTGAAAAAGGGCGAAAAAAAGCCCGCCATTTACGCCTTTAGGGATAAATAGCGGGCTGTTTATTGCTTACAAAAAACTAAATCAGCCGCAGGCACCTACATGGCCACAAGACAGGCAGCGGCTGCAGCCGTCTACTTTTTGTAAGGCATAAGCACCGCATTCCGGGCATTTCTTGCCGGTGGCAATGGGGCTGACTGGTGCCAGCGGGGCTTCATAATGGCTTTCGTTAATCAGATAAGTCATATGCTTGTTTTTGAAACGTTCAGCCAGCAGCTTGGTTGGAACCTGATTGCCAGAAGCATCCAGGAAGCCGCGTTTGGTGAGGATTTGTTGCAGTGCATAGCCAATCGCAGCCACTTCAGATTCGTGGAATAAAGGCGCTTGCGAGCCGTCTTCTTTATTAATCATGCCGCAACGGACGGTGCCTTTGCCCCAGATGACTTCGCGCATATCGGCCAGCGATTTTGCAATCGATCCACCCGAGCGTGCCGCCATGGATAAAAGGCGCATGCTGGCGGTAATCCATTGCTGATCTTCGCTTTTTTGGCTGGCAGGCATAAAAAATTCAAATGGGCGCTCAATTGTCACCAGCTCACCGCCCACCATGCCTGAGATATGAATAAAGCTGACGGTAAGGTAAACCACTTTTTTACCTTCGTACGTCATATACACGATTTTGGAAGTCACTGATTCCAGATCGCCATTCGGGCGGCGGTCAAACTGCTTGCGCAGTAAATCATCATCGGGAATTGGCTCTTCTTCTGCCACCGCAACAGGCGCTTCAGCGACCGATAACACACTACCCAAAATGCTATTGGGGCGATAAGTCGCTAGGCCTTTTAGCCCTGCACGCCATGCATCCATATAGAGGTTTTGGAAATCTGCGTAAGGATAATCTGCAGGCACATTCACTGTTTTAGAAATGGCCGAATCCACAAAGGGCTGCACGACTTCCAGCATCTTCATATGATCGCTGGCTGACATATTTAGCGCGGTCACAAAGGGCGCTGGCAGCTTGCTGTCATCCGATACATCGTTACCCATATGGCGGTACAGACGCCATGCGTGATCGGCCACTTCATAAGTTTGCGTGGTGCCGTCGCTCATGCGTTTTTTGCGGTTATACACCCATGAGAAAGCAGGCTCGATGCCGTTAGAGGCGTTGTCTGCAAAGGCCAGCGTAATGGTGCCGGTGGGCGCAATGGATAAGAGGTGCGAGTTACGCAGACCATGCTTGGCAATCGCCGCACGAATTGCCTTTGGCAGACGTTTAGCAAAATTGCCTGCTAGGTATTTAGTGCTATCAAACAGGGTAAAAGCGCCTTTTTCTTTGGCTAAATCCACCGATGCCAGATAAGCCGCATCGCGCATGACCTCTGATATTTTCTGCGCCAGCGCACGGCCCGCATCAGAATCGTAGCGCAGGCCCATCATCACCAGCGTGCTGCCAAGGCCCAGGTAGCCCAGACCAATGCGACGTTTGGACATCGCTTCGGCTTTTTGCTGTGGCAGCGGCCATGCGGTGGCTTCCAGCACATTATCCAGCATCCTAATCCCAATGCTGACGACCTCCTGGAAGCCCTCAAAATCAAAGCTCACATCGCTGGAAAAAGGCGATTTTACAAAGCGGGTGAGGTTGACAGAGCCCAGACAGCAGCAGCCGTAATCCGGCAAAGGCTGCTCGGCGCAGGGGTTGGTGGCTTCGATGGTTTCGCAGTAATACAGATTGTTGTCGCTATTCATGCGCGATAAAAACAAAATGCCTGGCTCGGCGTGATCGTAAGTGGATTTCATCACCTCATCCCAAAGCGCGCGTGCGCGTATGGTTTGGTGTACCCACAGGCCGTTTTCACGCAGATATGCGCCCGCCGCGATTTTTTCCGGGCCAGGCTCGGCTTGGTGCACGAGGCAGAAGTCTTTGTCCTGGTTAACGGCTTCCATAAACTCGTCGCTTACGCCGATCGAGATATTAAAATTAGTCAGCCCGCCCTGATCTTTAGAGCGGATAAATTCCAGGATATCCGGGTGATCGCCACGCAACACACCCATCTGAGCGCCACGCCGCGCACCCGCTGATTCAACGGTTGAGCACGACGCATTAAACACCTGCATAAAGGAAACCGGGCCGGAAGCGCGGGAACGTGTGCCGCGCACCAGTGAATCTTTAGGCCGGATAGTCGAGAAATCGTAGCCCACACCACCACCACGGCGCATGGTTTCTGCCGCATCAGAGAGCGCGGTATAAATGCTAGGCTTGCCGTCCGTGATGCCAGAAACTGAATCGCCCACAGGCTGCACAAAGCAATTGATCAGCGTGGCGTGTAAATCCATACCCGCAGCAGAGTTAATACGGCCAGCCGGTACAAAACCATTTTGCTGCGCCCATAAAAACTTCTCTTCAAAGTAAGCTTTAAAATCAGGCTGCTCTACGCTGGCCAAAGCGCTGGCAACGCGCGCTTGTACATCGGCAATCGAGGCTTCTTCGCCCTTGGCGTACTTTTCCAGTAATACATCCAGAGAAATTTCTTGCGGGGCCATATCGGTGTTTCCTAAATAATTAATCGTATTCGGTGTCATGCGTACTGCGTCATGGTTTTTTGAGGCGGTGCAATATAGCTCTTTTTTCTGCTGCTTCCATTGTTCAAGGGCAATAAGGCGGCCGTGCAGACAAACGGTGATGCTTAAATTTTGTGAAAATCAGCCCGTTTGCAGCCGCCCTTGGGCACGCTGCTCCTAGAGGGTACGCATCTGTCTATTTTACGACCTTTGGCCTAGTTTGCTTAGCCGCTTTGCTGTTCTGTGTAATTAATGACATGGTAATTTATCCGTTTTATTTATTTGGAATGATTATCTAGCTTGCTGGGTGTTGTGATTTTTTTGATTTGTTTTCTGGGCGAGTATTTTTTTTTAATGTGCTTGTTAAAAAAATGTACGGTGGTTCTGGGGATGTGTTTTATTGGAATTAAATATTGTTCATAAATTTTCTTGGCGGTTTTATGCCGTGATTTACCCCATCTTTTTAAAGGTTTAGTTTAATTGAATATATATGGTGTTTTTAATTAAGAAAATTTGTTTTTTTGAGGGTAAATTAAAATCACTAGGGTTTTTTATTATTGTATTTCTTATGGTTTGTTTTTAATGTGCGATAGGGGTGCATCTTTGGTGTGTTGAGGGATTGGCCAAGTTTTAAGTGTATTTACTCTTCTGTAAAAAACATAAGCATGTTGTTTAATTTTGGCTATCGTTATGTTGGCAGCCTGTTTTTTTCTTCAGAATCATTTGTGCATTGATGTGTTTAACTAATGGAAGTACGGATAATGAAACTTAGAACTCGGATCTGGATCATTGTGATTGCCGCTTTATCTGGCATCATCCTTATGGGTGTAGGGGGCTTGTATCAGTTGCGTCAAAGTATGATGCAGGAGCGCCGAGCGCAAATTATTCAGCTGCTGGATTTAGCCAAAGCCCAGCTGACGCATTATCAAGAGCTGGAAGTCAGTGGCAAGCTCAGCCGTGAAGAGGCTCAAAGTCGGGCTAAAGAGGCATTGGCTTCGCAAAGAGCGGGCAGTACTTATTTTTTTATTCGCAGCATGACCGATGATACCTTTGTATTTCATATCGATCCCAAACGAGTAGGCAAGCCTGATCCGGGCGCAAAATCGCCGGATGGCAGGACGGCCGTGCAGGTGATTCGTGATGGCCTTGCTGAAAGCAAAGATGGTAAAGCGTTTGCTTTAACTTATACCGCCCGCCCTGGTAGCGAGGATAAAACGGCGTATCCAAAATTAAATGGTGTCATTCAGTTTGAGCCATGGGGATGGATTCCTGGTACCGGGTTTTATCTGGATGATATTGATCGCTTATTCTGGAACAGCGCAATTAAAATGCTGGTGGCTGTTTTTATTATTCTTGCCATTATGGGCGCTTTAGCGATGGCAACAATGCGGAGTATTTTGGGGCAATTGGGCGGAGAGCCTCAGTATGCGGCGGATATTGCACTTAGTATTGCAAATGGTGATTTATCTCAACAAATTGATGGCAAGGCAGGCAATCATAGTTTAATTGGATCTATGCGCTCCATGCAGCAGGGTTTGCATGATATGGTCCGGCGCTTTAATCAAGCCTCGTCCACTTTGGCCAATGCGTCTCAGCAATTAAATAAAGAAACGGCACACATCAGCCGGGGCAGCCAGATGACTTCGGAGGCAACATCTTCCACCGCAGCCGCCATTGAAGAAATGACGGTCAGTATCAGCCATATTTCATCCAGTGCTAGGGAAACAGAGGTTAATTCGCAGCAGGCTGCAGAGCTGGCGACTGAGGGTGAAAAAATGGCCCAGCATGCCGCAGACGAAATTCGCCGTATTTCGGGTGATATCAGCTCTGCTGCAGAGTTGATTCGTGGCCTGGTTGATCGTTCACGCGAAATTGACAGTATGAGTGCGGTGATTAAAGAAATTGCAGATCAGACAAACTTGCTGGCGCTTAATGCCGCAATTGAGGCCGCAAGGGCGGGTGAGCAGGGTCGGGGTTTTGCGGTGGTGGCCGATGAGGTGCGTAAATTAGCCGAGCGAACCAGCGGTGCAACACAGGATATTACCCGTACGATTCGTGCAGTGCAGGATGACACGGATATTGCAGCAGGCTCCATGGATTTAGTGCAATCACAAGTAGCTCAGGGGGTTGATCTGGTGGAAAAAGCAGCTTCGGCCTTACGTGAAATCAATAGCGTAACCCGTGCTACTTTAGAGAAAACGCGCGATGTGGCGAATGCTACTCAGGAACAAAGCCAAGTGAGTAACAGTATTGCTGGCAATGTGGAGCGCATCGCCCAGATGGTGGAAGAATCCGATGCATCTGTCCAAGCTGCTCATGAGCAGGTACGCAGCCTCGACGAGCTGGCGCGGGAGCTGACACTGGCAGCGGCCAAATTTAAGCTTTAGGCGCGTGGCTCGATTAATCAAAGCTTGCCCTGTTCTGTTTGCCAGACTGATTCTTTATGTGGTTGATAAAAAAAGCCCCTGCATCAGCAGGGGCTTTTAAGCTTAAAGATATGGAATAAAACGCTGGCGTTTATTTCAGTTTCACATTCCAGTTTTTTTCCACACACTTCACATAATTGCCTTCGATCAGCGCGTTGTAGGGCGTTTGGTAATCAACCAACTGGCACTGATTATCCTGCCCCGCACTCCAGGTTTTTTCCCAGAAAATAGGGTAGGCGGCGGAGCTGCCTTTTTCGAAGCGCTGCATATTGGTGCAGTTCATCGATTCTTGCTTGATATCCCAGCCTAAATCACGCGCAAACTCGGTGTAGTAGTCGATGCGGTTTTTAGCTGCTGGTTTGAGCGTTGCATCCTGGCATTCGGCATTGATAATTTGAATTGTGGTTGGGAAGTCATTACCCAGGCCACGCGCCTTATCTTGCGCATTAGGTACCCATGTACCGTCGATCACATGCAGCATCGATGGTTTTGGTGGTTGTGGATACACAAAGAAGAAGGTGGCAGAGGCCATATTCAACCAGCTTTCAGCAACCTGATCAGGATCATTCAGAAGCTTGGTCTGATCGCCACTAAACATCACTTGCGAGAACGGGCCATAGTTGTAGTTGTAGGAAAGCTGCTTAGCGCCACGGCCATAATACTTTTTAAAGCTGCCGTCTGCGTTTTTGCCGCAGGTCCATACGCCGTTAAAGACAGGATCGGTACATTCGGTGTTGTAGCCGCAGCCTGTGCCGGTTTCGGTGCAACCCATTTCACGTACATGCACCAGCGCCTGACGCCATTCATCAATGCCGTATTGGGTGACGCTATGGCCACCGGTTTCTTGGGCAAAGTGTGCAAACATGGTGGCGAGTGAACGGCGGCAGATTTGGTCTGCATTGCGGCCATCGCTGTAGTCGTCACAAATGCCTGGGAATTTGGCAATGGCTTGCAAGAAGCGCTGATAGGTATAGCTTGGGTGGCGCACTGAAAAATAGTATTGAAACTTTTGCTCAGGCACGAGCGTTTCAACCCGTTTTACATTCAGCGGGTTATCACTTTTGCCTGGGGCAACGGCATCAACTATGGCGTTGCTGGCCGTGCGTACCGATGCTTTTACCTTGCGGAAAAAGTCGTTATTAGTCAGCTCGGCTTCGCGGGCCAGAGCCTGGCTTAGCGTTGGTACGCCATTCGGCGGAGGCGTTGTGCCACCACTGTCACCACCACCTGTGCATGCACCGCTATCGGTCCATGTGGCGCTCTTGCCAGGCTCTTCGGCCGCATTAACCCACCATTTGGCCGTGTAGTTATGATTTGCATAGCTCACAACACTGCCTCCCACATAGCTGCTGCTGGATACCCAGGCGGCTTTACAGGCGATGGTTCCCGGAGCAGGTGTCGGTACGGCAGTAGGTACAGGTGTTGGGGCCGGTGTTGGCACGGCTGTAGGTACGGGCGTCGGAACGGCGGTTGGCACCGGCGTTGGAGCGGGGGTCGGCACTTTTGTCGGTGCAGGAGTCGGTACTTTTGTGGGAACGGCGGTTGGTACAGGTGTTGGGGCAGGCGTCGGCACTTTAGTTGGAACCGGGGTTGGTACTGATGTAGGTACGGTGTTGACTAATTCCCACGGGCCCCATTGTTCTGCGCCCGGCACATTTCCTTGGGTCCACCATTTGGCTTTCCAAGTCTGGCCTTTATAGCTTGCGGTTGCGCCAGCAGTGTAGGTGCTGCTGGCGCTCCAGTCGGCTGCCATCAGAGAGGCGCTCATAAACATCGCGGCTAACAGCGCCGTGATTTTTATCTTTGTTTTCATTGTCTCTTGCTCCATCCAAAATAAAGTCTGTTGGCTGTGCTTGGGATAAGCAGCAGCGCAGATCAGGTTTAAAAAGGTTTGCAGGCTTGTTGCCCGTCTGTTTTGGTATGAAGTGGTATCTTCATTTGTCGTTGTAAGGTTTGCGGATAGTAGCAGTTGTAGTCGTGGTGTCAATGACTACGGGCACCTGTTTGATGATTAATTCAAGCTTTGTTTTATTTTGATGACCTAAAGCAATTTGGCACAATATTCTGCTAATTTAAGCTAAGTTATTGTTCTTAAAGAAAGCGGTGCTGTGGAGGTGTTTCAGTGAGATGATTTTTTGATCAACCGCCTGCCCGCGTTTTAAATACGGGGCTCACTCTAGCTAAAAGTGGGTAATCGCGCTGTAATTGGTATTACGTAGCGTGCTACTGTGGTTGTTATTTAATTGATTTGGGCGGGCGTTAGTAAAGGGGTGAATCCGGTATACTTGCAGCTGTTGATTTCTTGGCTGATGAGATGTTCATGCGTGTTTTTTTTCCTATTTTGCTTTGTGCAGCATTGCTGCCTTTTTGTGCCCAGGCTGAAGATGCTCCTTTGCCTTTTGACGTGCCTTCCGCTGCGCCCGTCATTGCGCGTACGCCTGCTGTGAGTAAACCTGTAGTGCATGCGCCAGCAGCACAGCCCGCAGTGAAATCTGGCCGCCATAAACATGCAGCAGCCCGCAAGAATAAAAAAGCACAGGCTGGCGTGACTAAAAAACACAGAGGCAAGCAACAGGCTGCTAAGAGCACCCGGCAAAAAAACAAAAAGACCCGCGTTGTGACTCATAAAAAAGGGGCTGGTGTTCAGCATGCTAAGAAGGTTTCAGGGGCAAAGCCAAAGATCGCGCATAAACAGCCCGCCCATAAAAAAACAGTGCATAAAAAACGCGCAGGGCATTAAAAATTGACACTGACCCGTGTGCAGCTAAGCCGGATCTTTAAGTGAAGAAATGGGGCAGCGCCAATCTGCTGTAGCTAAGAGGCGTCCCCTTCTTAAATCAGATGCATATTTGTCTGTGAGCGCCACTGGACACAAGTCTTGGTGCACAGGGGCCAGACAGATTAAGTAGCGCAATGTATCGCTTAATGGATCTGAACGAGGGTGTTTTGATCGAGCCGCAAGGGCTTAGGTCAAGCTTTGCTTTCGAGTGGATTCAGTGAAAGATAAGTAAGGTGCTATGATTTGGCCTGAATACCTCCGTTTTTTCTTACTCACACCATTGTATGGTTGAAGCCCAGTATGTTTTGCCGTCACTTACTATTTGCTTTTTTATGTGGCACTCCTTTTCTGCTGCAGGCGGCTGAATTAAAGGTTCTGGTTTTAGATGGTGATGCTATGCCATGGGCAGAGGTCAGCAATAATCAGCTTAGTGCAGGTCTCTATTTTGACCTTGGCCAAGCACTGGCTGCGCAAATGGGGCGCAAAGCCCAATTTGTGCTTTTGCCGCGTAAGCGTTTAGTGCATGCCATTGAAAGTGGCGGGGCAGATGTGCTGTGTAATTACCTGCCTGTCTGGCTGCCCGGAGATTTCGACTGGAGTACGCCGTTTATTCCCAATGCCGAATTACTGATCAGCGATCAAAAAGCAAACAAACCCGCATCGCTGGATGGCTTTGCGAATGTGCGGATTGGTACGGTACTGGGCTATGTGTATTCAGATCTTGATCAGGCTTTAGGTACGCGTTTTTTACGTGATGATGCGCCCAGTATGCGTCACAACTTGCGAAAAATGACGGCAGGAAGGGTGCAGCATATGGTGATTAATCAGTTTGAGCTGGAATATCTGCAAAGACAGGGGCAATTTAAAACGCCATTGCATCCGTTTACGGTGCTGCGCAGTTTTAAGGGGCAGTGTGCGGTTTCCCGATCCGGACAGGTAACAGTGGCTGAGGTCAATAAGGCGATTGTGGCTTTACAAGCACAGCATGTTTTGAAAAAACTGATAGAGCGCTATCAGTGATTGGCAATCCATTTTAATGGCTGGCTAAAAATGGATTGCCTGCAGTTTGTCGGTCTTATGCGGAAATCTTGGCCAGCTCTTCAAAGTAAGTCGGGAAAGTCTTGGCCGTGCATTGCGGATCGTTAATTTGTACCGCTACGCCTTTAACGGCCACCAGCGAGAAGCACATCGCCATGCGGTGATCGTCGTAAGTATCAATCGCTGCGCCTGCAATCAGTGATTCAGGTGGTGTGACGGTAATAAAATCTTCCCCCTCAATTACACTTGCCCCCACTTTACGCAGCTCGGTGGCCATGGCGCTCAGGCGGTCGGTTTCTTTAACACGCCAGCTGGCGATATTTCTGAGTGTGGTCGGGCCTTTGGCAAAGAGTGCGGCGACGGCGAGCGTCATGGCGGCATCGGGGATATGGTTCATATCGGCATCAATGCCGGTTAACTGGCCGCTCTTTGGTGGTGCTGCTTCAATAAAATTACTGCCCCATGTGATCTCGGCACCCATCAGGGCCAGTGCCTCGGCAAAGCGTTTGTCGCCCTGAATACTGTCGCTGCCCATGCCGGTGACGCGAACCTTGCCGCCACCCATCGCACCTGCAGCTAAAAAGTAAGAGGCCGATGAGGCATCGCCTTCTACTTCGATAATGCCGGGGCTTTGGTAAATTTGGCCAGCGGCAATGCTAAAGCTGCTCCAGCCGTTTTGCTTAACCTCTATGCCAAATTTCGCCATCAGTTTGAGGGTGATATCGATATATGGCTTGGAGATTAATTCGCCGATTACTTCGATCGTCACGGCCTGGCCGGTAAGGGGCAGGGCCATTAAGAGCGCAGTTAAAAACTGGCTGGATACATTGCCTTTTACTTTGATGACCTGCCCGTTGAATGTGGCAGGTTTAATTGCCAGCGGCGGGTAGCCTTCTACGCCGGTGCAGGTAATATCAGCACCTGCTTCACGCAGGGCGTTGACCAGATCGCCTATCGGGCGCTCGTGCATACGGGCCACACCGCTGAGGGTGTAATGGCCTTGGCTGAGCGCCAGCGCGGCGGTCAGCGGACGAAATGCCGTGCCTGCATTGCCGAGGAATAATTCTGCTGCTTTAGCCGGAAATGCACCTGCTGCGCCGTGCACAATAAAATCACGGCTATCGCCAATCTGCTCCCATTTAATCCCTAATGCTTTCAGCGCTTCAAGCATGTAATGGATATCGTCTGCGGCCAGTAAGCCTTTTACTTCCGTTGTGCCTTGTGCGAGTGCTGCAAGCAAAAGTGTGCGGTTTGAAATGCTTTTGGAGCCGGGCAGAGCAACGGTGCCGTTGACGCGGGCGATAGGGGCGAGGGCGATGTGTTCCATAAGGCGTTCCGTGTTTAAGGGTTTTAGCAGGTCGGGGTGGCGTCGTTACAGGGCTTATATAGGTTTAACAATATCCGCAGGCTGGGGCATGGTAAGGCACTTTTCTGTGCTAGGAAGTCGTGTCACAAAATGGGCGCAGAGATAAATATTTGTCATTAAAACCATTCCTGGGCGGTCGTTGTCTATCGATTCAGGAATGGTTTTTAGTTTAAAGCGCTTTAATCGCGGTCATGCCCATGCCCTTTTCCATGGCCTCGACCATGCCCATGATGCTTATCGTGATCTCGATCATTGTGACGATCACCTTGATAACGAGGCACGACTTCTGAGTTGTACCAGCTTTCTTGTACAAAGTAGACGGGGCGGCTGCAGGCATTGTATCGACGACAGTGTTTGGACCAGTTTTTAGCGTGGCCCGGTGGAACGATCAGATACATCGGTGGCTGTACCACTGTGACCTGCTGAATGATTCTTGGCTCGCGGTAAATAAGGCGTGGCTGCTGAAAGTCGCCAAGATTAAAGCTGCCATAAAAGCCGGGCTGCCCAAATTGTACCGATACCCCTGCATGAGCTGCAGATGAGATCAGCATGGCGAATAGCAGGCTCGCTTTGGTGAAGTATTTTTTCATGGTTATTCCTCTTCAGACAAGGCCTTGCATTTGATTGCTAAAGTACTGAAAAATTAAGCCAGTAGTTGATCCAAGGCTAGCAATACCTTATCAGGTCCGAGTTGCTTGAGGCAGTTCATATGTTTGAGTGGGCAGACACGTTCAAAGCAGGGGCTGCATTCCAGATCTAAAGTCACAATTTTGGCGTTGGCAGATAATGGCGGTGTGAATTCGGGCGAGCTGGAGCCGTAAATCGCCACCAGTGGACGCTCTAGTGCTGCAGCCACATGCATTAAACCAGAATCATTGCTGACCACGGCGCGGGCGAGCGACATCATGTCGATGGCTTCGGCTAGCGAGGTTTTACCGCAGTAATCAATGACGCTGGGGGCACCAGCCAGAATCTCGTCAGCGATTTCCCGATCTTTATTCGAGCCAAAAATACACACCTGAAAGCCACGACCTAGCAGGGTTTGGGCAAGGGCGGCCATATGGCTGCCCGGCCAGCGTTTTGCCGGGCCGTATTCTGCGCCTGGGCAAAGTGCAATCATGGGCTTGCTGGCATCAAAGCCTAATTTGGCTGCGCTGGCTGCACGGTCCTGGTCGTTTACTACTAAATGCGGATGAGGTACCGGGCGGGAAATGGGCTGGCCGGCGTCTTCGGCCAGTGCGGCAAAGCGCTCGACCATTTGCGGCAAAGCCAGCGGATCAAGCACGCGAGTGTCATTTAAAAAACCATAGCGGGATTCGCCCACCCAGCCGGTACGGGTTTTGATGCCGCTAAAGAGTGGTAGCAGCGCAGATTTAAGCGAATTAGGCAGTACGATCACCTGATCGTAGCCGCGCTTTTTCATTTGCCGCGCTAAAGTCCAGCGCGTGCCCAGCTTCAGCTCGCCATGGCCAAAAGGGGTATCAAAGGATTCGCTCACTTCGGGCATGCGGGCGTGCAGAGGGCGTGTCCAAGCTGGGGCAAGTACATCCAGTATCAGGCCAGGATGGCGCTGATGCAGGCGTCGGTAAAGCGGCTGGGCCATGATGGCGTCGCCAACCCACGCCGGGGCAATAATCAGAATTTTTTTCATAAGCTCAGGAGGGACGAACTGGCGTTTATTTCAGGCGAACGCCAGGCCAATTCATCCGTGCACAGGACGGGGAAAACCCGCCGCAGCGTGTTATCACACAGGGTAAAACGGCAGGTAAGCCTGCCCTTGATTAATGGCCTTTAACGACTTCACCCGCTTTCAGACGGTAGTGCGTACCACAGTAAGGGCAAAGTGCTTCGCCATTTTTTGCTACAGGTAAAAACACGCGCGGGTGTGAATTCCAGCTCAGCATATTTGGCATCGGGCAATGCAGGGGTAAATCGCTGGCGAGTACTTCGATTTCACGCTGGGTATTTTCTTTCAGTTCCATGGATTTTCTCTTTCAAATACGGGGTGATTGAATCACCCTGGACTAAGAGGGTGGATAAAGTCCACCCTCTGCTTTAAATATTAAATCAGTGTAAGCCAATCTTCGTGTTTAGGATCTAAGCCCTTCACACAGTCAAAATAGCGTTTTTGTAAGCGTTCGGTAATCGGGCCACGGCTGCCAATGCCAATCGGGCGATTATCCAGCTCGCGGATCGGGGTAACTTCAGCGGCGGTGCCGGTAAAAAATGCTTCATCTGCGGTATAGACCTCATCGCGGGTGATGCGTTTTTCGATCACTTCGAGGCCTTCTTCTTTGGCCAGTGTAATGACGGTGTTACGGGTAATACCATCCAAGCAGCTGGATACATCAGGCGTATAGAGCTTGCCTTTTTTTACAATAAACAAGTTCTCGCCCGCGCCTTCAGAAACATAGCCTTCGGTATCGAGCAGCATGGCTTCATCGTAGCCATCGGCTGCGGCTTCCTGATGCGCCAAGATGGAGTTGATGTAATAGCCGCTGGCTTTGGCACGCACCATGGAGACATTCACATGATGGCGGGTAAAGCTGGATACCTTAACGCGGATGCCTTTTTCCAGCCCTTCCGTGCCTAGGTAAGCGCCCCATGGCCAGGCGGCAACAATGACATTAATCGAGTTGCCGGTTGCGGCAATGCCGAGTTTTTCTGAGCCAACAAAAGCAAGCGGGCGCAGGTAGCAGGAGGCCAGTTTGTTTTCGCGAACCACCGTTTTTTGCGCTTCGAAGACTTCTTCAAAGCTGAACGGGATTTTCATCTGAAAAATTTTAGCGGAGTTAAACAAGCGCTCTGTGTGGTCGTGCAGGCGAAAGATTGCGGTGCCCTTTGGGGTTTCGTAAGCGCGTACACCTTCAAACACGCCCATGCCGTAATGCAGGGTATGGGTTAACACGTGTGTGGTCGCATCGCGCCACGGTACTAATTTACCGTCATACCAGATCAGCCCATCGCGGTCAGACATCGACATATTGCAAACTCCTGCCCAAAGCATTGATGAAAAAAAGTGAGTGCTGATTGTAACCGAAAAAGAGGGCGTTGTTGGCTGGCCTTCAATGGGCTGTAAAAAACGGGAGGGGCTTGATGTCCGGGTGATGAGCGGTAAAGGTAGAGTGCCTTATTTACACCGGTACGCGTCTATCTTAAATCTAAGGCTTAGTAGCTTGTGTGAATGTTTTGTTGTGTTTACGGGGTATGAAATCTGGCTGTGCGGAATAGCGGCATGCATGCGTAAGTATAAAAAATATCTATTTATCATTATTTCGCGTGTATTTGTGCAATCAAGTATTAGTATAAGAAAAGTCTAATACTTAACAGAGTGAGCGGCATTGTGGAAACGGATGAAATGACGGCATCTTCAACAGGAAATGCAGAGCTGGCGGCGGTGCTAGCAGCCAGTCTGGCACTCGCTGCCTGTGGTGGCTCGCAGGATGAGCCTGCATCTGCACTAGCCCCTGTTGTGGTGATTAAACCGCAGAGTGATGCAGAAGCGGCTCGTTTTTTGGCGCAGGCGGGTTTTGGCGGGCGTCAGGTAGAAATCAATACGCTGAAAGAGATTGGCTATGAAGCATGGCTTACTCAGCAGTATAAGGCCGCGCCTTCTCCTTCCCGCTGGGCCTATGGTAATGAGTTGCGTATTAAAGATTTACCTGCCTATCAAAACTGGCAGGCTTTACCCAATATTTTGTGGCAAAGCATGCTGACAGGCAGCGATGTTTTGCAACAGCGCATGACTTTGGCTTTGTCTGAAATTTTTGTGATCAGCTATGCAGGGGTGGATGTGCCGGGATCGGTTAAATCGCTGATCATGGCTGATTTTATGGATATCCTGCAAAGAAATGCCTTTGGCAATTTTTATAATTTGCTGCGTGAGGTCACGCTGAGCGTGGCAATGGGGCGGATGCTTGGGACACTAGGTAATTTAAAAGAAGACAATAAGGGCCGCCGTCCAGATGAGAATTACGCACGCGAAGTAATGCAGCTTTTTACGATCGGGCTCTATGAATTAAATATTGATGGCTCGCTTAAAAAAGATGCGAAAGGCCAGCCAATAGAGACTTACAACCTTGATACGGTCTCTAATTTGGCCCGAGTTTTTACCGGCTGGACAGCCCCTTTGCAATTCAATGTGCCTAATCCTGATATTGAATTAACCAGAAAGCCAATGACTTTGCAGAGCGCCAACCACTCTGTTTTAGAAAAGAGCTTTCTTGGTGTAACTATTCCGGCAGGCACCGATGGTAATCAATCGCTTAAAACGGCTTTGACCACATTATTTAACCATCCCAATGTTGGGCCCTTTATTGGCAAGCAATTAATTCAGCGCTTTGTATGCAGTAATCCCAGCCCTGCTTATATTTCCAGAGTGGCGGCCGCTTTTAACGGGAGCGGAACAAGTGGCAGGGGAGATATGAAAAACGTGATCTCAGCCATTTTGCTGGACCCTGAAGCCCGGCAGGCACCGGATGGTAATGTATTTGCAGGTAAGCATCGTGAGCCCATGATCCGCTTGGTTCAGCTGATCAAAACCCTAGATTACAGGAGCCCGGATGGCGCATGGCGGCTTGGAAACACCACCGATCCCGGCTGGCGGCTGGGGCAGGGGCCATTGGGAGCGGCCAGTGTTTTTAATTTCTTCAGGCCAGGTTATGCACCGCCGGGCTCTGAGCTTGCGAGGCAAGGCTTGGTTGCGCCAGAGATGCAGATTGTGTCGGAGATTTCAACCATCGTTCAGCTTAACTATTGGTATAACTTACTGACAGCACCTGAAAATAGCACCTTACGTACATACAACGATAGCAATGGCAATAGCGTGAATGATAAGAAAGAAACAGGGTTGTCGCTTTTTTTAAATGAGGAAAAAGCATTGGCTGGCCAGCCTTCGGCGCTGGTAGAGCGTTTTAATCTTTTATTTGCCTGTGGCCAGCTGAGTGCGGAAGTAAAGTCTGCGATTGCAGCCAGTGTCAGTAAGCTGGCGCTCAGTGATCCTAATCCTGCAAAGCTTGAAATCCAAAAACAAAATCGCGTTGTAGCGACTTTGTTAATGGTGCTGAGTAACCCCGAATATCTGGTTTTAAAATAAGGAACTCCGATGGATAAGCATCTTTCACGTCGCGAGTTCTTACGTCGCGCAGCTATGTTAGCGGCCTCGGGGGCTGCGGCTCCAATGGCATTTAATTTATCACTCATCAGCGAAGCCGCTGCGGCAGCCATGCCGGGGGATTATAAAGCGCTGGTTTGCGTGTTTTTATCCGGTGGGAATGATCATCAGAATACGCTGATCCCCTATGACCAGGCCAATTACAATGCCTATGCGGCCATCCGCCAGACATTGGCAACGCCGCGCGCTCAGCTGAGTGCGCTGCCCAATGCCCTGAGTGATGGCAGGCAAATGGCGCTGGCCCCGCAGTTGTCCGGATTGTCGTCTTTATACGCTGCAGGCCGTTTGGCGGTGGTGGCTAATATGGGGCCGCTGATTCAGCCAACCACTAAATTGCAGTATCAGAACCGTAGTGTTCCTTTGCCGCCTAAGTTGTTTTCACATAATGATCAGCAGAGTTACTGGATGTCTTCGATGGCAGAAGGGGCTGATTCGGGCTGGGGTGGCCGGGTGGGTGATTTGTTCTTAAGTGGGAATGCGAATGCCGCACTCAGTTGTATCTCTGTAGGTGGGGTCGGGCTTTATTTGAGTGGCAAAGAGGCAAGAAGCTTTAGCGTGGGCGTGAGCGGTAATCCATTGCTGTTATGGGGCTCAAGCTATGTGTTCGGGCCTGGGTTTGTCGGTGATTTAAAGGGGATGATGACGGCGGATAAAAGTAATCATCTCGAAAACGAGTATGTAAAAGTAACCCGGCGTGGCCTGAATACGTCTTCAACGCTGGACACGGCCTTAAAGGCTGCGCCTGCCTTAACGACGGTGTTTCCTGCCGGGAATGCACTTGCCGATTCGCTGAAGATGGTGGCTAAATTAATCAGTGTAAACGGGCAGCTGGGTAATAAGCGGCAGGTGTTTATGGTGCAGCTGGGCGGTTTTGATTTGCATGATGGTTTGCTGGCTAAGCATCCCGTATTGCTTAAAACGGTAAATGATGCCCTGATGGCTTTTGATGGCGCGCTGAACGAGCTGGGTTTGCAAAATCAAGTTACGACCTTTACCGGCTCAGAGTTTGGCCGCACTTTAAGCAGCAATGGCGATGGCTCAGATCATGGCTGGGCGAGCCATCATTTTGTGATGGGTGGTGCGGTGGCGGGAGGGCAGATTTTTGGCCGGGTACCCCTGCCGGTCATTGGTGGCAATGATGATGTGGGGCAGGGGCGCTATATTCCCGACTTATCTGTTGAGCAGTTGGCCTGGCCTTTGGCGAAATGGTTTGGAGTGTCCGATTCTGATCGCTATCTGGTCTTGCCCACTTTGGCACGGTTTGATGAAAACGCACTCAAAATAATGAAAGTTTAGTTGCCGGGCTAAATAGGTTTGCTGGCTGGCCGGGGAATAAGCCAGCAAAAGAAGTATTGTCAGCGGGTAGGGCATTTAAGCGCTACCCGCTGCGCTTTGCGTTTGGCCATGCTCTTTGGGCGTTTCTCGGCACGGCGCAAGGCTGAATCAGTCGCCGACAGGGCTCAGGCTGCTGATTCCATTTTTGGGCTGCGCCCCATCAGCTCGGATAAAATATCTTGCACCGGCATTTGCTCAAATAACATTTTGCAGACAGCGGCGGTAATCGGCATGTCGATGCCCAGATCGTTCGCTTGGCGCAGTACCTCGCGTGCGGTTGGCACGCCTTCGGCGACATGGCCTAAATTCTTTAAGATATCGTCCAAGCTTAAGCCTTGTGCCAGCAATAAACCTACCCGGCGATTGCGTGACAGATCGCCCGTTGCTGTCAGCATTAAATCACCAATTCCGGCGAGGCCCATCATGGTTTCTGTTTTACCACCCAAAGCTGCGGCAAAGCGCGCCATTTCAGCAAGTCCGCGGGTGAGCAAAGCGGCCCTAGCATTCAGGCCAAGGTTTAAGCCATCGCATACGCCTGCCGCAATCGCAATGACGTTTTTTACGGCGGCGCCAATTTCTACCCCGATTAAATCGTCGCTGGCATAAAGGCGCAGTACCGAGGTATTCAGTTCTTCTACGGTATGGCGGGCAAATTTTGCATCACTTGCTGCGATGGTGACCGCTGCAGGTAGGCCTTTGGCCACTTCCTGCGCAAAGCTGGGGCCGGACAACATGCCGCGCGGCACTTCGTTCGCCAGCTCTTGTTTGGCGACCTGATGAGGCAGCAGCATGGTGCCAGCCTCCAGTCCTTTGCAGGCCCACAACACAGCAGCTTGGGAATTTAAATCACGCAATGCTTTCAGTGAGGTGCGTAAACCCGACATCGGAGTCACAATTAAAACCAGCTCTGCATCGGCTATCGCACGGGCCAGATCATGAGTGACGGTGAGTGATGCAGGAAAAACAGTCTCGCTTAAGTAGCGGGGATTGGCGCGAGTCGCCTGCATTTCTTTGACTTGCTCGGCATCGCGTGACCAGAGTGCTACCTGATGACGATCAGCAAAACGAATGGCGAGTGCAGTACCCCAGGAGCCTGCACCCAATACGGCTAATTTCATACGCCCCACACTTCCTCAATACGAATAAACCCGGATGCACCATCACGATGCTTAACTTTCAGCCAGCCAGTACGGGTGTTTTCTTGCAGATCGAGCAGCAAATCTTTGCCTGCGCGGTAAATAATGGCCGATTTTGCATCTGCCGCTTTATAGATTGTTGCGTCTTTGAGTACTTGCACCGTGTGTTTAGTACTCAAGTCTTTTTTCTTCAGCCAAGCTAGGCTTCCAGCCCGGTCACGCACTCTTGCCCAGTCACCTTGCTCGGCGAGTAGCTCAAGTGGCATCCCCTTGCTGGCTAAAAATAGCTTTTTAGCCTCGTCGCTGGGGGCTTCGGATAATACTGCGCCATGCCGGGCAACTGACCGGTATTCAAGGGCAAAAGCCGCGTTGGCAGATAAAACCAACGCAGCAATTACACTCAGTTTAATGAGTGGTTTGTGCATTTGCTGCCTGCTCTTCTGCTTGCTGACGCTGTTGCAAGTAGATTGCTTCAAAGTTAATCGGTTGCAACATCAGCGGAGGGAAGCCAGCGCGTGTGGTTAAGTCAGAAACCGCTTCGCGCAGGTAAGGGAACAGAATGCTTGGGCAGCCAATACCCAATAGCGGATCCATTTCTTCTGCAGGCACGTTTTCGATATTGAATAAGCCGTTTTGAGTCACTTCAACCAAGAAAATGGTGCGGTCTTCAACGGTAGCTTGTGCAGTAACAGTCAGTGAAACTTCGTAAAAACCATTGTCAAAGCTGCGGGCCTGGTTGCGGAACTGAATATTGAATTCAGGCTCAGCTTGTTCCAGAAAAGATTGAGGGGAGTTTGGGGATTCAAGCGAAATGTCTTTTACATACAGTTTTTGAATAGCAAAAACGGGCTGAAGCTCTTGGTTCTGTTCGCTCATGGCAAATCCTTATCTTCTATTTATATAGGTGGGGTAAAACGTGAGGCGAAATCATCGCACGAATCGTGCGCAGATGACTACCGTCTGTCTTGGTGTGATTGTATTACGCGGCTAATAAAGCATCCAGCCCGCCAGCATGATCCAGCGCAGCTAAATCATCAAAACCACCTACATGATGCTCACCAATATAAATTTGCGGCACGGTACGGCGGCCTGTGCGGGTCATCATCTCATCACGGCGCTCAGGGTTTAAATCAATACGCACCTTTTCAATTTCTGTGATGCCTTTTTTGTTCAATAAACGTTCAGCCATTACACAGTAAGGGCAGACCCCAGTGCTGTACATTAAAACATGGGCCATTTTGGGTCCTTAAAGTCGTCTTGTAGATAAGCAATCAGATGAGGGCAGTTTGTGATTCTACAAGGAGCATAATTAAGTGTCTTTTTGATTTTATATAAATCAATGGTTTAGCGACTTTTGTGGCTTTTTTTGTGGCTCAGGTGTTGACCTGGTCGGCCCCAGCCCGTATATTTCGGCCTCTCGCTGCAGCACACACGGAAACACAGTGTGCAGATAGCGAGGACGATCTTTAAAAAAATACAGTCGATGAGTGTGAGTGCTTGATTCGGAAGCGAAACAAGTGCTTGCATTAGTAAGGCACATTCAGCGATGGATGTGCCGAATAAAGTAAGCCAGTAAGTACTAGCTTAGCGATTAAACTAAAGAGTTTGATCCTGGCTCAGATTGAACGCTGGCGGCATGCTTTACACATGCAAGTCGAACGGTAACAGGGTGCTTGCACCGCTGACGAGTGGCGAACGGGTGAGTAATATATCGGAACGTACCTAGTAATGGGGGATAACTATCCGAAAGGATAGCTAATACCGCATACGCCCTGAGGGGGAAAGAGGGGGATCGCAAGACCTCTCGTTATTAGAGCGGCCGATATCAGATTAGCTAGTTGGTGAGGTAAAGGCTCACCAAGGCCACGATCTGTAGCGGGTCTTAGAGGACGATCCGCCACACTGGAACTGAGACACGGTCCAGACTCCTACGGGAGGCAGCAGTGGGGAATCTTGGACAATGGGCGCAAGCCTGATCCAGCAATGCCGCGTGCGTGAAGAAGGCCTTCGGGTTGTAAAGCGCTTTTGTTCGGGAGGAAATCCTAGTGGCTAATATCCATTGGGGATGACAGTACCGGAAGAATAAGGACCGGCTAACTACGTGCCAGCAGCCGCGGTAATACGTAGGGTCCAAGCGTTAATCGGAATTACTGGGCGTAAAGGGTGCGCAGGTGGTTAATTAAGTGTGATGTGAAAGCCCCGGGCTCAACCTGGGAATTGCATTGCAAACTGGTCAACTAGAGTATGGCAGAGGGGGGTGGAATTCCGCGTGTAGCAGTGAAATGCGTAGAGATGCGGAGGAACACCGATGGCGAAGGCAACCCCCTGGGCTAATACTGACACTCATGCACGAAAGCGTGGGGAGCAAACAGGATTAGATACCCTGGTAGTCCACGCCCTAAACGATGTCTACTAGTTGTTGGGGAATTCGTTCCTTAGTAACGCAGCTAACGCGTGAAGTAGACCGCCTGGGGAGTACGGCCGCAAGGCTAAAACTCAAAGGAATTGACGGGGGCCCGCACAAGCGGTGGATGATGTGGATTAATTCGATGCAACGCGAAAAACCTTACCTAGCCTTGACATGGTTGGAATCCCTGAGAGATTGGGGAGTGCCGCAAGGAACCAATACACAGGTGCTGCATGGCTGTCGTCAGCTCGTGTCGTGAGATGTTGGGTTAAGTCCCGCAACGAGCGCAACCCTTGTCCTTAGTTGCTACCATTTAGTTGGGCACTTTAAGGAGACTGCCGGTGACAAACCGGAGGAAGGTGGGGATGACGTCAAGTCCTCATGGCCCTTATGGCTAGGGCTTCACACGTCATACAATGGTCGGTACAGAGGGTTGCCAAGCCGCGAGGTGGAGCTAATCTCATAAAACCGATCGTAGTCCGGATTGGAGTCTGCAACTCGACTCCATGAAGTCGGAATCGCTAGTAATCGCGGATCAGCATGTCGCGGTGAATACGTTCCCGGGCCTTGTACACACCGCCCGTCACACCATGGGAATGGGTTTCACCAGAAGTAGGTAGGCTAACCGTAAGGAGGCCGCTTACCACGGTGGGATTCATGACTGGGGTGAAGTCGTAACAAGGTAGCCGTAGGGGAACCTGCGGCTGGATCACCTCCTTTCAAGAGAAAAGTCTTTTGGATTGAGTACTCACACTCATCGACTGTAAAAAACAAAGATACAAAATCAGATTGGGTCAGTAGCTCGGGCGGCGTAGATTAGCTACCTGAATATTCTGAAATGGGTCAGTAGCTCAGTCGGTTAGAGCACCGTCTTGATAAGGCGGGGGTCACAGGTTCGATTCCTGTCTGACCCACCATTGATTTTTTGATGGTTGGAAGGCTCTGTCAACAGAGCGACCAGTTTGGTTTTGATTGCAGTAAATTAATTGCAAGCTAGACGAGAAATGAAATCTCGACGTTTACTGAAGTAAACGAGAGATTGAATGACGAAGTATAGCGAAGTAATTTGGGGGCTTAGCTCATCTGGTAGAGCACCTGCTTTGCAAGCAGGGGGTGAACGGTTCGAGTCCGTTAGCCTCCACCACTCCTTTTGAGTGGTGGAATAAAGAAACTAGAAATAACACACTGTCTCAAGAGAGATTCAAAGCTTGGGACGATGGTTTATTTCTGATTTCTAAAATCAGCAAGACGTATCTTTGATCTTTAAAAAAATAGAAGAAGTAATACTCAAATTTAGAAATAAATAAGGGTAGATTGTATCAAAATCGATTGTTCGAAGTCAGAACTGAATAATCGATGTCGCAAACAAAGCGAAATCAGATACTTCGAATTGTATTAACTTTGTTGATACGTGTTTGAGGTTATAGGATCAAGCGACTAAGTGCATCTGGTGGATGCCTTGGCGATGATAGGCGAAGAAGGACGCGTTAGCCTGCGAAAAGCACGGGGGAGCTGGCAAATAAGCATTGATCCCGTGATATCCGAATGGGGAAACCCGGCCCTTTTGGGTCATCCATGACTGAATACATAGGTCATGAGAAGCGAACTCGGCGAACTGAAACATCTAAGTAGCCGAAGGAAAAGAAATCAACCGAGATTCCCAAAGTAGTGGCGAGCGAAATGGGAAGAGCCTGCATGTGATAAATCAAACTTTAGTGGAACAGTCTGGAAAGTCTGGCGACAGTGGGTGATAGCCCCGTACACGAAAAAGATTGGTTGGTACTAAGCATGCGACAAGTAGGGCGGGACACGAGAAATCCTGTTTGAAGATGGGGGGACCATCCTCCAAGGCTAAATACTCATCATCGACCGATAGTGAACCAGTACCGTGAGGGAAAGGCGAAAAGAACCCCGGGAGGGGAGTGAAATAGAACCTGAAACCGGATGCATACAAACAGTGGGAGCCCTTGCAAAATGGGGTGACTGCGTACCTTTTGTATAATGGGTCAGCGACTTACGTTCAGTAGCAAGCTTAACCGAGTAGGGGAGGCGTAGGGAAACCGAGTCCGAATAGGGCGCATAGTTGCTGGGCGTAGACCCGAAACCAAGTGATCTATCCATGGCCAGGATGAAGGTGCGGTAACACGCACTGGAGGTCCGAACCCACTAATGTTGCAAAATTAGGGGATGAGCTGTGGATAGGGGTGAAAGGCTAAACAAACTTGGAAATAGCTGGTTCTCCTCGAAAACTATTTAGGTAGTGCCTCATGTATCACTGACGGGGGTAAAGCACTGTTATGGCTAGGGGGTCATCGCGACTTACCAAACCATGGCAAACTCTGAATACCGTCAAGTGCGAGCATGGGAGACAGACTGTGGGTGCTAACGTCCATGGTCAAGAGGGAAACAACCCAGATCGCCGTCTAAGGTCCCAAATAATCAGTTAAGTGGAAAACGAGGTGGGAAGGCATAGACAGCCAGGATGTTGGCTTAGAAGCAGCCATCATTTAAAGAAAGCGTAATAGCTCACTGGTCGAGTCGTCCTGCGCGGAAGATGTAACGGGGCTCAAACTGATAACCGAAGACGCGAATATGCACGATGTGCATATGGTAGAGGAGCGTTCCGTAGGCCTGCGAAGGTGTCTTGAGAAGGATGCTGGAGGTATCGGAAGTGCGAATGCTGACATGAGTAGCGATAATGCGGGTGAAAAGCCCGCACACCGAAAACCCAAGGTTTCCTGCGCAACGTTCATCGGCGCAGGGTGAGTCGGCCCCTAAGGCGAGGCAGAAATGCGTAGTCGATGGACAACGGGTTAATATTCCCGTACCGATATAAAGTGCGATGGGGGGACGGAGAAAGGTAGGTCAGCCCACTGTTGGAATAGTGGGTTTAAGCGAGTAGGCGTGTGGCTTAGGCAAATCCGGGCTGCTTTAACGCTGAGACGTGACGACGAAGTCTTCGGACTGAAGTGATTGATCCTATGCTTCCAAGAAAAGCCTCTAAGCTTCAGCTTTATATTGACCGTACCGCAAACCGACACAGGTGGGTAGGAAGAGAATTCTAAGGTGCTTGAGAGAACTCAGGAGAAGGAACTCGGCAAATTATCACCGTAACTTCGGGAGAAGGTGAGCCCATATTAGGTGAAGGCCCTTGCGGCTGGAGCTGACATGGGTCGCAGAGAAATGGGGGCTGCGACTGTTTATCAAAAACACAGCACTCTGCAAAGTCGAAAGACGACGTATAGGGTGTGACGCCTGCCCGGTGCTGGAAGATTAAATGATGGGGTGCAAGCTCTTGACTGAAGTCCCAGTAAACGGCGGCCGTAACTATAACGGTCCTAAGGTAGCGAAATTCCTTGTCGGGTAAGTTCCGACCCGCACGAATGGCGTAACGATGGCCCTACTGTCTCCTCCTGAGACTCAGCGAAGTTGAAATGTTTGTGAAGATGCAATCTCCCCGCTGCTAGACGGAAAGACCCCGTGAACCTTTACTGTAGCTTTGCATTGGACTTTGAAGTGGTTTGTGTAGGATAGGTGGGAGACATTGAAGCATGGACGCTAGTCTGTGTGGAGTCGTCCTTGAAATACCACCCTGACCCCTTTGAGGTTCTAACCTTGGTCCGTTATCCGGATCGGGGACCGTGCATGGTAGGCAGTTTGACTGGGGCGGTCTCCTCCCAAATTGTAACGGAGGAGCTCGAAGGTCGCCTAGGTACGGTCGGACATCGTACTGATAGTGTAATGGCATAAGGCGGCTTAACTGCGAGACAGACAAGTCGAGCAGGTGCGAAAGCAGGACATAGTGATCCGGTGGTTCTGAATGGAAGGGCCATCGCTCAACGGATAAAAGGTACTCCGGGGATAACAGGCTGATTCCGCCCAAGAGTTCACATCGACGGCGGAGTTTGGCACCTCGATGTCGGCTCATCACATCCTGGGGCTGTAGCCGGTCCCAAGGGTATGGCTGTTCGCCATTTAAAGTGGTACGTGAGCTGGGTTCAAAACGTCGTGAGACAGTTTGGTCCCTATCTGCAGTGGGCGTTGGAAATTTGAGGGGGGCTGCTCCTAGTACGAGAGGACCGGAGTGGACAGATCTCTGGTGTACCGGTTGTCACGCCAGTGGCATCGCCGGGTAGCTAAATCTGGAAGAGATAAGCGCTGAAAGCATCTAAGCGCGAAACTCGCCTCAAGATGAGATTTCCCCAAGGCTTTAAGCCTTTTAAAGGGTCGTTCGAGACCAGGACGTTGATAGGTCGGGTGTGGAAGCGCAGTAATGCGTTAAGCTAACCGATACTAATTGCCCGTAAGGCTTGATCCTATAACCTGAAGCGCGTGTGTGCGACGGTATAATCTACCCAAGATTAGAGCTGAATTTGAGAAACAAGCAGTACAAGGTAATATATTACTTCTTCTATTGAACTGAACGCGTTGCAGAGCAGTAAGTGCAACGAGTTAACCCGTTAAAGTCTGGCGACCATAGCGAGGTGGTCCCACTCCTTCCCATCCCGAACAGGACAGTGAAACACCTTAGCGCCGATGATAGTGCAGATTACCTGTGTGAAAGTAGGTCATTGCCAGACACCCTAAGCCGTACCAAGACCCCCGTACTCGAAAGAGGCGGGGGTTTTGCTTTGCGCGGAAGAAAAGTGATTTGCATGTTGGGTTACGCGATTATCGCTGAGCGAGGTAAACCTCGCACGCAGACTGCTAACCCAACCTACAAAACCTGCCCCAAATGGACACCAGCCCATCGTAATTGCAGCATGAGCGTATGATTAATATCATGATATTTAAGGCCAGAGAGGGGTGAATGCGATGATTTATATTTTTACCGGTGCGGGAATGGCGGCTGATTCGGGTTTGCCTACTTTTAGGGATACCGGCGGGCTTTGGGAAAATTATGATATTAATCAGGTATGTAATTTCCCCCGATTTATTAAAGAGCAGAATATTCGTGATTTAACTTTTCAGTTTTATAATGAGCGTAAATTGCAATATTCTGAGGCAAAACCTCATGCGGGCTATGTCGCGATTGCAAAATTACAGCAACAACAGCCGGTTAAAGTGATTACAACCAATATCGATTTATTGCATGAGGCTGCGGGCACAGCTGATGTATTACATTTGCATGGCAGAGTGGATCAGATGTCTTGTGCCCAGTGTTACCACTATTGGAATATTGCCGATCATGTATTTGAGCCGGGTGAATGCGCGGCCTGTGGCAGTGTAATGGTAAAGCCCGGCATTGTATTTTTTGGTGAAATGGCACCGGAATATGAAGCTTTACACTGGCTGATTGAAGATTTAAAAAGCACGGATACTTTTGTGATTGTAGGCACTAGCCTGAATGTGGTGAATCCGATTGCGATGATCCGATCTGCAGGAAAATATCCGCAAATTATTTTTATTGATAAGAATATCCCTGCTGCTGCCAAAGCGCATGGTGTGATTTGTATGGAAGAGGCTGCAGAAGTAGGATTATTAAAATGGATTAATGCAATCAATCAGTCATAAATCATTAATCTTTGAGTGCAATTGATCTGTTGTATTGCATTATTTAATCTATTTATATGCGATATAAATAGAATGTCGCTTAGATTGTCATGGCATAGTACGGTTATTGTATCTTCCTTGTTTAGTCATGACTCTTCGTGCCCCAATTCATTTCTTGATTCTTTGTTTTATTGCATTGAGTGCTAAAGCTGAAGAGCGCTTGGGCGATTCCCCTGATCCCACTACTTCAATTAATAAAGTGCAGCGCGTTGAAGTGCTTGGGCATAAAGATGATAGACGCAGCTCAACGGCGACGAAAACCGTCATTTTAGAAGCGGATATCGTGCGTTATGGCGATAACAGCCTAGTGGATGTTTTAAAGCGCGTACCAGGAATTAGCGTGCGTGGCGTGCAGGGCAAGGGCGGCGAGGTGCGGATGCGTGGCCTTGGCAGTGGCTACACGCAGGTGATGCTCAATGGTGAACGTGCCCCTCCTGGGTTTTCTTTAGATTCTATTTCTCCAGAATTAATCGAGCGCATCGAAGTGGCTCGTGCTGCCACTGCAGATGCCAGCACGCAGGCGATTGCCGGCTCGATTAATATCATTTTAAAAAGAAAAGTGGATATGTCCCGCCGCGATATTAAGCTGGGGGCTTCCAGCGATGGTGGTGAGCCAAGTCTTGCTGTGGATGGTCTGTTTTCTGATCGTGATGGTGATTTTTCTTATACGATTTCTGGCGGAATTGGCCGCAGCAAAAGCGTAGATTTATCCCTAGTTGATCAAGAAGAGCTGAATGCGGCTGGCCAGCTGCGGCTGGCACGAGTGACCAGCAAAAGGGATTTTGGGCAAAGCGACAGGCTGAATCTTGCGCCAAGGCTGATGTGGGATTTGGGTCATGGCGACAGTATTAATCTTGAGAGCTTATTACGCCTGCAGCACTCGGAAGGGGGCGGTAAAGAGCTAAGGCTGACTGGCTTGGGTGAGCAGCCCCCTTTGGTTCAGGATTTTACCCGCAGCGTTTCAGACAGTAGCCAATTTAGAAGCAAACTAACTGTATTGCATCAGCTTGCGAGCGGAGCCAAGCTTGATCTCAAGCTGGGTGCCACATATAACCGGCGAGAATCAGATAGTCAGCTTGAAGGTTATGATGCAAAGGATTTGCCTGCGCTCAGCCGCAATATCAACTCGCTGGCCAGCGATTATGGCCTTAGTCTGAGTGGCAAATATTTAAATGGCTATATTGAGGGCCATTCTTTTGTTACCGGCTGGGAGGCTGAATATAATTGGCGTGCTGAGGATAGGCTCAGGCAGGAAATAGCTTATGGAAAGCCAAGTGTTTATCGGGATGATTCATATACCGCCAAGGTAGAGCGCCTTGCTGTATTTGCTCAGGATGAATGGGAAATCTTGCCGCAATGGTCGCTCTATATGGGCTTGCGTTGGGAAGGGATTGCGACGCAAAGCGAGGGCAATACTCTGGATGACGTGGCTAATCGCTCTGCTGTGCTTAGCCCTATTTTGCAAACACTATGGAAGTTCGCTGAAAAAGATCAGCTGAGATTTGCGCTGAGCCGCACCTATAAAGCGCCCAATACCCGCGATTTAATTCCACGGCGTAATGTGGCCAATGATAATAGCGCTACCACGCCAGACACTAAGGGCAATCCGGATTTACGCCCTGAATTAGCTTGGGGCGCTGATCTGGCCATTGAGCATTATCTGGAAAAAGGCGGGGTACTTAGTGCCAGTATTTATGCTCGCCAAATTGATGATGTGATCTTGCCAACTCTGATGAAAATAAATGGCCTGTGGGTTTCTCAACCTTTTAATCAGGGCCGGGCTCTGTTGCGTGGTTTAGAATTAGAAGCCAAATTTAATTTAAAACAGTATTGGCCTGATGCACCTGCTTTAGATATTCGCACTAATGTGGCGGCTAATTGGTCGGAAGTTGAATCAATAGCAGGGCCGGATAATCGCCTAGATCAGCAAACGCCTGTGAGTGCTAATTTTGGGGTGGATTATAAATTGCCGGGTGAGTTTCTGACTTTAGGTGGCAATTATAATTTTCAGAGTGCGGCGAAGACCCAGCTTTCGAATACTCAGGCTGCAATCAACCCAGCCAAACGCACGCTCGATGTATATGGCTTATGGAAAATCAGCCCGGCAATGCAATTGCGTATTTCATTTGCCAATATATTGGCTGAAGACCATATCGCCGAATCTCTTTATACAGATCAAAACGGAATTCGCCAGCAAACCACCACCAGCCAGAGCGAGATGACGGCAAGGGCGGTTTTAGAAATGCGTTTATAAGAATACCGGCCATCCAATCCCCAGCTGCCAGAGAATCGTATGCCCCAGCTTGAAACTCCCCAAGTCGCACCGCAAGCAGTGAGCTTTTGGCAGGCTTTTTTATTTTGGCTGAAATTAGGTTTGATTAGCTTTGGCGGGCCTGCCGGGCAGATTTCTATCATGCACCAGGAGCTGGTAGAGCGGCGGCGCTGGATTTCTGAGCGGCGATTTTTGCATGCGCTGAACTACTGCATGCTGCTGCCTGGGCCTGAGGCGCAGCAGTTGGCGACTTATATTGGCTGGCTGATGCACAAAACCCGTGGCGGCATCGCTGCGGGTGTGCTGTTTGTTTTGCCATCATTATTTATTCTGATTGCGCTTTCCTGGGTCTATATCGCTTTTGGCAATCAGCCCTTGGTGGCGGGATTGTTTTATGGGATTAAGCCTGCGGTTACGGCGATTGTGCTGCAAGCCGCGCATCGCATCGGTTCTAGGGCGCTGAAAAACAATACGCTGTGGGCGATTGCCGCTGCGTCTTTTCTTGCCATCTTTGTTTTAAAACTGCCTTTTCCTATGATTGTTGCGGTAGCGGCTTTAGTTGGCTATGTTGGTGGGCGCATTGCTCCAGAGCAATTTAGTGCGGGCGGTGGCCATGGTAAGAGCGACCTTTCTTTTGGCCCTGCGCTGATTGATGACGATACGCCAACACCAGAACATGCGCGTTTTCGCTGGGCAGGCTTAATTAAAATTGCCATCGTGGGCCTGCTGCTTTGGCTGATTCCTATGGGGTTGTTACTGGCAAGCTACGGCTGGGAGCATACCTTTACGCAAATGGCCTGGTTTTTTAGCAAGGCTGCTTTGCTGACGTTTGGTGGTGCGTATGCCGTGCTGCCCTATGTCTATCAGGGCGCGGTGGATCATTATGGCTGGCTGATGCCAGTGCAAATGATCGATGGTTTGGCGCTCGGTGAAACGACCCCTGGCCCCTTGATTATGGTGGTTGCTTTTGTGGGGTTTGTTGGCGGCTACAGCAAGGGATTATTCGGGCCGGACAGCTTGTTTTGGGCAGGCGCTGCTGCCGCCACCTTGGTGACTTGGTTTACCTTTTTGCCTTCGTTTATTTTGATTCTGGCCGGTGGGCCGATGGTGGAAGCTACGCATAACGATCTGAAATTCACCGCGCCGCTCACTGCCATTACGGCTGCGGTTGTTGGGGTGATATTAAATCTGGCGCTGTTTTTTGGCTATCACGTGCTGTGGCCTACGGGCTTTGCTGGCGTGTTTGACTGGCGATCAGCGCTGATCGCACTGGCTGCTGCGGTGGCTTTGTTCCGATATAAAAGATCGGTGATTCATGTGATTGGGGTGTGTGCTTTGCTGGGGCTGGCTTTGAAAATGGGATCGTTTATCTTGATATAAAATATAAATGATAATTAATATCAATTATATTACACTGATAAATCATTCTTTCATCAAGCTTGTGAGGGCAGGAAATGGGCAATGGAGATTTATGTATTGGCGCTTTAAGCCTTTTACTGAAGCACCATGAAACGGGCTGCCATCATGCCGCACAGCAAGCGGCTAATTTGTTGGAGCGATTGGCCGATGCCTGTGAGCTAGAGCCTGATATACAGGATTTATTCGAGCGTGCCTGTTTTCGTTTAAGGGATGATCAGTCTGGCGCTCATCAGGCCTGATGTATTGTAGGGCGGGTGAAGCACCATACGAGCTAAGCAAAGTCAAAAGACTTTTTTATTAGTGCCTTCGGCACGTTGATTTTGGTGCGGGAGTCCCCCGCGCGGGACTCACTTTCTTGAACGGCCAAGAAAGTAAGCAAAGAAGGCCGCCCCACGAAACACGAAGGCCCCTCATCTGCGGACAATCGAGCGGCGGCTGCGGAACTCGCTTCGCTCAAACAGGCATCAAAGAAACCCCGCCCGTTTGTTCCTCGTGTCGCGGTTTCAAGGGGACTCTAAAAGCCCCGTGCAGAGAGTGTGGACAATAGATTTTTCGCTGTTTGCAGATGAAAAACAAAGTGCTTACGCGTATGGGGTTTCACCCGTCCTACGAGGGATCTGTTTTTCTCCGTGCCCTCTGTGGTTCAAGATGTGGGTTTTACTAGCTTAGTCCTCCTTCGCCAGCTACGCCTGATCGCAAAAAAGCTCAGTGCAAAGCCGGTGATAGTCAGCCCCATGGCTACGATAGAGGTGCCGCGCAGTAGGCTGTTGTTAAAATCCTCGCCCTCGCTGTAATCCATCACATGTAAACGCCAGAAAAAGTCGTAAATCACCCACGCTTCGTTGCGAGCAGCTAATAGCTCGCCGCTCTGGCCGTCAAAGTAAAAGCGGCTTTGCAGGGCATCATCAAATTGCGCCACCCATATATTTTGGCGGGCAGAAAACTCATGCACCATGCCTAGGCGGCGGGGGGCTTCTTTGATTTTGATGACTTCAGCTAATTTACCTTCACCCTTATAGATACTGCGAGCAAACTGGCTGATATTGCTGGCATTGGCGGCTAGAACTGCGCCTCCTGCCGTACTGAAGAGCAGCTCTTCTTTTTCAAAACGTAGTTTGAGTGCAGGGCCAGTAGCTGTGGCAATGCTTTGCACACCGAGCAAAGCGCCTTTATTTGTTGGCATGGGGCCGATCTGGGTAGCCCAATTTGCGGGGAGCGGCTGGCGTGGTTTTTCCATGACTTCGCCGCATTTAATCCAATCTTGAAAAGGCAGCCAAGCAAAGAGTAGCCCGCCTAGTATCCATGCTAAAACTTGAAATGCCACCAGATAGCCTATCCAGCGATGCCAGCGAAAGAAGGTTGCTGCCAAACTCATTTTGATACCCTGATTAAGAATCATTTTTATGGGCGCTATTCTAATGCACTGCGCTGGTGGGCTTTATGCTATTTGTATCTAGATGGCTGTGTTTGAGCGCTTGACAGTGGAGCTGTTGGGGAGATACTTACGTGAATATTGGCTGAAAGATTACTAGCTTGAAATATCTGTCCTCAGTAAGATTGAGCAGGGGATGGGCTGATCGAGCCGCTCGGAGCGTTCACTATGCAATAAAGCCTAAGGCAATCCTGATCGGAGCGTTTGCTCTCAATATGCAATAGAGCTTAGGAAAATCACAATGCCACAAAAAATTCCAGCGCCAGCGGGTGGTTGGGGGGCGCTTAAAGCGACGCTTGCCACCATCGAGCCAAGTCATGCGGGCAAGTCCGTGATTGCCTTGGCCAATGCCAATCAGCCCGATGGCTTTGATTGCCCCGGCTGTGCTTGGCCGGATAAGCCTAATACTCGTGTGCAATTTTGTGAGAACGGGGCCAAGGCCATTGGCCATGAGATTACATCTAAGCGAGTTGAGGTGGATTTTTTTGCAGAGCATACCGTCAGCGATTTGCAGCGATGGGATGATTATTCGCTGGAGCAGCAGGGCAGGCTGACCGCGCCAATGCGCTTTGATGCCGCAAGCGATCGCTACCTTCCGATTAGCTGGAATGATGCGTTTCAGTTGATTGCAAGGCATTTGAAAGAGATAAAGCCTGACGAGGCGCATTTTTATACCTCGGGGCGCACCGGCAATGAAACAGCGTTTTTATATCAACTCTTTGTGCGGCTTTATGGCACGAATAATATGCCCGATTGCTCGAATATGTGTCATGAGCCCAGCGGCTTTGCGCTTAATGCCAGCATTGGCGTGGGTAAGGGCACGGTAACGCTGGAAGACTTTGATCTTGCCGAAGCGATTTTTATTTTTGGGCAAAACCCCGGCACTAATCATCCGCGCATGCTGGGTACTTTGCATGAAGCAGCAGAGCGGGGCTGCAAGATTGTGGTGATTAATCCACTCAAAGAGCGTGGTTTGGTTTCATTTCAAGACCCGCAAAATCCGCTGCAAATGTTGCGTAACTCTGCTTCCCCCATTGCCTCGCTCTATGTACAGCCACAGCTGGGCGGCGATCTGGCGATTGCTAAGGCACTGCTTAAATCGGTGCTAGAGGCTGGCGCTGCCGATCAGGCTTTTATTACCGAGCATACCGAAGGCTATGAGGCGCTGGTGGCCGATATTGCTGCGACTTCCTGGGAAGATCTGGTCAGCCATAGCGGCTTAACGCTGGCCGAATTAAAGCAGCTTGGTGATGTGTATATCCAGAGCAAGGCGACGATTATTACCTGGGGTATGGGTATTACCCAGCATCAGCATGCGGTGGCGACCATCCAGATGCTCTGCAATGTGTTGCTGGTGAAAGGCAATATCGGCAAGCCCGGCGCAGGTGTTTGCCCAGTGCGCGGGCATTCTAATGTGCAGGGCGATCGCACCATGGGGATTAATGAGCGCCCCAGCGCGGCCTTTTTGCAGCAGTTAGGTAAGGCCTGTGGCTTTACGCCGCCATCCCAGCAAGGGCGCAATGTGGTGGAAAGCATAGCCGCAATGGAGTCTGGCGCTGGCAAGGTGTTTATCGCCATGGGGGGTAACTTTGCTGCTGCCACGCCGGATACTGAACGAACGCATGCGGCATTACGTAAGCAAAACCTGACGGTGCATATCACCACCACGCTGAATCGATCGCACCTTGTGCCGGGGCTGGATGCGCTGATTTTGCCTTGCTTGGGCCGCACTGAAATCGATCTGCAAAACGAGCAGCCGCAAAGCATTACGGTTGAAGATTCGATGAGTATGGTGCACCTGACGCACGGCATTAAAACGCCTGCGTCTCCGCATTTATTGTCCGAGCCAGAAATAGTGGCGCGTATGGCTGCCGCCACGCTGAGTAATAGCCCTATAGATTTTATGGCCTTGATTCAGGATTACGATTTAATCCGCGATTTAATCGCCGCCGCGATTCCAGGCTTTGCCGATTTTAATCAGCGGGTGCGCGTGCCTGGCGGGTTTTATCTGGGCAATACGGCAAGGGAGAGGCATTGGGTGGTGGGTAAGGCGCGTTTTAAAGTGCATGCTTTGCAAGCGTCTGTCCGTGATCAGCTACAGGGATTGACCACACATTCACTGCTGCTCCTTTCAACGATTCGCAGCCACGATCAGTACAACACTACGGTGTACCGCAGAAATGATCGCTATCGCGGCATTCAAAATGAGCGAAAAGTATTGTTTATCAATGCTGAGGACATGGCCGAGCTGGGCTTGCAGGCCGATCAGTATGTGAATATCGTTTCTGTGTGGTTTGACCGTGAGCGTCAGGTGAATGATTTTCGCCTGCAGCCTTTTGATACGCCGCGTGGTTGCCTGGCTGCGTATTTTCCGGAAACCAATCCGCTGGTGCCCTTGGATTACTACGCCGTTGGCGCAATGACGCCGGCCAGTAAAGCCTTAGTGGTTTATCTGCAAGCATGAGCGAGGGTATTCAAACCGTAACAGCACATTTTTATGTTGATGATGGCTTACAATTGCTGGAGCAGCAGGTGGCAGAAGAAGTACCGCTGCTCTTGGTCTACAACGGCGTAGCCTATCTGGTGATGCTGTGCAGCCCACTGCATTTGGAGCAACTAGCGATTGGCTTTAGCCTGAGCGAAGGCATTGTTGAGGCTTATTATCAAATACTGGCCTTAGAAATCAGACCCAGCCACGATGGCTATGAGGCGCATTTACAAATCCCCAATGAATTTGCCGCCAAGCTGCGCAGCCGTCGTCGTAATCTGCAAAGCCGCACCGCATGCGGTCTGTGTGGCAGCGAGCAGCTGGCCGAGGTGATGCGTGCGCCACCCGCGTTTGATTCTGATTTTCAAATTGAACCGCAGGCTATTCTGGCCGGAATGCAGGCCTTAAGTCAGCTGCAAACCATAAACCAGCAAACGGGGGGCGTGCATGCCGCAGGCTGGTGGGCAGCAGGGCAGTTAACGGTATTTGAAGACTTAGGCCGCCATAATGCGCTCGATAAGCTGATTGGCCATTTAGCCAGCCAGCGGCAAAGGCCGGATGGCCTGCTCCTGATGTCTTCACGACTGTCTTACGATTTGGTCCAAAAAGCTGCCCGCGCCCAAATGCCCATCATCGCAGCGATATCCGCCCCAAGCCATCTGGCGATAGAGCAAGCAAGGCAGGCCAATATCACCCTGCTCGGCTTTGTGCGCGGGCAGCGTTTTACTGTTTATACCCATCCGGAGAGGGTGTTGACTTGAGCTCTGTCAGTTAATTCAGCTAGGTATTTGCTCTTTTTTTTACGGCGAAGCCCCATGATGACGCTTGCCAGCCCGAAGCTTATCAATGCACAGAATTCTGGCTTTGATATCAGGGAGGGCATGGTTATGGATTTAAATGGCTCATAGCCTATTTCTAAATTGCCATTGCTTAAGGAATTAGCAATCAGTGTGCCCTCAATATGGCCGGAGCCAATCACATCGGCATTTACGGCCAGTACGCTGCCGTTTACAAAGCGACTGATATTTATCTGCCGCGCATGGCTGAGATTCCAGATAATGCGATCGCGGTGCTTTGCCATTGTGTCGGCAGAATCTGCGTGCTCCCCTCCATAATGGCCAGAAAAATCTGCTTTGCTCAGTGTGCTGTTGATGATGATGTGTGCGTCTGGTTTGATATTTTTAAGGTAAACATTCGTGATTGCAGTATCGCCAAGATTAAAAACTTGTAAATCGGATTGGCCATTTCCGCTGAGCACCAAACCTTCAGCTTCTGCACGCCATTGTCCTATCGCTGGCAGTTGAGCTAATTTTTTTGACAGAGCAGAAAGTTGAATTTTTGCAGCTGCAAAATTAATCACAGTAGCACTGGGGATCGCTGTAGCATATTGCCAGCTGGCGGCATTCAGTTTGCCACCATAGACCAAATCACCCATTTGTAATCCGTTGGGACGATTAGGCCCCTTAGATACCCAAATGGCAGGGCTAAGACCGATGCTTGTGTTGGTATCTATGTTTTTTACCGGCCCATTCGAGATAATGCCTGCTTTGCCCCATGCAGTACTTAGCAATACATTGCCTGCCACCACAAGAGAGGGAGCAGAGGAATCATGGGCATTGCGATAGCCCACATCAAACCCTGCATTTAAATTGCCGCCTACTGCCAGACGCCCTTCGACGTAAGCTGCCGTATTGACATCTGCAAAGAAAAAACCGTTGTATTCATTGGCCACACCTAAATCAAGCACTAAAGCGTGTGTATAGCCTGCGATAGCGAAATTCAGAAGCAGTGCTATACGGGTTAATCGCATATCATTAAATCCTAATTTACCAATGGGCGTATCTTAATGCCATAAAATGGCATGTCAATGGGATCGCGAATTTTTCTTTATTTAATTCAGTTTTTAAGAACTAAATATGCTTTAAAACCGGGTATTCACTGCCCATCGCTTATTGAAAGCAAGACGGATACTGCCGCTTCGCTTGTCTGGCAATCCCTGCAGATATAAAGCTAAGCCTCAGAATGTAACTAAATTTAGATTTGGAATAATACGCGGGGTGGCGTGATGCGTTTTATGTGTTGTGGAGTGTTAAGCAGCCTGTTAATGGGGCCTGCATATTCTGCCCGGCCGGTTGTGGAGCTGATGGTAGAAAATGCGGCTGAGCCTTTTTCTAAAGCCGATGGCACGGGCTATAGCAATGAATTGATTGTGGCTATTTATGCTGCAGCAGGCGTTGAAGCAAAGCTTAAAGTCGTGCCCTATGCGCGCTGTAAAAATATGGTTTTAGAGGCCCGCGCCATTGCTTGTTTTAATATGGCTTGGGAGCCTGCATTGAATGGAAAAATTAAATTCCCCAGCGTACCGCTTTATACGGTCACACCGGTTTACTTTCAGAATAAAGCGAATCCTATTGGGGCAAAGAGCGAGGCACAGCTCAAACCTGGCTTAAAAATAGGCGTGGTCAATGGCTATGAATACCCGCCCAGTGCCAGTCAGTTGCCTAAAAAAGGAGTTATTTTTGTGATGGGCAATAGTGAGCAAATTAATTTAAAACAATTAGCAGGCAAAAGCCTGGATGCTGCTCTGGTGATGGCAAATGAGATACAGATTCCTGGGTATTGGGCAGAAAACGCGGGCGTGGCAGGGCAAGTAGAAATGATATTCCCAAGCACCAAACAAGATGTGTTTATTGGCTTTAGTATTCAGCATCCCAAAGGCTTATGGGCGCTTAGCCAGTTTGAGCAAGGCTATAGAATCGTTGCGGATAACGGTAAGTTAAAGCAAATTAAAGCAAAATGGGGAGCACAGAAATAAATACTCGAAAAAAAGCACTTACAGACAATAAGTGCTTTTTTATGCAGATGCTAAATAGCGTTTATTTCAGCGAGCAACATGCTTAATTTTGATTTTGTTTCTGCTGATGCAGAAGTCATCGGTAAGCGGAGCTCGTCATGTATTAATCCCTGCATGGCCAGTGCTGCTTTAATCACTGCAGGGTTGGGTTCGGAAAATAACAACTTAATCAGCGGGCGTAATTGCAGATCAATGATTCTGGCCGCGGCTAAATTACCTTCTTGGATATAGCTCAGCATCTTTTTATATAAATCAGGCCGGATATGCGCGGCCGCAGCAATTGCGCCATGGCCACCCATACAGCTGCTGATAAAAATAAGATGATCTTCACCGCTTAAAAACTTGAGTGGGGTTTCATTGATTATCTGATAAATAGGCTCTATTTGCCCGCCGCCACTTTCTTTAATCGCCACAAATTGCGGATTAAGGCTGAGCGCTTTAATGGTGGCCGGCTCTATGGTTACGCCGGTGCGATAGGGAATATTATAAATAATAAGAGGATGGTGGCTTGCTGCAGCAATGGCTTCAAAATGCTGCAAAATCCCCGATTGGGATGGCCTTACGTAATAGGGGGCAGAAACTAATAGCGCGGCGATGGGCATATTGTTCAGTGCCGCTGCTGCTTGAGCCACTTCCGCCGTATTGTTGCCGCTAATACCAAAGGCCACGGGGAAATCTTTGCTGACTGCGGTTAAGACTGCCGCAAGGAGTTGATGTTGCTCTGATGTTGATAGCGTGGCGGATTCGCCCGTGGTGCCACAAACGACCAAGCCATCTGCGCCTTGTTCTGCTAGGTGTTTTGCCAAGCGGGCTGCGGCGGCCAGATCAACTTGCCCGTTTAAAAAGGGCGTGACCATGGGGACCCAAATGCCTGAAAATTCAATCATATATTTGCTCCTGTGCGGTGCCAACCATGGGAGGCCATGCCTTCAGATTTGAAGCGCTCAGGGAATAGATGAGGTGGATTGGTTTACTGATTCCCGTCGGCTGTCGTCTGACGGGAAGGCTGCTCCGTCAGAGGGACAGCTGTTTCTTCGGTTTATTATTGCCAAGCAGATTGATGGAAGCCACATGCAAACACAGCAGCGGAGCTGTTGTTTGGCTAAGTGGGGAGTTTTGCATAATCATTACTTTGACGATAAGAATGGGGGAAGGCTTAATGTACTTTAATTATTTCAAGGCGGCAAGATCGCTGAAGCATCAGCCTGCTACATATTGAGCATTAAAGCGTGCGGCAATCTTGCCTGTTGCGTCACCTACCGTGATTTCCAGCGCCATTCTGGCCCGCCCTTTACGTTGCAGCATTTGTAAAAAACGTGCGGTTTGGCTCGCGTCTGGTGGGCAAACCTTGGCGATGAGGTCGCTTTGCAAGGGGATTAAAAAGTGGGTACTGCCGGTTTGAATCACCACCTCTATATCTGGTCCTGCTAATTCAGATACCCACAACCAACCTGCAATAGTGGCCAGCGTACTGATGCTACCGCCAAATGCGCTGTGATGATCGTTTTGATTAGGGCCGTAGGGGGCAGTTAGTTGCCAATCGGATTGATCTCCCAAAAGCTGAACCTGCATGGCTTTTAAAAGGGGGAAGCCCTGATGAAGTCGTGTGGTCCAGCGTTGGGAAAAATCATTCATGGCTGGCTTAGTTGGTGACCTGATACTTTGGCGGCAAAAAGAGCGCTGCAATTTGCGGTGCACGCTTAAGCTTAGACAGTGGTGCATCCGGCATTTCGTCATAGCTTTGTGCGCGGGCCCGGCTGCTTGGTGGTGTATTCATATTGCGGGTCAGCGCTGCAACAGGTGCAGCAGCAGAGCGTGCAGCAGGAATACGGTCGCGTCCTCGGCTTGGTTGAGGCGTGGTTTCAAGCGGTGTAGTGCCTGGTGAGAAGCCCGGAACCGGAATCAGAGGCAGATCACGTTTGAGCATTTTTTGAATGCCAAGGTAAGCTTTTTCTTCTTCTGGTGCGACTAAAGAAATCGCAATTCCTGATGCGCCTGCGCGGCCAGTACGGCCAATGCGGTGCACATAGTCTTCTGGATTGGTTGGCAGCTCAAAGTTAATGACAAAGGGCAGCTCGTTAATATCTAAGCCGCGAGCGGCTACATCGGTGGCGACCAATACTTTAAGGCTGCCATCTTTAAATGCCGCCAGCGTTTCCAGACGGGATTGCTGAGTGCGGTCGCCATGAATGGCTTCGGCAGAAAAACCAGCGCGTTTCAGCTCGCGGCCCAATTGCTCTGCGCCAATTTTGGTGCGGCAAAATACAATGACCTGCCCCATATTGTGGGTGCGAATCAAATGGGCAACGAGGGCTTTTTTGCGGCTGTTTTCTACCGGATGCAGCTCTTGTTTTACCGATTCATTGGCTGAATTCTGGCGCGCGACTTCGATGACTTCAGGGTCGTGCATAAAGTCTTCGGCCAGCTTTTTGATTTCTGGTGCAAAGGTGGCTGAAAACAGCAGCGTTTGCTTGCGCGTAGTGCACAGCTCAAAAATCTTACGGATATCTAAAATAAAACCCATATCGAGCATGCGATCGGCTTCATCTAGAATCAGAATTTCAACTTGCGATAAATTAACCGATTTTTGCTGGATATGATCGAGCAAGCGGCCAGGCGTTGCGACCAGGATTTCTACACCTTCCCGCAATTTTGGGATTTGCGCCTTAATATCCATGCCACCAAATACAACATGGCTGCGTAGCGGCATGTGCTTGCTGTAGGTGGTCACGCTTTCAGAAACCTGATCGGCCAGCTCGCGAGTCGGTGTAAGAATTAATACACGAATCGGGTGACGTGCAGGGGACGCGCTGGTGTTCGCGTGTTTAGCGATTTTGGTGAGGATCGGTAAAGTAAACGCAGCTGTTTTACCGGTGCCTGTTTGTGCTGCACCGAGAACGTCGCGTCCGGACAGAATGACAGGGATGGCCTGCGCTTGAATCAGCGTCGGATGTTCATAACCTTGCTCGGCGACTGCCTTGAGCACTTCCGGAGCCAGCCCGAGCGATGCGAATGTCATGCGTGTTTCTTTCCGAAAAATAAGAACAACGTTCCAATTTACACGAAGCGAGGCCCGCTGCATACCCTGACCGACCATCGGACAACAGTGAAACAGGCTCTAAGCCCGCCAATCGGTTAAACTAACGCCCATATTTAAACCTGACGGAATAGCGCAATGTTTGATCACGCTTCGCAACACTTAACCACCGTGCGCGACTTACATCGCTTTGCGGTCAGCCGTTTCAACGCGGCCGAATTGTTTTATGGCCATGGTACTGACAACGCCTGGGATGAAGCGGCTTATTTGATTTTAGCCACGCTGAAATTGCCGCTCGATCGCTTAGAGCCCATGTACGACGCAAAATTACTGCCAGAAGAATTAACGCAAGTGTTGGCGGTATTAAAAGAGCGTGTAGAAACCCGCAAACCGGCTGCTTACTTAACCAAGGAAGCGTGGCTTGGCGAGTATAAATTTTATGTTGATGAGCGCACCATTGTGCCGCGCTCGTTTATTGCCGAGATTATCCGTGAGGGCGGCTTAACACCGTGGATTGAATACCCAGAGCTGATTCACCGCGCGATGGATTTATGTACCGGCTCCGGTTGCCTTGCGATTGTGATGGCCGATGCCTTCCCTGATGCCGCGATTGATGCGCTGGATTTGTCGCCAGACGCGCTGGATGTGGCGGAAATCAATGTGTTGGAATATAGCTTGGGCGAGCGCATTGATCTGATGGATTCCGATTTATTCAGCGCAGTTGAAGGCGAGCTGTACGACCTGATTATTTCTAATCCACCTTATGTAGACGCGCATTCGGTAGAAGAGCTTCCTCCAGAATATCTGCACGAGCCGGAAATGGCCCTGGGCAGCGGTGAAGATGGCTTAGATATTACCCGCCGTATTCTGGAAGAAGCCACTCGCTTCCTGAATCCGTTGGGCGTGCTGGTGGTAGAAATTGGCCACAACCGTGAAGAGCTGGAAGCCAGCTTCCCTGAGTTACCTTTTGTGTGGCTGGATACCGAAAGCGGTGATGGTTTTGTATTCTTGCTGACGCGGGAAATGCTGGTTGAGGCGGGGATGTAAACGGCTTAATGAGCGGTTTGATTCAAAAAGGTGCAAAGAAAATACTATTTTCTTGCACCTTTTTTTGTGGGCCCAAGGGCATAGCTTGACGTCATCGCAGTTGCTATGACTTTCTTTGGTGTAAGGTCTAGGCTGAAGAAAGATTTCATAAGGATTCTTATGCAGCCATCTTGGGTTTACGGCTTGGTTTTGCTGCTGTCCGGATGCAGCGTGTCAGAGCGGGCAAGTTATCAGGGCTATGCGGAAGGGGATTATGTGTATATCTCATCTTCACAGGCAGGGCGTCTCGATCAGCTTTGGGTGAAACGGGGTCAGCAGGTTCTTGCCAAAGTGCCCTTATTTGCCTTAGATGCCGAAAAAGAAATGGCCGCCCAAAATCAGGCACAGCAGCAGGTCGAGGCCGCCCATTCACAGTGGCAGGATTTGCAGTCGGGAAAACGAGCGCCGGAAATCGCTGTGATTGCCGAGCAGCTGATTCAGGCCCGTGCCACCGCTCATGATGCTTTGCGGCAAAAAAACCGCATCAGCCAGCTCTATGCGGAGCACGCCGTTTCACAAGTTCAGCTGGATGAGGCGCTTGCCGCCGCCGAAAGCAGCGCCGCCCGCGTGCGCGAATTACAAAATCAACAGCAGGTTGCTGCGCTTCCGGCCCGCGATCAGCAGCTCAAAGCCGCCAAGGCGCAGTGGTCAGCCGCCGTGGCCGCCTTGCAGCAAGCGAGGTGGCTGGTAGAGCAAAAAAGCGTGGCTGCGCCCAAATCCGCCCTAGTGGTGGATACGCTTTACAGGGAAGGCGAATGGATTAAAGCGGGTGCACCCGTCGTTAAGCTTCTGCCGCCAGAGCAGATTAAGCTGCGTTTTTTTGTGCCTGAAAGCGCCTTAAGCCAATTTAAACTTGGGCAGAAGATCAAGGCCACTTGTGATCAGTGCGCCGCCCCTGTCCAGGCCAAAGTGGATTTTATTTCTGCCCTTGCTGAATACACTCCGCCGGTGATTTACAGCGAGCAAACTCGCAGCAAATTGGTTTATCGCCTTGAGGCCGTACTCGAAAACCCCAAAGCACTGCATCCCGGCCAGCCGGTTACGGTGACTCCATGAGTGATTGGGTCATCGATGTGCAAGGCTTGCACAAGCACTTTGGCGATAAACACGTGGTAAATGACTTGTCATTGCAGGTGGGACGGGGCGAGATTTATGGTTTTTTAGGCCCGAATGGCAGCGGCAAAACCACTTCGATACGTCTGATGTGCGGCTTGCTAACGCCGGATGCAGGCAGTGGTCGCTGCCTAGGGTTTGATATTCGCAGCCAGGCCGCCGGGATTAAACGCAATGTGGGCTATATGACACAAAAGTTTTCTTATTGGGATGATCTTTCCATCCGTGAAAACTTAGATTTTGTCGCCCGTATGTATCAGATGCCCAATCGCATTGAAGTGGTGGACAGGGCGCTTGAAAGCCTAGGGCTGCAATCCCGGGCTAAGCAACTTACCGGCTCGTTATCGGGCGGCTGGAAGCAAAGGCTGGCACTTGCTGCCTGTATGCTGCACCAGCCTAAATTACTGCTGCTGGATGAGCCCACTGCCGGCGTGGATCCAACCGCCAGGCGGGATTTTTGGGAAGAGCTGCACAGGCTGGCGGCTCAGGGCATATCGGTCTTGGTTAGTACTCACTATATGGACGAGGCCGAGCGCTGCCATCAGCTGGCCTATATCGCTTATGGCCGCTTACTGACTAAGGGACGTGCCAGTGAAATTATTGCAGAGCAAAACCTGCAGACCTGGCAGATAGCGGGCCAAGGTTTAACCGGCTTGTCTGATCAGCTGCGTGCCCAAGCGGCAATTGCCCAAACGGTGGTGTTTGGCGAAATGCTGCATGTCAGCGGCCACGATGCGGCCAGGGTTGAAGCATGCTTTGCTGCATTGGGGATTAACCATGTCACGCCGATTGCCACCTCATTAGAAGACGTGTTTATTTATTTGATGCAGCGTGCTCAAGATAATTTTGGGGGCGAGCGATGAATTGGTCCTGGACGCGCTGGTGGGGAATGGTGTGCAAAGAGTTTTTGCAACTTAAGCGGGACAGAGTCACTTTTGGCATGATTATTGGCCTGCCTGTCGTGCAGCTGATTCTCTTTGGCTATGCCATTAACGCCGATCCGCGCCAGCTGCCTACTGCTGTTTTACTCAGTGATCATAGCGAAATCACCCGCAGCTTTGTGGCTGCGATGGCGCATTCTGATTATTTTAAGATTGTTGGCTCAATACCCGATGAAGCTGCAGCGGAGCGAGCCTTGGCTCAGGGCAAGGTGCAGTTTGTGCTGCATATCCCCGCCGATTTTACGCGTGAGCTGTTGCGTGGCGGGCAGCCAGAAATGCTGCTCGAAGCCGATGCCACCGATCCTGCTGCCACCGGCATGGCGCTGGGCGCGGTGCAGCAAATTGCTCAGGCGGTGATCGTACAGGAGCGCGCTTTGCAAGAGTCGCAAGCTGCGGGGCCGGCCTTCAGTGTGAATGTGCATCGGCATTACAACCCCGAAGGCATCACGCAATACAATGTGGTGCCGGGGCTGATGGGGGTGATTTTAACGCTGACGATGGTGATGATGACAGGGCTGGCGATGACGCGGGAAAGAGAGCGCGGCACTATGGAAAACCTGCTGGCCACGCCCGTTACACCGCTGGAAGTGATGAGCGGCAAAATCATTCCCTATGTGCTGATCGGCTTGGTGCAAAGCAGTATTATTTTGCTGGCTGCATATTGGGCTTTTTCCGTGCCGTTTCAGGGCAGCTTATTTGCGGTTTATTGCGTGACGCTGATTTATGTAGCCACCAGCCTGACGGTTGGAATCACCTTGTCGTCGCTGGCGCAGAATCAGCTGCAAGCTATGCAGCTGACCATCTTCTACTTTATGCCCAACTTACTTTTGTCGGGCTTTATGTTCCCTTTCAACGGCATGCCGGCATGGGCAAGAGCTATTGGTGAAATATTGCCCTTAACTCACTTTAACCGGCTGATTCGGGGCATCTTGCTGAAAGGCAACAGCTGGGTTGATTTGTGGCCCGACATCTGGCCGCTCTTTGCTTTTGCCTCGCTGATTATGCTGATTGCGCTAAAGTTTTACCGGCGCACTTTGGATTAATCAGTGCTGGATATTAATGGCCGCTATAGTGGCCACTCTTTGCCTTTACCTCGCTGATTATGCTGATTGCGCTGAAGTTTTACCGGCGCACTTTGGATTAATCAGTGCTGGATATTAATGGCCGCTATAGTGGCCACTCTTTGCCTTTACCTCGCTGATTATGCTGATTGCGCTGAAGTTTTACCGGCGCACTTTGGATTAATCAGTGTTGGATATTAATGGCCGCTATAGTGGCCACTCTTTGCTTTTGCCTCGCTGATTATGCTGATTGCGCTGAAGTTTTACCGGCGCACTTTGGATTAATCAGCCTTTGATTTTAAGCTCAGCAATAAAGCCACCGCGCCGGTGATCATTGCCATCGGGTCGAGCAGGGCATCCCACAGATTGGCACTTTCCAGCACACCAAGCGGAAACAGTGCCAGTGCCAGCAACCAAGCGATGGCTAAAGCTTTATGCCCTTGTTGCCAGGCAAGGGCCAGTGAGATGGCGCACCAGATCAGCAGCACTTGTGGCGCATAGCCCAGCACATACACATCAAAAGCCCAAAATCCCAGCGCCGATGAATAGAGTGCAAGGCCGCTGAGCAGCAACCAGCCCGCTAAGGCCGGGCGTAGTTTTTGTTTGAATAATACGCCGCAGGCCAAGCCCAACGTTGCCAAGCTGGGCATACTCAAGAGGCCCAGTAACCATGGCGAGGCAAGGATAAGGAGCACGCCGGCGGCGATTAATAAGCGATTTTTTTTCCAGCCTGCAGCGGCCAGTGTTGCACCGGTAGTGCCCCAGAGTAGTAATCCTGTGAGTGAAGCAATCATGATTTTTCTCCATCCAGCCAAGCACGGTTAAAGCGTACATGGCGGATTTCAGAGCGCTCCCATGTGTAGACCAGATCCATGATTTCGTCGTTAACCAGTAGGGTGGGGTAGGAGAACTCCATGCCACGGGTATCTTCAATCACTTTTACTTTTTTCCAGTCTTTACCATTAGGCGAGATGCTGAGTGCTAATTCGCTGCGCCCGTCTGTACGCGGGTTATGCGCCATGATCAGCCTGCCGTCCGGCATGCGTTCTACGGCAATAGCCGAATCAGGGTTTTTTACATTCAGATTTTGAATCGGTGACCAGCTGGCCCCCCCATCGTGAGTTTGCTGCAGTAAAAGCTGGCGGGAAGGCCCGCTGTTTCTGAGCAGGGCAAAGGCATCCGTGGCGCTGTAGGCGATGATGCCGGGTTGCAGGTTTTCACCTTCTGCATTCATACGGATTTTGCGGACCAGTTTGCCGTCTTTATCAAACTGCAGTATTTCGCCAAATTTTCGCGCCAGCTCGTGATACACAGGCAGCAAAAATCCGCCATCTTCAAGCTGGGCGGCATGGGTGCGCACTAGGGTGGATAGATTAAAAAACGGGCTGGTGATGATTTTACTTGCAGGCCCCCAGCTGTGGCCGTTATCAACCGAGATCATGCGGTTGAGCGTGCTGGTGGCCCAGCCGCCCATGGAGACCGATACATAAAATAGCTGCAAACGCCCCTGGCTATCGAGCACCGGCACCGGGTTACCTACTTTTTTAATATAGCGCCACTGGTCTTTAGAACTTTGTGCGGGTGTAGCAACAATCCATGGGGGTATCCACTGGCCATTTTGATAGCGGGAAGCCCAAACGCTGACGTCTGTAGCGCCTTCACGGCTGCCGCCAAACCAAAAAGCGATCCGCTCTCCGTTGGGTAACGCAATAATGCTGGCGCTATGCGCAGCAGGCACGGGCGCACGTAAGCGTTGCACTTCCATTTGTGGGGTGCTGGCGGTGAGATGTGGCTGCTTTGCAAGCGCAAAACGCATGTCTGCAGGGCTTTTCTGGTAGTTGATAGCCAGTAAGCATGCTGCAACTAAGCCAAACAGCAAAGTGGAGCCTTTTAGCGTCATTGTCATCTGATCGATTCAGTAAGGTCAGCGAGTTTACCTGATATTGCTTGGGAGAAAACCTTTGGGCCGCCGTTGCCAGCTTGATTTGCATAAAACCATGCCCATCTCATTGGATATGCCCTTTGCTGGATGAGCCCTATGTTTAATTTTTTGCGCCAGCGCAGCCGGCGGCGTTTTTTTGCCAGCCAGCCTGTACAAGATCATTTATGGCAAAAGATGCTGCTCTTGCCTTTATTGCGTGGTTTAAATGAGGCTGATCTGGCTCTGCTCAAAGACCACGCCGCATGGTTTTTACATACCAAGACCATTACGCCAGTGCATGGTTTAGAGATCAACGATGAGCTGCGCTTGCTGATTGCCGTGCAGGCCACACTGCCGATTCTTAATCTGGGCTTTGATGCCTATGACGATTGGCAGGAGGTGGTGCTGTATCCGGGGCGTTTTATTAGCCGTGATCTTTACACTGATTCGATCGGTCTTGTGCATCAGGAAATGCGTGTTTTATCCGGGCAGGCGCGGCATCAGGGTGCCGTTTTGCTATCGATGATGGATGTGATTGAAGCGCCTTATCACCCCAGCAGCAATGTGGTGATACACGAAATGGCGCATAAGCTGGATATGCGCTCCGGCAGCGCCAATGGCTGCCCGCCGCTGCATCAGGGCATGAACTACGCACGTTGGAAAAAAGTGTTTTCTAAGGCGTTTCAGGCCATCAGCCGGCAGGCCGCGATGGGCGAAACCGGCACAATTGATCTCTATGCGGCAGAAAATCCGGCAGAATGTCTGGCTGTGTGCAGCGAAACGTTCTTTGTTGCCCCCCATTTATTGCTTGAGAGTTATCCCGACGTGTATCAACAACTGAGTTTATTTTATCGCCAGGACCCTGCCACGCGCAGACCGCAGTATCAATACAGGCCCGTGTTTATGATGGGAGGCTGGGTATGATTGGCTTGTTGCAGACAGGGGCAAGCCCTGAAATTTGCGGAGAAATCAGCGCTTTGGGCTTGCCGCTCTGGAGCGAGTTGCCTGAGGGCGCTGCCCATTATCTTTGCTGGCAAAATGAGCGGCTAGAGCTGGTGACTCTTGGCGAGAAAGGTACGGTTGCGGTCGATTTTGTAGGCGGAGCGGCGGCACATCGTCGGCAATTTGGCGGAGGTCGTGGCCAGCCGGTGGCCAAAGCGGTGGGGATTAAAGGCGAATACGTACCCAGAGTGCTGGATGCCACGGCAGGCCTTGGCCGGGATGCTTTTGTGCTGGCTTCTTTAGCTTGCGAAGTTACACTGATCGAGCGCTCCCCTGTGGCCGTGGCCCTGCTGCTGGATGGTTTACGCCGCGCACAGGCTGATGCCGCTATTGGCAAAATCGTGGGCAGAATGCGTTTAGTGTTTGGCGATGGCCATCAGGAGCTGGCTAAATTGCTGGCAGGCCAGGCGGTTAACTATTTATTTAATCCGCCTGACGTCGAGCCAGAGTTTGACGTGGTTTTTTTAGACCCGATGTTTCCAGACCCGACAAAGCGCGCCAAATCAAAAAAAGAAATGGCGGCATTTCAAACCGTGATTGGCGATGATCCGGATGCGAATGATTTGTTATTTCCTGCAAGACAAATCGCCAAAAAACGGGTGATTGTAAAACGCCCGCGTATTGCACCGGTTATGGCTGGAGTGAAGCCTGATTTTGTTTTTGGCGGGGAAAGCACACGCTTTGATGGCTATTTACCATTGAGCCGGGGCTAGCGCCGAATCACACAGGTGGCGGTGGCGTGGGCCAGCAGGGTGCCATCTGCTGATTTGATTGATCCTTCTGAAACACCGATGCTTTTGGAAATATGCAAGATCTTGCCTTCGGCCAGCAGCCCGGTGTTTTTAGGAATGGCTTTTACCATCTTCACATTTAAATCGACTGTGGCGTAGCTGGACCCTGCCTCCAGCATGCTGTGTACGGCGCAGGCGGTGACTGAATCAAGTACGGTGGCGGCAAAACCGCCGTGTACGCCCCCCATAGGATTTAAATGCCGTTCATCTGCCTGTGCGGTAAAACGCACTAGGCCTTCGCTGATATGCACCATGCTCATCGGCATGGTTTGGGTAATGGAGGGCGCAGGCAGTTTGCCATCAGCCATGGCTTGCAGTAATTGCAGACCGGTTAATTCGTTTGGATTCATAGCGTAAATGCTCAATTGGGAAGTCGGTAAAGTAGCGTGGCAGGTAAACCGCAGACGAAAAAAAACCACAGTTTGCACTGTGGTTTTTTAACTGGCTCCCCGACCTGGACTCGAACCAGGGACCTGCGGATTAACAGTCCGTCGCTCTACCAACTGAGCTATCAGGGAATAAAACTTGGTTTTTTATGACTGAGGTCTTATTACTTGTCCTCAGAAAAAAGAAGCTGCTTTTCAGCAGCACCTTTAAATATTGGCTCCCCGACCTGGACTCGAACCAGGGACCTGCGGATTAACAGTCCGTCGCTCTACCAACTGAGCTATCAGGGAATAAAACTGTTTTTTATTTCTGAGTGCTAAATACGATACCTCAGAAAAAAGAAGCTGCTTTTCAGCAGCACCTTTAAATATTTGGCTCCCCGACCTGGACTCGAACCAGGGACCTGCGGATTAACAGTCCGTCGCTCTACCAACTGAGCTATCAGGGAATAACAACTTTTACCTACTTTATCATCGAAGCCTTGTATCGTAAGATTACTTGGCTCCCCGACCTGGACTCGAACCAGGGACCTGCGGATTAACAGTCCGTCGCTCTACCAACTGAGCTATCAGGGAATCGATGAAGGCCCGTATGGTAGAATCCGAACTCCTTTCTGTCAACACAAAGTATGAATTATTCGAGACGTTATGATGAAAAAAACAAGAACACTGTTGTTTTGTTTACTTTTATTCTTTGTAGTAATTGCATGTCTGCCGCTGATTTTGCCTTTGAATAACTATAAACCTCAGCTGGAAAAACGCCTTTCTTCGCTGTTACAAGCACAAGTTTCACTCGAAACGGTCGAGTTTTCCTATCAGCCTTGGCCCGTTTTTACGCTTAATAATGTAAAAATTGATGGTGAAGCAGGGAAAATTGAACAAATAAGTGTGCCGCTCAGCCTGTTTAACGTGCTTCAACATGGTAAAAGTTTGAAAAATGTAACCGTGGCGGGGGTGAAATTAAAGCCAGCACTTGCATTTACCTTGCCTAAACGCTTTGCCGCACTCGAGCAAGATCGCATTACTTTGGGTGATGTGGTGCTGACGAAGGCCAGCGTTATATTAGATCAGGGTGAGCTGGGGCCGATTGATGGCGTGATCCGGTTTGCAAAAAATGGGGCTATGGATGATTTGCAGCTGGCTGATAAACAAGGCCATCTTGATGTGCATATCAAACCTAAGGGCGACAATATTGGCGTAACGGTACAAGCCAGCAGCTGGGAGCTTCCTCTTGGCTATCCGGTTGTCTTTGAAAGATTATATTTAAGCGGCGAAGGCTCACCGGAAGGCTTGCTGATTGACGATATCCGGGGTGAAACTTATGGCGGTGTTTTAAGTGGTAAGGCACAGCTAACCCGGCAAACCGACTGGAACTTACAAGGGCAACTGCTGGCCAAGGGGATTCACACCGAGCCGCTGAGCAAAATATTCAGCCCGGCTACTTTTGTATCCGGCCGAATGGATGCAGAGGTGCAATTTGTATACAGCGCCGCAGATTATTTAAAGCTTTTTGCGCATCCGCAGCTTGATGCCAGTTTCTTGCTGCGAGATGGGGCCATTCATAATATGGATTTAGTCGCCCAGCTGCGTGCGGGTGAAACGCCCGCTGGCCGCGGTGGGCAAACGCGCTTTGATACTTTAAAAGGGAAAATGCTGATCCGTGACCGCAGCGTGCAGTTGCAAGGCATGGCACTGGGGGCGGGTAAATTTAATGCTCAGGGTGCAGTGCAAATTGCCGCAGGCCGGATTAATGGCTCGGTTTCGGGGCGCTTGCAAGCGGGCGTGTTAGCGATTGCAAATCAAATCCGTCTGTCTGGTGATCTTAGCAAGCCGGCATTAAATTCTGGTAATGCGGCCAGAACGGGTGAGCAGCCACCTGCAACATCCGTCAATGAGCTGCTTCAGTAGCTTGCCCTGTATAAAAACGCCTCAATTTTAAGCAAACATGAATACTCTGCAGAGCACATCAAGGATGGATGTGCTCTGCAGGGCTTCGCTTACTTTTGCCTGAATATATCCCGTATTAAAATTTACACCGCTAATCTCCCGCCAATTCGCTTGCTGATCATGAAAATCTTTATAATGGCGTTTTTCTAGCAAACAGCAGGGCATTCCATGGCTTGGACAGATCTACAGGGCGAATTGCAACATGGCGCAGACGAGCTGCAGGCCTTAGCAGAAAATGCTGTGATGAGCCCGCTGACAAATTTTGCGGTGATTGCTTTTAGTGGCGATGAAACAGAGCCTTTCTTGCAAGGCCAGCTTTCCAGTGATGTGCGGGCTTTGGGCGAAAACTCGGCGCAATACTCAAGCTATTCCACCCCAAAGGGGCGCATGCTGGCTAGTTTTCTGGTGTTTCGCCGTGGGGATGATTACTGCTTGCAGATTGCCGCCGAGTTGCAGGAAGCCATTCAAAAGCGGCTGTCTATGTTTGTGATGCGCTCAAAAACCAAGGCCAGAGATGCCAGCGGCGAGCTTTGCTTATTGGGCGTTGCGGGCCCATTAGCGGCTGAAAAATTGTCCTCCGTATTAGGCGCTTTGCCTGATGCTGATTTTAGCAGCGTGCATGCAGAAAACTGCACTGTGATTGCCTTGCCTGGCCAGCGATATCAACTGGTGATCAGCGTAGATGCAGCCCCCGCGCTCTGGCAGCAATTAGCCGCAGCAGGCATTGTGGCGGCAGCAGAATCACTTTGGCGTTTGAGCGATATTCGGGCTGGTGCGCCTTGGATTACCGCGGCCACACAAGAGGCTTTTGTGGCTCAGATGGCCAATATGGATTTAATTGGCGGCGTGAGTTTTACCAAAGGCTGCTACCCGGGGCAGGAAATTGTGGCTCGAACGCAATATTTGGGTAAGCTGAAACGCCGGATGTATCGTGCTCGCATTGCAACAGAGCTGGCCGAAGCAGGGCAAGACGTATTTAGTAGTGAAATGAATGGCCAAGCCAGTGGTAAGCTGGTGTTGGCTGCACAGGCAGAAAAAGGTGTGTGGGAAGTCTTGCTGGTGGCTCAGATTGCCAGCTTGGAGCATGGTTTGCATTTAGCTGCAGCAGATGGCCCAGCTTTAGAAATGCTTGATTTACCTTACTCTTTATAAAATATATCGTGTCTGCCACCTCTTTAAGCTTTGATTTACAGCGTGTAATCAAAGCTTAAAGTGCTGTTCACGATGATCATTGGCGTCAATGGGCGCGGTTTCGTCTATAATCCGCCCTCTGTATCTTAATTACATATATTAAAGGTGTTTGTATGGGCTTTCTCGCCGGCAAAAAAATCCTGATTACCGGTTTGTTATCAGACCGCTCTATTGCCTACGGCATTGCTCAGGCAGCTAAACGTGAAGGCGCAACATTGGCTTTCACTTATGTAAGTGAAAACTTGCGCCAGCGCGTGGTTGATCTGGCAAAAGACTTCGATACTGATTTGGTTCTGCCCTGTGATGTGGCCAGCGATGAGCAAATTGCCGAAGTATTTGTAGAGCTGGGCAAGCATTGGGACAAGCTGGATGGCCTGGTGCATTCTATTGGCTTTGCTCCACGCGAAGCGCTGAAAGGCGATTACCTCGATGCACTCAGCCGCGAAGCTTTCCACATTGCTCACGATATCAGCTCCTACAGCTTTGCAGCCTTAGCTAAAGCTGCACGCCCTATGCTGAGCGAAGGCGCTTCTTTAGTGACCATGACTTATCTGGGCGCAGAGCGTGCTATCCCTAATTACAACGTAATGGGCTTGGCTAAAGCATCATTAGAAGCCAATGTACGTTATATGGCTGCTGCTTTAGGCGGTGATCGTGCTATTCGCGTGAATGCTGTTTCTGCCGGCCCGATCAAAACACTGGCTGCAGCTGGTATTGCTAACTTCAGCACGCTGTTAAAACGCGCTGCCGATGGCACTCCACTGAAACGCAATGTGACACAAGAAGAAGTGGGTAATGTTACCGCCTTCCTCTTGTCATCCCTTTCATCCGGCATGACCGGTGAAGTGGTGATGGTGGACTGTGGCTTTAGCCACGGTGCGGGCGCAATGGAAAGCTGATCACGCTTTTACTCCATTGAAAACGCCCGTCACCGGGCGTTTTTTGCATTTATAAGTACAAGGAATAAGGCCATGTGCCAGCTACTCGGTATGAATTGCAATGTGCCTACCGACATTGTGTTTTCTTTTGAAGGGTTCCGGCGTCGTGGCGGGCTGACAGATCATCATTCTGATGGCTGGGGAATTGCTTTTTTTGAAGGCGATGGCTGCCGCATGTTTCTGGATTATCTGCCTTCGGCCAGCTCACCTATTGCTGATCTGGTGCGTGCCTATCCGATTAAATCCACCAATGTGATTGCCCATATTCGCAAGGCCACGCAGGGGCAGATTAGCCTAGCTAATACTCACCCATTTCGCCGAGAGCTATGGGGGCGTTACTGGATTTTTGCACATAATGGCAATTTGCCAGAACGGCCAGATTTAAGCAGCAGCCGTTTTTTGCCGGTAGGTAATACCGACAGTGAACATGCTTTTTGCTGGATTTTATCCGAGCTAAGTCAGCGCTTTGCAAGCTGCCCACCTTTGCCCGTTTTAAAGCAAGCTTTGGCTGAGTTGGCTAAGCCGCTGATGGCGGTTGGCACTTTTAATTTTTTACTTTCTGATGGCAGCGCCTTATTTGCCCATTGCAGCACTGATCTGCATTACATCGTACGCAAAGCGCCTTTTGCGTTGGCGCATTTAAATGATACCGATGTAAGTGTGGATTTTTCTGAAGTCACCACACAAAACGACCGGGTCGCCGTCATTGCCACCCAGCCGCTAACCGATAATGAAACATGGACCAAAATGCAGCCGGGAGAGCTGCTGTGCTTTGTAGATGGAATGCCGGGGTAAGAAATCCCCCTCGAGTCCTTTTTTACAAAGGAGAAGCTGCAGCGCTGAAGTGGCGAATGGGCATAAGCATCTACATAAGTTTGATGTGTTTATTCCCCCCTTTGAAAAAGGGGGGCTAGGGGGGATTTGCAGTTGACGCTGAGCTTAAATAAGCAAAAAACCAAAGGAAAATCCCCCTCAATCCCCCTTTTACAAAGGGGGAAGCAAAACCAATACCTTAAGTGAACGGTATTAGGGGCTAGGGGGGATTTAGCGCTACCTCAACGCCGCCGCCAATCCACTTTGCCGAATCGATTGTTTGGCAATGGCTTTGCTCAGCACTTCATTGCTGCCCCAAATCTCTACCTTTTTCTTGGCGCGGGTAAGGCCGGTGTAGATTAGGCTGCGGCTGAGCAGTTCGTGCGGCTTCTCTAGTAAGCCTGGCAGTAATAAAATCACTTCGTCAAATTCTGAGCCTTGGCTTTTGTGTACCGTAAGGGCCAGTGCGGTTTCATGAGCGGGCAGGCGGGCGGGGCTGAACCAGCGCAGGGTGTTGCCTTCGCCTTTAAAGGCCACGCGGGGCGCGCCGTTTTCAATAAAAGTCAGGCCGATATCGCCGTTATAGAGCTGCACGCCGTAATCATTTTGGGTGATTAACACCGGGCGGCCCGCATACCAGAGGCTGTTTTCGGGGATGAAATTTCTGGCCTGCCAGTGTGCTTCTAACTGCTGATTCACCCCCATCACTCCTGCAGGGCCTTCGCGTAAAGCCGTCAGCACGCGGAAGGTATCGAAGGCGGCAAAAGCGGCCTCCACATTGCCTGCCTGTACGGCTTGCCAGTAGGCTGCATAACCCTGATCGCAGCGGGTGAGCAGTGTTTTGCTATTGGGCTGCCAGCCGAGTTCTGTTTCTGCCTCGGCAAATAAATCATCCGGCTGCAAGAGTGCCAATGCGCCCTTGGCGTCGCCAGAATTCACCAAACTTGCCAGCTTGCCAATGCCGCCGCCTGCGGCAAAGCGGTGGCTGTGTTCTAAATTCATCACTGAATTGCCCACACTGCTGGCTGGGGCTTTACTGCTTGCAATCTCCACCCCCGTAGCACTTTTGAGTGCTTGAATAAAATCGGCACTGGGCGATTTTAGGCTGCACAGCTCGGCAAATACCGCACCGGCATCTACCGCATCCAGCTGATCTTTGTCCCCCAGTAAAATCAAGCGGGCATGGGCGGGCAGGGCCTCCACCAGCTGGGCCATTAAGGCCAGATCGATCATCGATGCTTCATCCACCACCAGCACATCCAGCGCCAGTGGATGAGCGGCATGATGCTTGAAACTGCCATCGGGTCTCGGCCCCAGTAAGCGGTGCAGGGTAGATGCGGTTTCTGGGATGACGGCCAGCGTTTCGGGCGTGACAGCTAGGCTGGATTTTCTTTCCCGCACCGATTCACTCATTCTGGCTGCAGCCTTACCGGTGGGCGCGGCCATTTTAATGCTTAGGGTGTTGTTTTCCATGATTTGCAAGGCGGCCAGAATACGCAGCACGGTGGTGGTTTTACCCGTGCCCGGCCCGCCGGAAATCACCGTTAGCTTTTGCATCACCGCTGCTGCGGCAGCTACTTTTTGCAAATCTGGCTGAATGCTGGATGCAGGGAATAATTCATCCAGTAGTGTGGCTAGCTTAGCTAAATCCACATCACAGCGTTCACCAGCCAGTTGCCGCAAACGCTTGGCCAGCTGCGATTCATACCACCAATAGCGGGTGAGATAGAGCCGGTCTTTATCCTGTGTGAGCGGCTTAAACTCGCCCGGCCTGCCGATTAAGGGGCTGCTCAGCGGCGCAGCTTTAATACAACTATGCCCCGCCGCCAGTGCCGCGCACAGCTTGGCGAGGGTGGCGTTCAGCTCATCCGATTGTGGCCCGCAAAGGCGCTCAAAACTACGGCTTAATTCAAAGGCAAAATCGGGCATGGAGGTCTCTTTGAAGCTGAACAAATATTAAAAACTGCAGGAAAAACCAAATCTTGAACCACTTCGACCCCAGAGAGCACGGAGTTTCACAGATAAAACCTTTAAGCGTTTTTATAGGTTTTCTCCTTGGTCCTCTGTGTTCTCCTTTCCTCCGTGGTTAAAGATTTGGGTTTTGTCTTTTTCTGTGGCGATTAGTTGTTGTTTTGCTTATTTAAAAGCTCCGGCACTTTGGCGGCGGCTGTTTTGCTGATTTTTTCCAGCAGGGCTAAATCAATCTGCTGCATTTTGCAGGTTTTAGCCAGGTGCTGGGCAATATGGATCAGCAAATGGGCGGAGACTTCTGCGTCGGCTTCGGCCCTGTGGGCGGTGCCTTGAAAGCGTATGCCCAGGCTTGCTGCTAGGGTGGCAAGTTTGTAATTGCTCATGCCGGGGAATAAACGGCGCGATAGTTTGAGCGTGCAGTGCAGGCCTTGGTATTGCGGCAATAGATTGAGGCGCTGGCTTTCCGCCAATAGAAACTTCGCGTCAAAGCTGGCGTTGTGTGCCGACAGCGCGTCGCTACCGATAAATTCGATCAGCGCTGGAACCACCTCGCTGGCAGGCGGTGCCTTGTTGACCATGGCTTGGCTGATGCCGGTGAGCTGGGTAATAAAGTAGGGGATACGCACACCGCAATTGACTAGGGAGACAAAGCGATCAGTAATCTGCCCGTCAACAATCCGCAGCGCAGCTACTTCTGTGATGCGATCTGTACTGCTGCTGATGCCGGTGGCTTCAAAATCCAGCATCACGATAGGGCGGTTGAATGAAATCATGGGGTCTTTTAAATAGCTATTTTGGTTTGTGTACGATGGTTACATCTTGAACCACAGAGAGCACAGAGGACACAGAGTTTCACGGAGAAAACGATAGATTCTATGGATTTCTCTGTGGCCTCTGTGTTCTCGTTTTACTCTGTGGTTCAAGGTTTAGCTCTCTATCAAGGCTAACTGAAGCATCTTGCTAATCAGGTAATTCCTTATGCTTTTTTCTGTGTCTACAGGTTTTAGGTTTTTGCAGCATTCCCCATCAACGCCACTTCAATATCATCTAGCAATTCCATGCTTGGTTTGCTGAAGTACACGCCGTTTTGCCCGTCTTGTTTGCCTAGTCCGCGCATAAATAGGTAGTACACGCCGCCGAATTGATCGTCGCTAAAGTTGGGCAGGCGCTGGCGTAGGAAGCGGCGAACTGCTGCCGAGTAGATCAGGTATTGCAGATAATAGTGGTGCTGGGCCATGGCGGGGATGAGCTTGGCGGGGGCATAGTCGGCTAGGCTATTGCCCAGCCAATTGCTTTTGTAATCCAGCACGTAAAAGCTGTTATCAAATTCAAACACCAGATCGATAAAGCCTCTTAAAAAGCCGTTGATATGGAAGAAATCCAGTGTGCTGGCGGCGGCTCGAAACTCAGGCGGCAGCGATGGATGTTGCAGCGCTGCAATCAGGCGTTCGGGCTGGCAGTGGCTCACGCTATAGGTGAATTCCATTTCGGGCACGCGGTTTTTCGGCGGGATGCTGGCTAAGGTCAGCGTCTTGCCATTGAGGCGCGCCGACACGGTGTCTCTCACCATCTGGCTGACGACCTCTGACCAATGCTCAGGGATACCGTGGTGCTCTAGCGCTTTGGCGGTGGTGGCGGGCAGCATATCTGCATCCTGCCAGTCCCATTCTTCTAAAATAGCGTGTAGGCAAGTACCGGCCACGGTGGCGGGGGCTTCTCTTTCTGGGAAGCTAAATACCGATCTGCCTTCGGGGGCTGCAGATGAATCGGCTTCCGGCGCATTGCTGGCGCTGTCTCTATCTGGCCCTTCGGAATGATTGTGCGCGGTCATGCCAGAAAAGCTGGCAACCCGCCATGTAGGATAGAGTTTTTTTCCAAGGTAGGGCTTAAACACCAGTGGCTCAGTTGGGGTGGTTTTCAGGCCGGTTCGTGCTCCGCTGGGGGCATCGTGCAGGGCAAAGACTTCTGGCTGTTGCTGGCACAGCGCCGTAATTTCGCCCAAGAGCGTTTCATGATCGTAAGCTTTTAGATGCTCTTTTTGCGCTTCCAATACATCGCCATGCTCTCCAGCTAGTGGATGCAGCAGCCAGGCCATGGCCGATTGCGAGAGGCCGTCGCTGATCGCCGAGCCAGCGGTGTTTTTTAAACCTACATTGCCCCAAACGATATAGCAGCGATTTCTGGCCCGGGTCAGGCCCACGTAAAGCAGGCGCAGTTTTTCTTCAAAGGCTTCCCGCTTGGCGCTGTCTTTATGCTCATCAAAATTTTCGCTGCCTAAATCCAGCCACGCTTTATTGTCCTGATGAAAACGCACCGCTTCGGTGTGCTTGCCCAGCAGTCGGCCATCCCATAAAAACGGGCAGAACACGATGGGATATTCAAGCCCCTTGCTGGCGTGCAGAGTCACAATGCGCACGCGGTCTTCATCGCTTTCTAGACGCAAAAGGGCTTCATCCCCTGCGTTTTTATTTTGGCGGCTAAACCACGCTAAGTGTTGCTCAAGACCCGTGGCTTTGTGCGCTTGTACTAGCTCGGCTAGTTGTAAAAGATTAGTCAGCCGCCGCTCGCCATCGGTCAAAGAAAGTAAGCGTTGCGCCACATTCAAGCCATCTAGCCCTTGGTATTCCAGCCATTCTCTGAACATCGGAATAAAACCCTGTGTTTGCCAGAGTTTTTTCCAATGGGCAAAGGCATCGGCAATCTGGTCCCAGCCATTGATTTCGAGGCGCAGCAGGGTAGCTGCATTGTTGCCGAGCAGCGTGCTGATCAGCGCGGCGCGCACCAGTCCCTGATTGGCTGGCTCACTCATCGCGGCCAATACCGTGTAAAGCTCTACGGCTTCTTGCGATTCCCAAACGCTGTCTCTTACCCGCAGCACGCTGGGCACGCCCAGCAGGGTAAGCGCATCCTGCATGGCTTTGGCCCGAAAACGATCAGGCACCAACACGGCCATATCGCCGCCCGAGAGTGGCGTATCAGCCAGCCTGGCTTTGCCTTCCCCTGCTAAGCGCAGCAGCCTTTCGATTTCTTGTGCGGTGATTTGGGCGGCTAAGTGATTGGCGGTTTCTTTGGGCCAGCTGATTTGCACGCCTTTTTCTGAGACGCTTTCAGGCTCGGGCAAAAACTGAAAGCGAAAAGGGGCGCTCTTGATATCAGCCGTGTCATTCTCGCCATCAACTATCAATTCTGGCCGGGGTTTACTCGCTGCTTTTACTGCACTAAAGCTGACATGTGGATCAACAAAAGCCTCGCTTGGCCGCTCGAACAGGGTATTTACTGCGGTGACTAAAGCGGGCACCGAGCGCTGATTGGTGTCCAAGCTTTCTTTGGCATCGACTAAGGCTTCGGCCTGGTGATAGGCATGAATATCCGCGCCGCGAAAGCTATAAATCGCCTGCTTAGGGTCGCCCACTAAAAACAGCGGCGTGCTGCCATCGGCAAATACGCGGGAGAAAATATCGTACTGGATGCCATCGGTATCCTGAAACTCATCAATCAGCGCGGCTTTGTAGCGGCGGCGCATGGCCATGGCCAAGCGCTCGCCGCCCTCTGCGCTTAGGCCTTGCCACACGCGCAGCAATAGATCGTTAAAAGAGAGTTGCTGACGGCGGGCTAGGCGCTCGGGCAGCTCGATATCGCAACGGCGGCGCAGCTCGGCCAGGCCTTGTTTTTGCCGCAAAGCGCAAGCGGTGCTCAGATCGTTGATTAGGCCAGCCAGCAATTCCACCGCATCAAAAAAAGCGTGTTCAGGCGGCGATTTGCCCTTGGCGGTGCCACCGATGAGCTTACTGCTGCTGAGTTTGATCAGCTCCTTGCTGTCGATATCCTGCCAGCCGCCATTGCCCGCGATATGGTCATCAATCAGTAAAAAGACTTTTTCTAATTGCTCTGGCTTATAGCTGGTTTGCTTTAAGGCCTTGCTGGCAGACAGCCCCAGCAACATTTCCTTAATGACAGCTGAATGCTCACTCCATAGCTGGCGGTAGTTTTCTATGGCGGGTGGCAGTGCAGCACTGAGCGCAGCAGTATCGGCAGCGATGCCCAGCTCCACGGTATGCAGCAGCGGCTGGCCTAAATGGCCATAAACCACCCGCAGCCATTCTTCTGGGCTGGCTTTACTTTTAAGTAAGTATTCGGTGTAAATGGCGTCGCTTGGGTAAACCTGCTCACGCCAAAAGTCTGCGGCAATTTCATCCAGCACTGGGCCAGTATCGCTGAGGATTTCCATACCAAAATCAGCGCCGCTTTCAAAGGCAGATTGGATAAGCACCCGCTGGCAAAAAGCGTGAATGGTATGAATCGCCGCCTCATCAAGGCTGGCAATGGCGCGCTGCAAGCGGCGCATCACCTCTGTGCGCCGATCCGCGTGTTGAATTAGCAGCTGCTCACAAAATGGATCGAGTGCTTCTTCCCCCTCGAAAGATTCCAACACCTCGGCCAGCCGCCCACGGATGCGATCACGCAGCTCGGCGGTGGCGGCCTCGGTAAAGGTGACCACCAAAATCTCTGGCACTTTTAAGCCGTGCTCAATCACTAGACGAGTATATAAGCCCGTAATCGTCCAAGTCTTCCCCGTCCCCGCGCTGGCCTCAATCATATGCGGGCCGGCTAAGGGCATCTCAAACAGATTTAAGGGGCGAAGATTCATGGGTATTCCAGAAGGGGCGGAGGATGAGCGGTAAGGGGATTATAAAGGCTCAGCCTGACTTGGTGATGAAGCTGAGTGATATCTTTGGGGGCTTAGAACTGCAGTTGAAAGGCAAATCCCCCCTTACCCCCCTTTTTCAAAGGGGGGTAAAAGCTAAGGGCATGAAGAGGCTAAATAGTGATTTGCTTCTTTTATCTTCAAAAAGGCCAAGCTCGACTTGCTTAACTTAAATATGATTAAGAATGATTTCATTCCCCCCTTTGCAAAAGGGGGCTAGGGGGGATTTTGCAACCATATAAATCAGGCTTGAAACCATTCTCCCAAGCGCTGCGCAAGCATATGACTGATGCGGAACAATTGCTTTGGTCAAGGCTGCGCCGCAAACAGCTGCTGGGTGTGCAGTTTTATCGGCAAAAACCTTTGGCGGGTTTTATTGTGGATTTTTATTCTGCTGCGGCCAGTCTGGTGATTGAGCTGGATGGTTCTCAGCATTTTGAAGCTGGGCATCAGGCAAATGATAAAGAAAGAGATCAGCAGCTGGCGGCAATGGGCTTATTGGTATTGCGGTTTGATAACAAACAGGTTCTACAAGAATTAGACGAAGTGATGCAGGTGATTTTTGATACGGTTGAAAGGCAAATCCCCCCTTGCCCCCCTTTTTCAAAGGGGGGTAAAACCTAAGGCAAGAAACGGCTCAAGTTTTTCTTTTTTTAAGGTGGGGCAAAGATTGATTTAATTGGCTTGAGCACTCCTAGGACTCAGAATGATGTTATTCCCTCTGGGGTAAAACCCAAGGCAAGAAACGGTTCAAGTTTTTCCTTTTTTAAGGAGGGATAAAGATTTATTCAATTGGCGTAAGTACTTCAATATTTCAGAATGATATTGTTCTCAGAATGATATTGTTCCCCCCTTTGCAAAAGGGGGGTTAGGGGGGATTTGCAAGTCACTGAATCAGAGCTGAAAAATAAATAAAGAGGCCCTATGACACCATTTCAAAACCATATCCGCAGCGCCATGCAGCCGCTTGCTAATGCTAGCGCCGCCATCGCCATGCGTGCCTATCAGCGTGATCAGTTTGAATTTCTGGGCGTGGCCGCTCCAGCTCGGCGGGCCGCAACCATGCCCTTGATCAAAGCGTTCAAGCCAGCCAGCGCACAGGAATTAATCGCTGAGGCGCAAGGCCTGTGGAATTTAGCGCAGCGCGAATACCAATATATCGCTGTAGATTTACTGGCAAGGCATGTCAAAGTTTTAAGCGGCACCGATATCCCAGCCTTACTCAATTTAGCATTACAAAAATCTTGGTGGGATAGCGTTGATGGACTAGTGAAAGTGATGGGTACCATTCTTAAAGCCGATAAAACCCAGCAAAGCCAGATGGATGCCGCATTGCTTCATCCGGATTTTTGGATCAGACGAATTGCCATGCTGCACCAGCTGGGCTGGAAGGGCGACACTGATGTGATTCGCTTACAAAACTACACCAGGCAGCTCGCCCCCGAAAGCGAGTTTTTTATCAGGAAAGCCATAGGCTGGGCACTCAGAGAGTACGCATGGCACGACCCTGGCGCTATTCGCGCGTTTTTACTAGACATGGGCGATCAATTATCGCCACTCAGCCGCAGAGAGGCGGCTAAGCATTTATGATCAGCGTTGTAAGATGGTGGCGTGAGCAGATCAACAAGCTTTCTTAATGTTTTAATCCCATTGTCATGGCGTGAAATATAAAAATAGGATTTCGTAAATACCTGGTTAGAATTCAGTCTTCTTTTGACGCTCACTAGCCACCTTTATGATTCTTCGCGGCCCCTATCTTCCTGAACTGTTGCGTGCAGAAACGCTGGCTGATTTATTAGAAAACACTGCTCAGCGTATTCCTGATCATCCCGCCATTTATTGGCAAGATGAGGTGCTGAGCTACAGCGAGCTGAACCGCCGTGCCGATTTGGCCGCGCATCATTTAATTCACTTTGGTGTAACAGCGGGGCAGATTGTTGGCCTTTGCCTGCCGCGTGGTGCTGCGCTCTTGATTATGCAGGCTGCGATTGCCAAGGCGGGCGCGGCCTGGCTGCCGTTTGAGGCCGATACGCCGGTTGATCGCATGCAGGTTTGCCTAGAAGATGCGGCGGCGGTGCTCTTGGTGGGTGATGGCGATCTGGCTGGCGCGGGTGTGCCGGTATTGGGCAGCGCGCAATTGTCTGCGCCGCTTGAGGGCGATTTGCTTCGCCGCCAAGGATTATTGCCTAGCCATCCGGCCTATGTGATTTACACATCCGGATCAACCGGCAAGCCCAAAGGCGTGCCGATTAGCCAAGGCAGTATTTGTCATTTCTTGCGCAGCGAAAACTCGGTGTTGGGTGTGCGTCAGGATGACAAGGTGTATCAGGGTTTCTCGTGCGCATTTGATATGTCGTTTGAAGAAATTTGGATCAGCTATCTGGTAGGCGCGTCTTTATGGCTAGCACCTAAAATTCTGACCGGCGATCCAGATGCCTTGCCCGCAGTATTAAATGCCGAAAAAGTAACCGTACTGCACGCTGTGCCAACCTTACTGGCGCTGTTTAGTCAGGAAGTGTCCAGCTTACGGATTATTAATCTGGGCGGCGAAATGTGCCCAGAATCTTTGGTTGAGCGCTGGGCTACGCCAGAGCGGCAGGTGTTTAATACTTACGGCCCAACTGAATGCACGGTATCGGCCAGCCTGGCCCAATTACGCCGTGGTGAGCCGGTGACCATTGGTAAGCCGCTGCCCAATTACGGCCTTTTGGTGCGTAGTGAAGATGGCCGCTTATTGCCGCAGGGAGAAACCGGCGAGCTATGCATTATTGGCCCTGGTGTGGCCGATGGCTATTTGGGCCGCCCTGATTTAACCGCCGAAAAATTCTTTGATAATCCTTTTTCAAATCTTGAAGAATTCCCGCATGAGCGGCGTTTATACCGCACTGGCGATTTAGCGCGTATCGATGAAGCAGGCCAGGTTCAATGCCTGGGCCGCACCGATGATCAGGTAAAAGTACGCGGTTTTCGGGTAGAGCTGGGCGAAATTGAAGCCTCGCTGTGCCAGATTGCCGGTGTGGGTACGGCGGCGGTTTTGCTGCGCGAGCTAGCAGGCATTGATCAGCTGGTGGCCTTTGTGGTGGCCGAAGGCGCTGATGCAGCTGTTTTAAGAAACCAGCTAAAACGCAGCCTGCCGCCCTATATGATTCCGGCTCGCTTTGAATTTATGAGCGAATTACCCAGGCTGACCTCAGGCAAAATCGATAGAAAAACGCTGAAAGCCCGCGAGCTTATTATTCCTGCGGGTAAAAATCTTGAAAGCGATGAGCCAGTCAGCGATGCAGAAAAAGCCCTGTTTGCCGCGCTGGCCACCTTATTCCCCGGCCAGCCACTGCGCCTTGTGGATGATTTCTTTGGTGAGCTTGGCGGGCATTCTTTACTGGCAGCGCGATTAGTTTCTATATTGCGGCGCAACCCGGCTTATGCCGGAATGACCGTGCAAGAGATTTACCAAAGCCGTACCTTACAAGTGATTGCTACCCGTCTGGATGTATTAGCACAGCAGCAGCCAGAGCAAATCACCATAGAGCCGATTCGCAAAGTGCCTTTCTTACGCAGGCTACTTTGCGGCAGCGCGCAGCTGGCCACCCTGCCATTTTTAATTGGCCTGCGCATGTTGCTATGGCTGGCGCCATTTTTTAGCTATCACTTTATGACAGGGGAAGAGGGCGACAGCCTTGGGCTGGCCGTAGGCGTATCCATTCTGGTTTATTTAGGCAGCCTTTTATTTAGCTTTGCCATTGCCATTGCGGGCAAATGGCTGATTTTGGGGCGGCTGAAAGCGGGGCGTTATCGCCTTTATGGGCTGACGTATTTCCGCTGGTGGCTGGTTGATCGCCTGCTGGATAACTGCCCGCTGTATTTCTTAACCGGCTCGCCTTTGCAATCGCTTTACTTACGCGCACTGGGGGCAAAAATCGGCAGCAATGTTGCCCTTGCTGCAATCAGCGTGCGTGCTTACGATTTGCTGAGTATTGGTGAAGGGGCAAGCATTGGTGCTTCGGTCAATTTTGAAAATTTTAGAGTTGATGGCGATCATTGGGAAGTAGGGCCAATTACGATCGGCAAGGATGCTTATATTGGCTCTTATGCCGTCTTGCAATCAGACACCCATATTGCAGATTTAGGCCGCCTAGAAGGTTTATCGGCTTTATCCCGTGGGCAAAAAATTGCCTCATCCGAGGTGTGGAGCGGCTCGCCAGCAAGGCGCAGCGCCGATGCCGTGCCCGAAGCCCCCGCACGGCCTGTGCGTAATTCATCCCTACGCGGCTTGCATGGCTTGGCCTATGCGGGTGGATCGGCGCTGGTGGCCATCCTGTTTTTTGTGCCGGTCTTTCCCAGCTTCTTGCTGATTGACTGGCTGGATGCACATTGGTTTGATCTAACCGAGCAAGGCGTTGCGCTGCCCGAAGCCTTTATGTTTTATCTGATGCTGGCACTGCCCGCCAGTGCGGTGCTGATTGTGCTGACACTGATCGGCTCTGCCGCTGTACGCTGGCTGCTGTTGCCGCGTAATCCGCTAGGCAGCTGGCCCGTGTTTGGCCCCATGTATTACCGCCGTTGGCTGACAAATCAAATTCAAGAATCCAGCCTAAATATCCTGCATGGCCTGTATGCATCGGTTTACGCAGGCTGGTGGTATCGCCTGTTGGGGGCAAAAGTAGGGCGTGGCACCGAAATATCCAACGCCATTGGCGTGGTGCCCGATCTGCTCACCCTGGGGGAAGACAGCTTTATTGCTGACGCCGTGATGCTAGGGGATGAAGAAATTGATCGCGGCTGGATGACGCTGCGCCCCACCGTGGTGGGCAACCGCAGCTTTGTGGGCAACGGCGCTTACGTGCCCGATGGCAGCATCATCCCTGATGATGTATTGATCGGCGTGCAATCCCGCGCCCCGGCCAATGATCGTATGCAATCTGGCCAAACTTGGCTGGGCAGCCCCGCTTTATCACTGCCCGCCAGAGAGCAAGTTAGCGGCTTTTCCGACAGCCTGACCTTCCGCCCCAGCCCAGCCCGCCGCCTGGCCCGAGGCTTTGTTGAAGCGCTGCGCACCGTGATGCCGCTGGCGGTGATCATCACCGTTGGCTACCTCACCGTATTAAAAGTCATGCCCTTTGCCGAGCAGGAAGATTTTCACGGCGTATTTTGGGCGCTGATGATGGCCGGTGTTTTATACGGCGTGGGTTCATTTATCTTTATTGTGGCGCTGAAATGGCTGATGATCGGCCGCTACCGCCGCAAAGAAGCGCCCATGTGGACATCCTTTGTATGGCGCAGCGAAGCGCTGACCAGCCTTTACGAATCCATCGCCGTGCCCAACTTTTTTAACTTCTTACGCGGCACCCCATGGCTGCCCATGGCGTTTCGCTGCATGGGTTGTAAGATTGGCAGCGGGGTATTTATGGATACCACCGATATCACAGAGTTCGATTGCGTCAGCATCGGCGACGATACCGTGCTGCACGCATGGTCTGGCCCGCAAACCCATTTGTTTGAAGACCGCATCATGAAAATCGGCCGAGTAGAAATCGGCAGCGGCGTTAACGTTGGCCCGCGCAGCACCATCCTATACGACGCCATCGTCGGCAACGGCGCCCGCCTTGGCCCGCTAACGCTGGTGGTAAAAGGCGAAACCATCCCCGAAGGCCAAGCCTGGACCGGCAGCCCCGCCGTACCATGGCGCACATGCCGCAGCTGATTTACCCATAATTAAATTGAAATGGCGCTGCCTTAAAAGCAGCGCCAGCCACTAATATTCCCCTCCCAATCCCCCAAGGGCTGCACGCCCAACATCAGTAAAGATCAGTCGGAAAGCTCCCCGCTTTGTTTCCACAGCAAGATGCTGCCGTAGAAGCCCACAGGCTTTAAGTGCTTGCCTTGCATACAGCTTGCAATAGTTAATATCGTTGATCAGATACAAAACTTTATTTCTTACAAAAAAACATGGTTAATTGTTGATTTTTGCGTGGTGTATCTGTCTTGAAATTGCGTTATGCTTACGCAATTGTCTTAATATATATTTGGCTGCAATGATTATTAAATCCCCTGATTCAAAACAAGCGCAGCTGGACGAGCTTAATGCTCTGCTTGCCCTGACACACCTAAGCGTCAATCAGCGCGAATTAATCACTAAAGAAATGTATATGCTCCAGCAGGGAGTGCTGGGTGAGCAGAATAGTGAATATGAAATTAATTTCTATTTAAAAGACGCAAAAAGATGGGCAGTCATTCACGACCTGCGCATTGAACACAATGGCCGAGTAGCACAAATTGATCATCTCTTGATCAATCGCTTTCTTGAAGTATTTGTCATTGAAACCAAAAATTTTAGTGCAGATTTACAAATCAATGAGTTGGGCGAATTTACGGCTTGGTATAACAAAAAGCCCATCGGTATTCCCAGCCCGCTGGCACAAAATGACAAGCATATTGAAGTCCTAAAAGCACTTAGCAAAACATTGCCCCTGCCCACACGCCTTGGCCTTACCTTAATGCCGAGCTTTACCAGTGTGGTCATGGTCAGCAATAAACAACGTATTACCCGCCCTAAAAAATTTGATACCAAAAACATTATTAAAGCAGAGCAAATTCTGGAGTGGGTAACTAAAACAAATGTTGATAATGCAAGTATTGGAACTGTTTTTGGCAGCTTAGCCAAGATGGTTAGCCCAGAAACGGTAATGGACATTGGCGAATTATTTACCAGACACCACCGCCCCTTAACGCCCGATTACAAAGCAAAGTTTGGGATCAAAGAGCCTGCTGAAGTTCTTATTCAAAAGCCTGAAGTGCAGGTGCTCGTACAGCAAGTCGTGGCTGTTGCTATTACGGCAGAAGAAATAACAAAACTCACCAGCTCTAAATTGGCCGCAAAACTTGGCCTCAAGAATACTCAAGAATTAATTGATAAATTGCTTGAAAAGGGATTTGTAGAAATTGTGGATGGCAAAACAATAATAACGGATCAAGGGAAAATAGCAGGTGGAGAGGCCAAATTTAGCTCTAGATTTGGGGCGTATTTTATTTGGCCTGAGGGTTTGATTAGTTAGAGTGGTTTAATTTTGGGGTAAGGGCTTCTGATGTTTGAAATTATTGTGCTGAAGGAGTGTGGAGAGTTGGTTGCTCATATTTGATAAGTAATGAATATGATTACAATTTAGATGCTCACAATATATTTTTTAGGTGACTGAATATATACTTGTATTGGCGTATGTTTCACAGTAAAAAAATAATAGAGGGCATATGGAAATATTTCGACCAAGATTAACAGATCACCACGGCATACATAAGTCTCAGGCAGACTTAGATTTTGCTATTCAGTTTTTTGATGAAGATATTCCTCTGTATGTCGATCCATTCCTTCTGTGGAAGTCACCATCTATGCAGGACCAGTCACTTCATACAGTGATTACAAACTCGTTCAATCACCTTAATTTTCTAATAAAAAAAGGTAAGGAAATAGAAGCTATTGAAACACTTATCAATCTTTCAGAGTGTCCTGAAGTTGGTCTCGGGGTATCTAAAAAAAGAAATGGTCTAAAAATAGGGGCTAATCAAGCAAATGAAATTATTAACTTATTCAGAGATATTCGTGAGTATAGCCAATTTGGATTTACTCATTTTGAACTAATTCAACTTTATATTTCAGGAATATCAAAGGATAGAGTAAGCGACATTTCTTGTAATTACCTTAAGTCATTTTTAATTGATTATACAATTGAACAGTGTGAAATTAATAGAATACCAACAGAGGGTGTTATTCTTGAGTCCGTATATAACTATAAGAAGAATGCATTCGATAAAAATGAAAAAACACACCTGCCTGTAAACCCTAAATCTAGAGAGCCTTTGATATTTACTCCCAAACGCTGGCTTAGGTTTTCTCCTTGGATAAACTTTGAAGATTACTTTAAATCTCACTGTCCAAGGGATGAGATATTTAACCCTAATGAACCCGAAGAAAAAGTAAAAATTTTAAACTTCAATAGGGAAAACTATGGCATTGTCGAGGAGTACGTAAAATATAAAGATAGAACCTCGCAAGACTGCCACAATGATCCATTGTTCAGCCAAATTCCCGTTTTATCCGCCAGAAGAAAATTGAACGAAATTTTAAAGTTAAAGACTGGGAAGGAGGACGGTGCCGATATGAAATACGAGGAATTGGCTGCAGACCTTTTAGCGACATTATTTTACCCTCATTTGGATTTTGCTCAGACACAAAGTAGAACAGAATCGGGACGCCATATCCGAGACTTGATATTTTACAACAATAGAGGTATTGATTTTCTTGATGAGATTTTTACAGAGTATGACAACAGGCAGCTTGTTATAGAAATGAAAAATGTAAAACAAATAGAGCGCGATCATATAAATCAACTTAATCGATATCTTCAATCAAATATTGGAAGATTCGGAATATTTTTAACTAGGAACCCTTTGCCAAAAGCAATGTTTTCAAATACTGTTGACTTATGGTCATCACAAAGAAAATGCATAATTGCAATTGTTGACGATGATTTAAAGTTAATGGTTGAAGTGTATGAAAGCAAACAGCGAGCTCCGATTGAAGTCCTCAAGAAGAAATACATTGAATTTAGACGATCTTGTCCCTCTTAAAGGAAATGTAATGAACAGAAGCAACGTAGATATATTTGAAAAGTTGTCTGGGCAATTGCTCAGTATTTATGAGGAAATATCGCTCCTTTCAAAGAAAAGTCCAAATGATGCAGTCAACAAATTTAAATTAAAATTTGTTAATGACCTGATGTTAAAAAGCAATGATTATCTTTCATTAAAATATAAACCTTTTGATGGGTTTGATAAGTTTGATGAAGATGATATTCCACAGAATAGCGATGTGGTATTTATACTTTCTCAATACTTGCAATGTTTTGAAAAATTAAGGGCTGATAACGTTGTAATTAGAAATGGAGCGTGGTTTTGGCATGTTGAGGGCGATGAAAAAGACAATTTAGATAAGGATGGTATGGTATTAATTCGTACCGCTAAACCCAAAAAACTTAAGGATTAATAGTGAGCAAGGGTAAATTCTATACTTCCAATGAGAAGGCTCAAACACACGACACCATGACGCCTTTACTCAGCGCTATGTATTCAGAGTTCAAAGAACTATCTAAGAAGAAACCTGACTCCGCTGTCAGTAAAAGTAAAATTAAGATTGTAAATCGTCTACTTGAAAAAGTGAGAGATGTCCTTGCTGATGAGGATTCAATTGAATTTTTAGATCTATTAGATGAAGATGATGTACCTCAGGTGAGCGATGTTACATTGATTCTTTCTCAATATGTCGCAGCCATGGATGCTTTCCGTGGAAAACACCATGGCTGGGATGGGGCAAATAATAAGTGGTTCATAAAATGAGCCGATTGCTCAAACAAAGTGAATTGCTCCTGATTTTGTAGGTGCTTTAATATCCGATTGGGTCGAATTGTTGTCGGCTTTATGTTTACTGATTCACGAGTTTGTATCTGTGTTATTAAGTGTGACCAAAAATGTTTAGCGCAATAATTAAATGCAATTCGTATTATTTATTTACTTGAACAATTCCCACCCTTTTATAAATTATCAAAACGAGTTTCTATGCACACTGTCAGGGAAAAATAACCAGCTCGAAAGATAATCAAGGCTTTGGCTTTGTAACCCAGAACGGAGGTGGGGAACGGTTTTTTTGCATATCAAGTAGTTTGAAAAGCACTCTCATCGCTCCGCAGAGGGCGATTTGTACTCGTGTGCATGCGCAAGATTAGAAGTGACGGTTTCAGGCGGAGCAGGTTTGTTTTGTGGAGCAAAGCAGATTGGCCCCAGCTTTGTCTCTCTCTTGTGGGGGGGATTTAGTGCGTCCTCCAAACTCAAGCAGCAGTCATCAAGCCAAAAGCTCATAAGAAGTACTTCGCCCACCCGATTCGGATTTATGCAGCACGCCCAGATTTAGCAATTCGGTGATGTCTCTGAGTGCTGTATCGGTGGAGCACTTTGCGATGGCGGCTCATTTTTTTGAGGTGAGTTTGCCTTCAAAGCCATCCTGCAGACGGTTGAGCAATTTGATTTGCCTTTCATTGAACGATGTTGCCGACCAGCGCTGCCAGAAATTCGTTTTTACCAGCACGGCATCCAGCTTGAGTTAGGCTTGTGCCATGGCTTGGAGCAGGGTTTCAAGAACCCAACTTAGCCAGTGGGTGATATCCAGCGTGTCTTTCTGGTTTTTTCCAAGATGTCGTAACAGTTAGTTCGCGCCAGTAGCAAATCACTCACCACACGGGCAATTCTGCTATTCACCGCAAATATTGCGATGATTAGGTAAGCTATTCGCCGCACGGTAGCACCCCGAAGCCGGTAACAAGTTGAATTACTATCTCCGCGTACCCAAAACTTTGTAATTTAGTTATTTAATACGGGCTTAAAATACGGATTGCTGGTATTTACCTGCCTTTCAATAAGCCCACCTTTTTAAAAAGTATCTAAACGAGCTTTAATATGCGCTTTCAAGGAAAAATCACCAGTTGGAAGGATGATCAGGGTTTTGGTTTTGTTGTTCAGAACGGCGGTGGAGAGCGGGCTTTTTTGCATATTAAGGCGTTTGAAAATCGTACTCAGCGCCCGGCAGAGGGCGATTTGATTACTTATGTGCAGGTGCGTGATGATAGGGGGCGGTTTCGGGCGGAGCAGGTTTGTTTTGTGGGGCAGCGCAGGGTGGCTGCGGCTGAATCTGGCCAAGGCTCTGGTTCTGTGATTTTGGCGTTGCTGTTTGCTGCGTTTTTAGTTTCGGCCTGCTTTATCGGGCGCTTGCCGTGGCTGATTGCTGGTGGCTATTTACTGATGAGCATCGTGGCTTTTATTGCTTACGCGTTGGATAAATCCGCAGCTAGAAATGATCGCTGGCGAACGCCGGAGAGCACTTTGCATTTGCTGGCGCTGCTGGGTGGCTGGCCGGGGGCTTTGCTGGCGCAGCGGGTGCTTAGGCATAAGTCTAAGAAGGCTGCATTTTTACTGGTTTTTTGGGCTACGGTGCTGATGAATTGTGCGGCTTTGGCGTGGGTTTTGCTGCGCTGGCGCTGAGCTGTTGCAGGTGGTGCGCAAGTCATAATCAATGCACACCTTATGCAAAACCCGCGTGTAGATCAGGCTGGGCTGATTGGTTCAGTGGCTATGCTTGGCCGCCATCAATGTATTCCAGCCATAGTTGAATCCAGATTGGGGGCTGCGGGATGATGTGTTGGGTGCGGGCGAGATGGTCTGTTTCATGAAAGGACATGGTTTTTCCAAAAGATAATAAGTCAGCCCGCAACATCCTCTTTATGTTGCGTTGCAACATTGATGCGTATCAATTTCCTGACTGCTTTTTTTTGTTTTATGGCTAAATGTCCAATCCTTTTTTATGTGTATGAATTCACGTAATTGCAGCGTAACAAACAGGTGGTTTTCTTTAAAAAAAATGTAAATGCTCCATCAGCATTTGCGTGCTTATAGCCTCTTCTGTGATGGTTTAATGTTTGTCATGGCCGTGTGCATTTGTCGGGAATTTAGTAGCGTGGCAGGATCCCCGATCAAGGCACTTGGGATGACGGTTTTTTGCAGATTTATGCACAACATCAACTGCAAATCCCCCCTGGCCCCCCTTTTACAAAGGGGGGAACAAGTGTGCTGCAGCGTAACAAACGGGTGTTTTTTTAAAAAAAATGTAAATGCTCCATCAGCATTTGCGCGGTTATAGCCTCTTCTGCGGTGGTTTAATGTTTGTTATGGCCGTGTGCATTTGTCGGGAATTTAGTAGCGTGGCAGGCTCCTCGATCAAGGCACTTGGGATGACGGTTTTTTGCAGATTTATGCACAACATCAACTGCAAATCCCCCCTGGCCCCCTTTTACAAAGGGGGGAACAAGTGTGCTGCAGCGTAACAAACGGGTGGTTTTTTTAAAAAAAATGTAAATGCTCCATCAGCATTTGCGTGCTTATAGCCTCTTCTGCGGTGGTTTAATGTTTGTCATGGCCGTGTGCATTTGTCGGGAATTCAGTAGCGTGGCAGGCTCCCCGATCAAGGCACTTGGGGATGACGGTTTTTTGCAGATTTATGCACAACATCAACTGCAAATCCCCCCTAGCCCCCCTTGTACAAAGGGGGGAACAAGTGTGCTGATTTGTGTAGATACTGTTTTTAGCTTTTAGCCTTTAGCGCATGGCAAATGCTTCGTGGTGAAAGCGCGGTGGTTTGCTCATTTGGGCTAGGTGCTCGCCGATGGCTTTGCCTAGGCTTTGCGGGCCGCAGTACCAGATATCGTCTAGGGTTTCGGCTTTGATTTCGGCGATATTCAGGCGTTGGCCTGCGTCGCTTTCTATCAGGTGCAGGCGCAGTTTTTTGGCTAGGCAAGCGGCTTGGATTTCTTCTAGGCGGGCGGCATCTTTGGCGCTTTTTACGCAGTAGTAAAAGTCGATTTGCTGGCCTTTAAATGCGGGGCTTTCTAGCCACGCTAAGAAGGGCGTAATGCCGATGCCGCCTGCGATCCATGCCTGGTGCGGGCCGTGGCTAGCGCCATTAAAGCAGCCGTAAGGTCCTTCTATTATTACTTTTCCGCCTACTTTTAAATCCTGGGGCAGTGTGCGGGTGTAATCGCCCAGCGCTTTAATAATAAAACGCAGCTCGCCATTTTTGCGCGGGGCCGAGGCGATGGTGTAGGGGTGTGCGCCTTCGCTTGGATTAAAGCTGACTAGGGCAAATTGGCCTGCTTGATGGCCGGGCCAGTGGCTATCCATTTGGCAAATCACTTCCAGCTGCTGGGCGGGTAGTGGGGTGATCTGGCTGATGTGGCCATTTACCTTGCGGCTTTTGCCGATTTTGCCGAGCAGTGAATAGATCGCACAGATTGATCCGCTCATCAGCAGCGCCGCCATGAGTGCGCCCACAGGCGTCAGCCACATGCTGCGTGGCATCAGGATCAGGCCATGAAATGCGCCCATTAAAAACAGCGGGGCGAATAGCTTATGCACTTTGCGCCAAAAGCGGTAAGGCACGGCGCGTAGCAGCGCCAAAATCACCATAGCCAGCACGGCCCAAGCGGCCCATTCACCCACATCTTTAGCAAAAGAGACCAGCGGGTCTTTAATGCCGCCGCTGCGCTTGATGCGCGGGGCGGCCCATTCCATCGCCATAACCAGCTTGGGGGATAATTTAACCAGCCAGTGCGATGCCAGCAAGATGCCTGCTGCAATGCCCAGCTGCTTATGCAGGCCGTACATTTTATCTAGCCCGCTCAGGGGTTTTTCTAGCCAAGCGGGGCGGGTGGCCAGCAGCATGGCGGCAGACATCACCGTCATCAGTTGCACGCCGCTCAGCAGCACTAATTCATGCCGCCAATCCCAATAGCTGGCGGGAATACCGTTTTGCAGGTAGCTGCATAGGCTGTAGAGCAGGGTGCTAATCAGTAAGAGTATCGGTAAGGGTTTCATAATGGCTTACTCGCCTTTAATTCTTGTTAATGCCCATATTGAATGCTTTGAATATGAATTGAAACTTAAGCGGCGTGGGTATTAATGGCGGCGTGCGCGGCGAATGAAAGAAGTTTACTGCCATACAGGCTGTGCCTTATGTAGAATGCCTCGCACAGTTTTCTATCCGAGCGCTATGAATATTGCCGTATCACACGATTCTCAAAGACATTCGTCCTGGCTGTGGTACGGCTTAGCGGCTTCTGTTCTTGTACATCTTTTATTTTTGCTGCTGCCCGCTGCCGAGCCAAAGGCATTGCCACAGCAGGCCGGTAGCCAGGAAATTCAGCTGCAATTGCAGCCTAAGCCTGCACCTGCTCCAAAGCCCACGCCTGAACCCACACCTATTCCTACGCCGCCGCCGGTGATGACGAAAGCACCGCCCAAAGTAGCGGTGAAAAAAGATTACTCCGTGCCTGCTCGCCCAGCCAGCCAGGTGGCTAGCAAGGCACCCGTTAAAGAAGTGGTGATTGATGATTTGGGCGATGCGCTGGGGGGGAAGCCTAGCAGTAAGCCCGCAGAGCTTATTACTCGTTATGCCGATTTAAAGCCAAGAGAAGAAGATCAGCAGGAAAATGGCGCAACACGTGCGCAGCAAAGCGTGGATACCCAGGCGCTGTTTAATATCTGGGAGCCGCAAATTCGCAAGAAGGTAGAGCGAATCGGGCAAATGAATTTCCCAAAGGATGAATACGGGCGCTCAATGTTCGGTACTTTGCAGTTTAGGCTGGTGCTTAATGGCGATGGCAATATCGCATCGCTGACTTTAGAGCAATCGTCTGGCAACCCCGCTTTAGATGCTGCAGCGCTGCAGATTGTAAGGCGCTCCGCCACGTTTGGCCCGGTGCCCGTGCCGCTCTTGGATAAGCGCGGCCAGATTATGCTACTGCGCTACTATCAGTTTATTAATGAAAGAGCGGTGTGGGGTAGGTCTTGAGGAGTTGAGCTTGATGCCAACTAAATTTAAAAGACCTTTTGAGTGCCTTCGGCACGTTGTTTTTGGTGCAGTATCCCCGCAGGGGACTCCCTTTCTTGAACGGCCAAGAAAGGAAGCAAAACCGCAACTACCGAGCACGAAGGCCCCTGCGCTGCGGACAGCGGCGTTGTGTCAACTCGCTTCGCTCAAACACGAATTGACGACTACCCCACCCCGCTTGTTCCTCGCTCGGCATGTTTTCAGGGGGGGTAAAAGCCCCGTGCCAAGAGCGTGGTAATAACGTTTTTCGTTGCTAATGCAAAATTAATTTGCTTAGCCTATGGGGTAAGCATCCGCCATGGGATTGGCGCTGTGCCTGTGTGCAATGGTCACATTCTGAAATATACAGACGAAAAAAAACAGGCTGAGCGCCTGTTGATTTTGGTTTCTGGTGGGGGGGGAAGGATTCGAACCTTCGAAGGCTTAGCCGCCGGATTTACAGTCCGGACCCGTTGACCGCTGGGGTAACCCCCCCACAGAGGCCCGAATAATACGACCCCTCCGGCCGCTTGTCAACGCCCTTTCTATCATTTAGTCATTTTTTATTCATAAATCAGTCAGAAATAGCGGGTTTTCAGGGTTTGTATGCATCTGCATTGCAGCTTGGGCTCTTAAAGCGCAATGAACACGAAAGCGCTGCAGGCTGATAGACTGCCGCTATCCAGTTTCTACCTTTTAAAAATATCATGATGAAAAATGCTTTAGGTGGCCTTGTTTACTCCACCGAACACGGCAAGATGTGCCCTGATTGCAGCCAGCCCATAGATGACTGTATCTGCAAAAAAGCGCCACGCCCTGTGGGCGATGGAGTGGTGCGTGTTTCTAGGGAAACTAAGGGCCGCAAGGGTAAGGGCGTCACGTTGATTAAAGGCGTGCCGCTGGATGACGATGAATTAGCCGTGCTGGCCAAGCAGCTGAGAACCCGCTGCGGCTCTGGTGGCACAGTCAAAGATGGCGTGATCGAAGTGCAAGGGGACCATTGCGACGTGGTGCTGGAATTCTTAAAGCCTAAGGGCTGGGTAGTGAAGCGGGCAGGGGGCTAGGCGTCATGTTGTTCGCTTGAGGTGTTGGCTTTGCTTCCCCCTTAGAAAAAGGGGGATAGAGGGGGATTTGGTTTTTTGCAGATTGAAGCCCAACATCAAAGCAAATCCCCCCTAGCCCCCCTTTTACAAAGGGGGGAACTCAAGCAAAAGCGCGCTTCAAGACAGGGACTAAATTTAAAGCCTGGTTTTCTTCGTGAAACTCTGTGCCCTTCGTTGTTCAAGGTTTGGGTTTTTCCCGTTTCTTTATTCTGCCAATAAAGCCGCTTGCAAGTATTCAATAAAGCGGCCGACTTTGGGGGGGATAAAGCGGCTGCGGGGCGCGATGGCCCAGATGCCGTCTGTGAGTGCAAAGGGCTCCAGCACGCTAATAAGCTGGCCGTTTTGCAAATAAGCATCGACGTAATAATCAGGCAATTGCACTAAGCCTAGGCCTTTGAGCGCCGCCTGCACTAGGCTGCTGCCGCTGTTGCAGCGCAAGCGCCCGCTGACGGATATTTCGCGGTGCTGCGTGCCTTCCTTAAATCGCCACATATTCACCGCGCCAATTAAGCACTGGTGTTGCTTTAGCTCGGCCAGAGTATGCGGGGTGCCGTATTGATCTAAATACTGCGGCGAGGCGCAAACATGGTGAATACGGCGGCCCAGCTGCGTCACCATCAGGGATGATTCATCCATCGGCCCTAGCCGGATCGCTAGGTCGATATGATCGGCCACCAGATCGGCCTTACGGTTATCTAGGATTAACTCTGCATTGAGTTGGGGGAAATCAATCAGGTATTGATGCAGGATGGGTGCCACCACGGTTTCGCCATAAAAAACGGGCGCGGTGATGCGTAATTTACCAACCGGCTTATCTTGCGTTTGCAGCAGCGCCAGCTCGGCCTCGTGCAGGCCATCGAGCAACGGGCGGCAATACTGATAATAGAGCTGGCCTTGCTCAGTCAGGCTAACTTTACGCGTGGTGCGATGCAATAAACGCGCTGCAAGGCGCTGCTCTAGCGCGCTGACCTGGCGGCTAACTTGCGCCACTGACATCTCCAGCTTTTGCGCCGCCAGCGTAAAGCTTTGCGTTTCAGCCACGCTGATGAATTCAACAATTCCTTGCCATTGCATGGTTTGATTCTCGGTTTGATGAGTGCCTTCGGAGTGTTGATTGCCTCCGCTGGCACAAGTATTGGCATATTTTTAGAACTGAAGCTTCCCCCTTTGTAAAAGGGGGCTGAGGGGGCCTGAGGGGGATATGTCTTTGTGTGGCTTGCCGTCGTAAAGATATGCAATGCCAAACCCCCCCTAGCCCCCCTTTTTCAAAGGGGGGAATAAAGTACCGTAGTGTGTACTCGAAGCGCTGCGTGCAACTCGAAGAGTTGTTCAGCGAAAGCGGCAATACGCCACCAAGCAACCTTATTTCATCTCCTTAATTATTGCACACCAGTAACAATATCTTTCTAATTAGGCTGATTATCTTTAATTGAGTAACGCTTAAAATGGCTGCAATTAAACACAAGGATTCGTCATGAAGATGCTTAAAACTCGTGCTGCTGTAGCCTGGGGCCCTAATCAACCTTTAGTGATTGAAGAGCTGGATCTGATGCCGCCGCAAAAAGGCGAGGTGTTGGTGCGTATCGTGGCGAGTGGGGTTTGCCATACCGACGCTTACACCTTATCGGGCAAGGATTCGGAAGGGGTTTTCCCCGTGGTGCTGGGGCATGAGGGTGCTGGCGTGGTAGAGGCAATTGGCGAGGGCGTGACCAGCGTGGCGGTTGGCGATCATGTGATCCCGCTTTACACCCCAGAATGTGGCGAATGTAAGTTTTGCTTATCTGGCAAAACCAATCTGTGCCAGAAAATTCGCGCTACCCAGGGCCGTGGTGTGATGCCGGATGGCACCACGCGTTTTTATAAAGACGGCCAGCCGATTTATCACTATATGGGCACGTCTACTTTTTCTGAATACACCGTGCTGCCAGAAATCTCGCTGGCAAAAATCAATAAAGAAGCACCATTAGAAGAAGTCTGCTTGCTGGGTTGCGGTGTGACTACCGGCATGGGCGCGGTGATGAATACCGCCAAAGTAAAAGCCGGCGACACTGTGGCGATTTTTGGGCTGGGCGGGATCGGCCTTTCGGCAGTGATCGGCGCGCGTATGGCGGGGGCCAGCCGGATTATTGGTATCGATATCAATACCAGTAAGTTTGAACTTGCCAAGCAGCTGGGCGCCACCGATGTTATCAATCCTAAAGACTTTGAAAAGTCGATTCAGGATGTGATTGTAGACATGACCGATGGTGGCGTTGATTTCTCTTTTGAATGCATCGGCAATGTGAATGTGATGCGCTCAGCGCTGGAATGCTGCCATAAAGGTTGGGGCGAATCGGTGATTATTGGTGTTGCCGGGGCGGGTGAAGAAATTGCGACCCGGCCTTTTCAGCTGGTCACTGGCCGCGTATGGCGTGGCTCGGCCTTTGGCGGTGTGCGTGGCCGTAGCGAGCTGCCAAGCTTTGTTGATCGCTATATGCAAGGCGAATTCGCACTGTCTGATTTTATTACCCACACCATGCCTTTAGAAGAAATCAACACTGCTTTTGAGCTGATGCACGAAGGCAAATCCATCCGCTCGGTGATTCATTTTTAATTTTTAGCCATAGCTTAGGAAACCCAAATCTTGAAACACGTAGGCCCAGAGAACACGGCGTTTCACGGAGAAAAGCGAAAGCTAGCTGTTTAGGTTTAGCCGCAAGAAACGGAAGTCATGACCTGTTTATTGGTTTTCTCCGTGTTTTAAGGTTTGGGTTTTCATTTAATTGAAAGGATGCTTATGTCTCTGGAATTGATCAGCAGTAACCGCAGCTTTGGTGGTTGGCATAAACGCTATAAGCATCAGGCCAGCAGCACTTCGTGCGAGATGACGTTTGCGGTGTATTTGCCGCCGCAAACGGCGCAGGGGGGTAAGGTGCCGGTGCTTTACTGGCTGTCTGGCCTGACCTGTAATGATGAAAACTTTGCCACCAAGGCAGGCGCGCAGCGTGTGGCAGCGCAGCTGGGGATGGCTTTGGTGATGCCAGATACCAGCCCGCGCGGCAGCGATGTGGCCGATGCGGGGCGTTATGATCTGGGGCAGGGTGCTGGCTTTTATGTGAATGCCACCGAGGCACCGTGGCAGCGGCATTATCAGATGTACGATTATATCGTCAGCGAATTGCCTGCTTTGATCGAGGCGCATTTTCCTGTGACGAATCGTAAGTCCATCAGTGGGCATTCGATGGGCGGGCATGGTGCTTTGATGATTGCCTTGAAAAACCCGCAAGCCTATCGCTCCGCATCGGCTTTTGCGCCAATTGTAAATCCCGCCCAAGTGCCATGGGGTGAAACGGCGTTTAGTGAGTATTTGGGGGACGATAGAAGCGCATGGCTGCCTTACGACAGCTGCCATTTAATGCAGTACGCCACGCAGATGCTGCCGCTGCTGATTGATCAGGGCGATCAAGATAGCTTTATGCCACAGCAATTGCAGCCAGAGGCCTTAGAGAAAATTGCCTTGGCTAAACAGTGGCCATTTACCTTAAATATCCAGCCGGGCTACGACCACAGCTATTACTTTATCGCCAGTTTTATTGAAGCGCATTTACGTTTTCATGCGGATCATTTGGGGGCGTAATTCATTTTAATAGTTAAAACCCAAATCTTGAACCACGGAGGACACAGAGAACACGGAGTTTCACGGAGAAAAACAGGATTTGAATTAAATTTGTTTCTTTGGCTTTTAAGTATTTTAAAATGAATTAATCTGAATTTTTATCGCCGCTAGTAGCATGGGGCTTAAGTCACCCCTTGAAGCACGCCGAAGCGAGGAATAAGCGGCTCGGGGTTTCGGAAAAGGGGTAGCGAGGCAGCGAGCGAGCAGCCTTTTTCGCCGAGCCGATTATCCGCAGTGAGGGGCCTTCGTGCTGGTCGGGGCGGCCTTCTTTGCTTACTTTCTTGGCCGTTCAAGAAAGTGAGTCCCACGCGGGGGAATCCCGCACCAAAATCAACGTGCCGAAGGCACTAAAAAGCTAGCTTTCGATGCATCAAATCACAAAAAAAAACGCGGGCCCCACTCGCCCTTTAAGATTCATCATCTTATAGGGCGGGTGAAACCCGCGTTTTATCGTGCATCTATCGGCAGGGCTTTCCCGCCGAGTATTAATTATTTCTGCGCGCGATCGTAGCTTTCCATGATCTCTGCGTGGGCTGCAGCTTTGTCGCCCCAGCCAGTAATCTTCACCCACTTGCCTTTTTCCAGATCTTTATAGTGCTCGAAGTAATGTTTTACTTGAGCTAACAGCAGTTCTGGCAGGTCTTCCAGTTTTTGGATGTGTGCATACATGGCACAAACTTTTTCTACGGGGACGGCAATCACTTTTGCGTCCATACCTGCTTCGTCTTCCATGCCCAATACGCCAATCGCGCGGCATTTGATGACCATGCCTGGCAGCAGTGGGAATGGCGTGTGTACCAGCACATCCACAGGATCGCCATCTAGCGACAGAGTGTGCGGCACAAAGCCGTAGTTCATTGGGTAGGACATCGATGTGCCAACAAAACGATCGACGATAATCGCGCCCGATGCTTTGTCGAATTCATATTTGATTGGGGGTGCATTAGCAGGGATTTCGATAATGACATTGAAATCGTTGGGTAAATCTTTGCCTGCGGCAATTTTGCTGATGTCCATTGGATGATTCCATAGTTTCAATTGAGAACGGCGGCAATTATAAGGCTTGCGGCGGGTGCATGCACCTTTGCTTGCAGGTATTTTGTATGCCTTGCGTGGCGCTAAAGTTTTTAAACCTTTCTGATGATCAAGCGCAACAGAAAGGCCCGCTTGAGCTAGCTTAAAGGTGAGTGATAATTTACCTTATAAAAGCAATACCTACACTGCAGTAAGCACATTGCCGGTATACACTAGGGTCTGCTGACGTTTCATTTGCAATTGTGCTGAGCCGGAAAACGGCTAGGCTCAAGGCATGCGACGAAGGCAATAACTGGTTATTTCCGAGGAGCATAACGCAGGGAATGGCCGTTTTCCGGCTCAGCCCATTGCTGGGCGAGGAAAACCCCTCGCACGCGGAGGGTTGGCTGCATTTTTGGCGTTGCACGGTGTTAAAAGACGTTCATGGTACTCGTACCATATCGCGTCTTTTGCCTTGTTCAGCCCCAAAACTGCAGCCAACGCCGCCGTGAATGAAACGTCAATAGACCCTAGGGGTCAGCCTTTTATGATCTGTCAGCCATGAAACCACACTATCTTTCTCCTCTGTTTGATCCCCGCTCTGTGGCGGTGGTGGGTGCGTCTGAGACGCCTGGCGCGGTAGGCACTACCGTGTTTGCCAATTTGCTGGATGGCGGTTATACGGGGAAATTATTCCCGGTTAATTTGCATCACGAGCAGGTGCAGGGTGTCGCGGCATTTAAATCCTTAGCCAAGGTGCCGATGGTGGTGGATTTAGTCATTATCACTACCCCCGCCAAAACCTTGATTGATTTAATTGAGGAGAGTGGCAGAAAGGGCATTAAAGCTGCCGTGATTATGTCTTGCGATTTTGTAGGGACAGACAAAAAAAGCCAGATTCTGCTGGAAAAAATCATGGAGCGGGCCCGGCATTATGGCTTGCGGATTATTGGCCCTACCGTTTTTGGCCTGTGCCGTGTCAGCGCTAAATTTATGGCGGGCAATTATCAGGGCAAGCTTAAAAATGGCAGCATGGCGCTGGTATCCCAATCTTCATCGATTACCTCAGCGATTTTAGATTGGGCCGAATCGCACGATGTGGGGTTTTCATCGGTGGTGTCTTTAGGCTCGGCTGTGGACGTGGATGTGGGCGAGGTGCTCGATTACCTCGTGGCTGATCCTAAAACCCAGAGCATTTTGCTGTATATCGAAGACTTGCAAGAGGCCCGCACCTTTATGTCGGCCGTGCGGGCTGCAGCGCGCTCTAAACCGGTGATGGCGCTGAAAGTAGGGCGCTATAACGATGCGTCTGCCGCGCATGGCCGTACCCATTCTGAGCGGCTGATCGGCCGGGATGATGTGTTTGATGCCGCACTTAAACGGGCTGGGGTGTTGCGTTTACGCTCAATTAATCAGCTGTTTACCGCTGCAAAAGTATTGAATGGCACGTTTAAAACCAAGGGCCGGCGGCTGGCGATTGTGACCAACGGTATCGGTGCCGGAATGATGGCGGTAGACCGGGCGCGCGATTTACACGTGCAGCTGCCAGAGCTGTCTGTTGCTACGGTGGCATGGCTGACCAAAAATCTACCCGCACAAGCCAGCCGTAATAATCCGGTCGATATCTTGGGCGATGCCTCGCCAGAGCGATTTAAACTGGTAGTGGAAGCCGTACTGGCAGACCCAAATATCGATGGCGTCTTGGTGGTGTTTACCCCACAAGCAGGCACCGATCATTTACGCACCGCCGAAGCGATGATTGCGCTGAAAAAAACCAGCGATAAGCCGCTGCTGATGGCGTGGATAGGCGGCAAAAAAGTCGATGCCAGCCGCAAGCTGCTGGTGAAGGCAGGCTGTGCCAGCTTTTCTGCACCTGAGCATGCGGTGGAAGTATTTTATTCTTTAGCAGCATGGCAGCATAACCAGCAGCTTCTATTACAAACCCCTTCACCACTGGGTGAGTGGGAAGCGCCGGATATGGAAACGGCGCATATGGTGATCGATAAAGTGTTGGCAGAAGGGCGCAGTCTGCTGGATGAAATTGAATCAAAAGCCATTTTGCGTGCGTTTCATATTCCGGTCGCCATGACGGTGCGCGCGAATAGCGCCGATGATGCGGTGAATGCCGCGATGGGCATGGGCCTGCCAGTGGTGCTGAAAATCGACGCTATTGATGTGATGCACAAAACCGACATTGATGGCGTGGTGCTTAATTTAAACAGCCTGATTGCAGTGGCCAGCGAGGCCAATAAAATGCTAAGCCGTGCCCACGATAAGCTGGGTGTTGAGCGTGTGCGCGGCCTGACAGTGCAACCTATGCACGGTAAAAAATATGCGCGTGAGCTGATGGTGGGTGTGGTCAACGATTCTGCCTTTGGCCCGGTGATTAGTTTTGGTGCGGGTGGGATTGCGGTAGAAGTATTTAACGATATTGCCGTATCGCTGCCACCCTTAAATGATTATCTGGCCGAGCATTTAATCCGCCGCACTCGGATTAAAAAAATGTTGGCTCCTTTCAGAAACCAGCCCGCTGTGAATATTGAGGCGGTTAAAAATGTGCTGCTGCGCGTGTCTGAAATGGTTTGCGAGCTGCCACAGATTAAGCAACTGGATATCAACCCGCTGATTAGTGATGAAAACGGTGTGATTGCGGTAGACGCCAGTATTATTGTGGCTGCGGTGGACCCCAAAGCTGGCCGTTATGCGCATATGGCGATTCATCCCTATCCATCGCATCTGATGCAGCTCACCCAGCTCAAAACTGGCATGCCCATGATTTTGCGTCCGATCCGCCCGGAGGACGCAGATTTGCTGATTCAGTTTGTTAGCCGCCTATCGGATGAGACGCGCTATAACCGCTATATGAGCGTGCTTAAATCGCTGCCGCAAAGCCTGCTGGCGCGCTTTACCCATCTGGATTACGCAAGGGAAATGGCCATTGCTGCGACGGTGCAGGCAGGGCAGGGCGAGCAAATTATCGGCGTAGCCCGTTATACTGCCAACCCCGATAAAGACAGCTGCGAATTTGCCGTGGTGATTGACGACGCCTGGCAAGGCAAAGGCCTGGGCAACCGCCTGATGGAAGCCCTCTTCACCGCTGCCCGCGATATGGGTTTATCGATTATCGAAGGCGAAGTGCTCACCAGCAATAAAACCATGCTGGCCTTTATGAAGCACCTTGGCTTCACGATTAAAACTCACCCGGAAGACAATGGGCTGAAGTGGGTGGTGAAGGAGCTGTAGCAAAAACCAAGTCTTAAAACACAGAGGGCACAGAGAACACGGAGTTTCACGGAGAAAAACATTTTGCATTGGGCATTTCTTGGGGTTTAAGTTGTTTCAACTACAGCAAAATAGGTTTATATCCTGACTTCCAGTACGGGGCTTAAATCCCCCCTGAAGCACGCCGAAACGAGGAACAAGCGGGGCGGGGTTTCGGCGAGGATGTTTGAGCGAGCGAAGCGAGTGAGTCCCGCAGCCGCCGTCTCGATTGTCCGCAGTGAGGGGCCTTCGTGCTGTTCGGGGCGGCCTTCTTTGCTTACTTTCTTGGCCGTTCAAGAAAGTGAGTCCCAAGCGGGGATGCCGCACCAAAATCAACGTGCCGAAGGCACTAATAAAAAAGATCTTTTTGACTTTGTTTGGTGCGCTGGAGCGAAATCTGCCGAACTCATAATCTCACAACAAATCAGGCGGGTTTCACCCGCCCTGCAAATGATGCAATCCCTATAAAACACCGCACAATTGAGTAACTTTATGTCTTCCGCCGTATCCTGTAGTAGCTGTAAAGCCTGTTGTTGCCAGCTAGAAGTCATGCTGATTGCAGGGGATGATGATGTGCCGCCGGAGTATGTTGAGCAAGATGCTTGGGGCGGCGAGATTATGCACAGGCTAGAGGATGGCTGGTGCGCGGCGCTCGATCGGCGCAGCATGATGTGTACCATCTATGAGCAAAGGCCATGGATTTGCCGCGATTATCAAGAGGGCGATTTTGATTGTATGGAGCAAAGAAAGCGCATCCCTATCCTGACTGCTCGCTGGCAGCTCAATCAATAAGCGCGCTTTCGCTAATGAAAACCTGTCTAAAACCTGCCTCTATTCATGATGCAGGTTTTTTTCAATTCTCTGATCTGGAATAAACCAGATCACGGCCACTGCAATATATAAAACAATCGCGATCCATACATTCAGAAAGGCGAGTGGGATGGCAAGCAGGTACATCAGCATGGATATTTTGCCTTTGCGGTCTTCGCCAAAAGCGATGGCCAACTCGGATTGATTGCCGTGAATTTTAATCAGAAAATGGGCCAGTATCGGCCAAGCCACGCTGGCCATAAAAAGTACAAAGCCATAGAGGGCAACGGCTTGCGAGGCGAAGTGGCTTTCCTGCATCCATGCGGTGGTGACCGGAATCAAAGATAGCCAAAAGAGTAAGTGCAAATTGGCCCACAAAACCGGGCCATTTATTTTGTGCACGATATGCAGCATATGGTGATGATTATTCCAGTAAATCCCCACCATGATAAAGCTGAATACATAACCCAGAAAAATGGGAATCATCGGCAAAAGCGCATGGGCATCTTCCCCGTGCGGCACTTTAAGCTCCAAAACCATGATGGTGATAATAATAGCGATCACCCCATCACTGAATGCTTCCAAACGCGTTTTGCCCATTCTTGCTGTCCATTTAAGTCATTATTTTCATTTTAGCTGAATCAGGCCGGGCTTTCTAAACCGCCATTCACTGCATGCTTGTGCCTGTTGCAGAGACGCTCTTACTATGATGCATGAATAGATTTTGTGTATAGCAATTTTCAATGTGCAAGATTTAAACTATCAATTAGACCTGAGAGAGAGGGGGGCTTAAGATGACTTCACTGCTTCACAAACAACACTTTCTCTACTTAGGAGTTACACCATGTCTTTGATTAACAGCGAAATTAAACCATTTAAAGTTAACGCATTCCACGCAGGTAAATTTACCTCCGTGACTGAAGCGGATCTAAAAGGCAAGTGGTCGGTGGTATTTTTCTACCCAGCTGACTTCACCTTTGTTTGCCCTACCGAATTAGGCGATCTGGCTGATTTTTACCCAGAATTCCAAAAAATGGGCGTAGAGGTTTACTCGGTTTCTACTGATACCCAGTTCACCCACAAGGCCTGGCACGATACATCAGACACCATCAAAAAGATTAACTACCCGATGCTGGCAGACCCTACTGGCACGCTGACCCGCAATTTTGATGTGATGATCGAAGAAGAAGGCCTAGCACTGCGCGGCACTTTCCTGATCAACCCAGAAGGGAGAATCAAGCTGTGCGAAATTCACGACAACGGCATTGGCCGCTCTGCAGCAGAGCTGATGCGTAAAGTGCAAGCCGCTCAATATATTGCCAAGCACCCAGGTGAAGTTTGCCCAGCTAAATGGCAACCAGGTGCAGAAACATTGGCTCCATCCTTAGATTTAGTTGGCAAGATTTAATTAAACCGTGGGGCGGCGGTAAGCTGCCCCTAGATGATCGCTTTTATTGCAAAAGCACTTTTTAAACTGGCGCTAGGCGCTTTTTCAATAAAAACCATGACGGAGAATTCATCATGCTTGAATCCAATATCAAAACGCAACTTGCTGCTTATTTAGAAAAACTGCAATTTCCGATTGAGCTGATTGCCTCTATAGACGAAAGCGCCGCTGCTCAGGAAATGCAAAGCTTGCTGCAAGAAATTACCGAGTTATCGGACAAAATTACGCTGCGTTTTGCAGATGCTGCACTCAAGCCTTCCTTTGGCATTGCCCGTGTTGGCGAAGAAGCCCGTGTGCGCTTTGCCGGGATTCCCATGGGGCATGAGTTTACGTCTCTGGTGCTGGGCTTGCTGCAAGTTGGCGGCCATCCGCCCAAGATTGAAGCGGCGTTGATCGAGCAAATTAAGGCTTTGCCTGGTGAGCTGCGCTTTGAAACCTTTATCTCGCTCACCTGCCAAAACTGCCCGGAAGTGGTGCAATCGCTCAACTTAATGGCGGTGCTTAATCCTAAAATCAGCCATGTGATGATCGATGGTGCATTGCATCAGGATGAAGTGAACGCAAGGCAAATCATGGCCGTGCCTTCGGTGTATTTGAATGGCGAGGCTTTTGGTCAGGGCCGGATGGGGATTGAGGAAATCGTGGCCAAGCTCGATACCGGCTTGCTTGAGCGTCAGGCTGAGGCAATTGCAAACAAAGATCAGTTTGATTTGCTGGTGATTGGCGGCGGGCCAGCAGGTGCGGCAGCGGCGGTGTATGCGGCGCGTAAAGGCATTCGCACTGGCGTGGTGGCCGAGCGTTTTGGTGGCCAGGTACTGGATACTATGAGTATTGAAAATTTTATTTCGGTGCAAGAAACCGAAGGGCCAAAGCTGGTCACAGCGCTGGAGCAACATGTAAAGCAATACGATGTGGATATTATGAATCTGCAACGCGCCGAATCGCTTAGCCTGGATGAAAACGGCATCAGCCAGATTCGCCTTGCTAGTGGCGCAACCTTAAAAAGCAAATCGGTGATTATCGCCACCGGCGCGCGTTGGCGCGAAATGAATGTGCCGGGTGAAAAAGAATACCGTGGGCGCGGCGTGGCTTATTGCCCACATTGCGATGGGCCTCTGTTTAAAGGTAAACGCGTTGCCGTAGTGGGCGGGGGCAATTCTGGCGTAGAAGCCGCCATTGATTTGGCTGGGATTGTGGAACACGTTACCCTGCTGGAGTTTGGCGCAGAATTGCGCGCCGATGCCGTATTACAGAAAAAACTCTATAGCCTGCCTAATGTGGTGGTGATTAAACAGGCGCAAACCACCGCAGTATTGGGTGACGGGCAGAAGGTGAGCGGTTTGCAATATACCGATCGCCAAACTGGTGAATCGCATCAGGTCGATCTGGCCGGTATTTTTGTGCAAATTGGTTTGTTGCCCAATACCGATTGGCTAAAAGGCACACTTGATTTGAGTAAACACGGAGAGATTGAAGTCGATAATCGTGGGCAAACTTCTTTAGCGGGGGTGTTTGCTGCTGGGGACGTGACCACCGTGCCATTCAAGCAGATTGTGATTGCCATGGGTGATGGTGCCAAAGCATCGCTGGGCGCTTTTGATCATTTAATGCGTAGTTAAAGTTTATAGGGTGCAAAACGCCAGAGGCGTTACGCACCGTGGTACTACATTAAATAAAACAGCCGCGAAGACCTGTGGGTTTTCGCGGCTGTTTTTTATATTTCTACTACTCACTTGCATGCATCATTTGTAGGGCGGGTGAAACCCCATAGGCGCTAAGCACAGTCAAAAAGACCTTTTTAGTGCCTTCGGCACATTGATTTTGGAGCGGTTAGCCACCGCGGGGCCTTCCTTTCTTGCTTCGCCAAGAAACGAAGCCAAAGAAGGCGACCCCACGAAACACGAAGGCCCCTCATCTGCGGACAATCGAGCGGCGGCTGCGGAACTCGCTCGCAGGCTCGCTCAAACAGTCCTCGCCGAAACCCCGCCCGCTTGTTCCTCGCTTCGGCGTGTTTCAAGGGGGGGCTAAAAAGCCCCGTGCAAAGAACGTGGTCAAAAGATCTTTTTGCTGCTTGCACATGAAAAAAACCATTTGCTTAGCGCACATGGGGTTAAACCTGCCGTTTATAAGCTTTTAAGACATAAAACACCCTAGGAGATTTACTTCTTGCAAACCCCCATGTCTTGCCACACGCCCCACTGGCCACTTTTTGCCGGCTCTTCACCCACTGTCCACCATTTGTTTTGGTAGTTACGCAGATTCTGGCTGACCTTGGTGTTCACTGTGGCATAGGTGCTGGCCGCTTTCCAATCTGGCGCGCAGCTTGTTGATGGTGGCGGAGTGGGTACGGGTGTAGGAACCGGGGTTGGCACCGGAGTTGGCACAGGTGTTGGTACCGGGGTAGGAGCAGGAGTTGGTACCGGAGTCGGCACAGGTGTTGGTACCGGAGTCGGCACAGGTGTTGGTACCGGAGTCGGCACAGGTGTTGGTACCGGAGTAGGAACAGGAGTTGGTACTGGGGTTGGTGTTGGCACAATTACGCCGCCAATATCCACCTTAAAGCTGTATTCCCCATTGTTTCTGACATACACACGGTTGTCTTGCACCGATTTAACTGGGGATACGCTGCCATTGCTCGCTAGTACGCCCACACTGATATAGCGCGAATTGACATTCACTTTCTGCGACAGATAGAAGGGCCAGTTGGCGGCCAAAGATGTATTTTCGCCGGTTTGGCTATCGTAGCCGGTGGTTATCGAGAAGCTTTCCACATCGCGGCCATCTTTATCAAACAGGCGGAAAGTCACCTTGGTATCGGCTTTTAAATCTTGCTGAGCGCGGATTTGGCCCAGCTCTTTATAGGTGGAGAGGCTGCCAGAGAAGTTGACATCCGAGCAGGAGTAAAACGCCTCATCGCTGTCGCTGCGCTGCCACACATTATAAATAATATGCACGCCGGTTTTTTTAGGTAGCGGGCAGCTGAGTTTGTATTTCTTATCTACGGCCGCAGTATTGCCCAAGGTGCAGAATGGCGTGTCTTCCAGATCAGACCAGGCTAATGGCTTATTGGGGTTCCAGCCATCTTTGGTAATAAAAAATTGCCAGTTGCGGGTTTGGTGCGCGGCGGGGGCGGTGTAAATGAAATCAAATTGCCCATTGGCATTAGGCGCAATGGGGGTGACTGGCCAGTCGGTACGGGCCAGATTCATCCCTGCATAATTTGATTTTCCCCCGGCGCAAAGCTGGCCATCCGGTACAAAAGCTTTGTGATTGCCATTGGGCAGCTGATTAACACCAGACCAGTCGTAAAGCATTTGCGGGCCAGAAAGTGCAACGGCCGCCTGGCAGGCTGCCGTTTTGGGGTTTTCAGGTCCTTCATTAAAGCAGCTTAAGATACGGCTGATTGGCACTTCCATGGTGCCATGGGCGCTGGCTAGTGGGGCCAGCAGGCTGGCAAGCAGGGCAGGCAGAGCGTATTTATTCATTGTTTTCTCATCCATTGTTTATAAGGGTTATGGTTTTTGATCTGCGCCAAATAACCATAATCAGCTTATTGAAAGATATGAGAAAACTCAATTGGGGTTTCGTGGGTAATATACTTATATTTAATTACAAATGTTGTTTGTGTTTGGCTAAAAAGAAATAAGCCTGTTGAATGAATAGTAAGCAGTATGGCTTCAGTCACTTATCCTTGATCCGCCGTTTGAGTGGTCAAGCCAACCCTGAAAAATACAGCGGCCCTGCCAGTTTTGCTTTGTTTAGCAGAGCATGGGGATGGCGCTGTAAATGCATTATTTTTTCAGCCAGCCTTCAATTTTACTGATGATTTCTTTATCGTCAGGCTCGGTGATCGAGCTATAGGCGGTGACTGTTTTGCCATCCGGGGCAATCAAATATTTGTAGAAATTCCACTTGGGTGTGGTATCGGCAGCAGCGCTCAGCCGTTTAAACAGCGGATTTGCATTGGCGCCGCGTACGCTGGATTTCTCCAGCATGGGGAATTCTACAAAATAGGTGAGGCGGCAGAAATCACCAATTTCTTTATTGTCGGCCAGCTCTTGCTTGAAATCATTAGATGGAAATCCCACCACAAGCAGCCCTTGGTCTTTATATTTGGCGTAGATTTTTTCTAATTTATCAAACTGCGGGGTAAAGCCGCATTTGCTGGCGGTATTCACGACTAAAATAGGCTTGCCGCTATAACTGCAAAAATCAAAAGCCTCACCTTTGAGCGTTTTGCTTTGATAATCAAGCAAAGGCGGGCAGGCAGCTAGGCTGATGGAGCTGCAAAAACCAAGCAGGGCGAGGATACGCATATAAAAATCCTTGTGGCGTTAAGGATGAGCCGTGGTAAGTAAACCAGATTGAGTGGTCTGCTTATTGAATTTCCAATGAATGATCGAGTAGATCCATGTTTTTTAGCGCTGTGCAGCTATGCTGAACATGTAATTTTAATTGTGCTATTGCTTGCTTCAGCTCCTCTGAAGTGTGCTCGTTTTTCTCAAGTTTGGCGAGTAGTTCACCGAGTGGCAGTGCGCCCACCGTATTCGCTATGGCTTTCAGCCTGTGGCATTCTGTTTTAATTAAATCAAGCTGATTATTAGCTAGGGCGTCGTCAATGGTTGCAAGCCCGTTCTTCATGGCATCTGAAAAACGTTCGCAGTATTTGCGCTGGCGTGTGATTTCTTCACCCAGCATACTTTGCAGCTCCTGTTGGTTTATCCACTGGCCTTCAGTAGAAGGGGCAATATTTTTACTACTTGCCGAAGAAGGCAATTCCAGCTCAGTTTGCTGTCTAAAGCAAATCATTAATGCAAGATAGAGTTTTTCAGCCTGCACAGGTTTACCAATAAAATGGTTCATGCCAGCTTGGGAGCAACGTTGACGGTACTCTGCTGAAATATTGGCCGTCATTGCAATAATAGGAACTGCGTCATAATCCGGATTTTTTCTTAAAATCTGGCTGGCGGTAATGCCGTCCATTTCAGGCATTTGTACATCCATTAATATGGCATCAAAATGGTATTGCTGTGCTAATTGAATGGCTTCTTGCCCATTGTTTGCCAATATCACTTTAGCACCTTTTAGTTCTAATAATTCACTACCAATTTGTTGATTAAAAATATGATCGTCTGCAAGTAAAATTAGTTTGTCTTTAAAGAATAATTCATTGTTTTTTACTCTATCTGGTATTTCTAATACGGACGGGGCCATTTCCGCTTTATTAAGTACAATATGGAAGGTGAATTCACTGCCCTTGCCTAATTCACTTTTCATAGACAATTCACCGCCCATGAGTTGTACCAGCTGACGGCTGATTGCTAGTCCTAATCCGCTGCCACCATATTTTCTGGTAATGGAATTGTCTGCTTGTTGAAAAGACTGAAATAATAGTTTTTGCACTTCAGGAGTAATGCCTATGCCTGTGTCGATAATGCTGAATTGCAAAGTGTAATCATCTTTATAAGGATGGACAATGAGAGTAATACTGCCGCTGTCGGTAAATTTAATGCTGTTACTGAGTAAATTAAGCAGTACCTGTTTAATCCGTAAATCATCACCATGCAATGCAAGCGGGGTATTTTTATCAATTTGAATGTTAAGTATAAGGCCTTTCTCAGTGGCTTTATGCTGAATAAGCCCGCTAATATGATGAATAAGGTCAGATAAATTAAAATCTACAGTGTTTAAATCGAGTTTACCCGCCTCTATTTTTGAAAAATCCAGAATGTCATTGATTAAATCAAGCAAGAGCGTGCCAGATAAAGTGATTTTTTGCAGATAGTCACGCTGTTTTGGCGTTAATTCGGTTAACTGTGCCAGATGAGCCATACCCAGCACACTATTGAGTGGCGTACGAATTTCATGACTCATATTAGCCAGAAATACGCTTTTGGCCTGATTTGCGTTTTCTGCCTGTCGCTTTGCTGCTTCCAGTTCTTGTGTCCGTTCAATAACACGCAGCTCTAAAGTAGCCGCAAATTGCATGAGTGCTTCATCAAGTAATTTACGTTCAGTTAAGTCGCGGATCATTGCGGTAAAAATAGGTCTCCCATTGTTTTCTAAATAAGAAATTGCAATTTCAGCCGGGAAATCATGTCCTTGCTGATGTCTTGCTACTACGGGTCTTACAGAGCGGCCTTGCATTTGTCTTGGTTTTTCTTTATTTTTTGCAAATTGTATCATTTCTTCCCTATGCCCATTTGCAAGACCTGTGGGAAGTAAACATTCAATTGGCTGGCCCAGGATATCTTTTGCAGAATAGCCAAATAGTTTTTCTGCTGCAGGATTAAATAATATTATATTAAATTGTGCATCGGCACTCACAATGGCATCCATTGCTGTATTAATCATGCCTAAGAGTTGTTCTTGTTTGTTTAATATTTCTTTTTCTGAATTTTTTCTTTCAGTGATGTCACGGGTAATTCCTATGAAATTAGTTAAAATACCCTTTTCATTAAAGACAGGTGAAATGCTCAAATCATTCCAGAATAAATTTCCATCTTTGCGGTAATTTATAATTTCACCATTAAATTCTTTTTCAGAGTTGAGTGCATTACGAATGGCGGTGATGGTTTCAGGGCTGGAGAGAGGCCCTTGTAAAAAATTACAATTACGCCCAATAAACTCTTCTGAGCTGAATCCGGTAATAGCAAGCAGAGGTGGATTGACTGAAATAATATTACGGTTGGCATCGGCGATTAGCACTCCTTGTGATATTGCTTTAAGTGCAGCATCACTTAATTTTAATTGCTCTTCTCCTTGTTTAATTGCAGTAATGTCCGTCAGTAATACAAAAAAACCTTGAATCTTTTCTGCTTGAAAATGAGGGATATACTGTGCCAGCAGATAGGCTTGTTTGCCATCGGGTTTGATTAATGAGCGTTCATAGTTTTGTTCTTTACCTTCCAGTACCCCGTGAATGTAATGTTTAATGGCATGAAATAGCTCAGGGCCGAGTAAATCTTGCATCGCAATATTGTGGATTTGGGTCACACTATGATCAAACCACTGGCAATAGGCTTTATTCGCAAAAGAGCAATGTAAATCAGCTGTCCAGTAAGCCAGCATACTCGGTATGTTTTCGGTTACTGTCCGGATGAATAACTCACTTTGTTTCAGAGCTTCTTCCCGTTTACCCAATGTGGTCATTAAGTGGTTAACGCTGCTGAGTAGGCTTCCAATTTCATCGTTTTTGGCAATGGTAAGCGGGCGGGGGGGAATGTCACTATCCGCCATGGTATTGAGGCACTTAATTGCCGTGTGTAAGTGAGAAAGTTGTTGTTTTAAAATCCAAGCAATCAGCAGGGATAAGATCAGGGTCATTAGTAAAATAACCCCCAGAATATGCCGCTCTGCTTGTTGAATAGGGAAAAACGCCTCGGCAGTTGGAAGGGTAGCCGCAACATACCAGCCAGCCAAGTTTACTTTTTTAACGGAGGTGAGTACTTCGGTTTGGAGTAAATCAACAAAAATGCCTGATTCTTCCTGGCCCTGCATTATCCGGTCAATAACGGGGTTTACGCCTCTAGGGGGCGTTGATTTCATGACCAGACGTTGATCGGTGGCGGCGATGAATAAATGCTGTTCTGGGGAGATCAGGGCATAGCCCCGGTTTTACCGTTATTGTTTTTGATTTTTTCATTAATAAAGTTGGGTTTGTACAGATTAATGGCTCCGGATATGGCTGCGATTACTTGCCCCTGATTATTTTTAATCGGAACCGTGATCACAAATAGGGGCGTTTTTTGTTGCTGATCCTGTTGTGGAGTAGAAATCGTATTGATTCCCTGTGCCAGTGACTGTGTAACAGATGGCTGATGGAGGGCATAGCTGATGGGCTGACGGGCAAGGGAAACAGAAGGGATGATTAAATTGTTTTCGAGGGTGCTGATATAAATGCCTGCGTTAAATAACTCCTGTAGCACGCTGTGGTTTTCAAGCTCGGACTGAAGGGCTGGTGGGTTTTTTAAGGATTGTGCTGTTATTTTTTTTGCAAAATGCTCCAGAGCATTGATGTTTTCTTGTAAGTGATGGTCAATGTCATTGGCAATAATACTCACGCTGGAGAGTTGTTGATTACTGACCAGATGCTGCATTTCTTTTTGAAAAACACGTTTTGCATAGAATGTCAGCAATAAAATCGAAGCAACAAAGAGTAACAGCATCAATAAGATGACTCTGTTTTGCAGTGAGCGCAGTGGTCTCAAGTTTAAGATCATAGTGCTGTCAACTTTGAGTAAGTGTGCTTTTGTACTGAGCAAAGTGTGAATGATTGCTGGTACGCTATTTGAGCTGATTTATCATCTGACTAACGGTTAATGGTGTTTTGGAGCGCTTTGATTGCGCAGCTCAGCTGATCCTGAAAATCAGCATCGGCACTGATGGTATTAGAGACTTCATCTAAGCCCCGGCTCACAATGTCGATTAATGAGCTTTCCTGCCGTTCGGTTAATTGCAAACCCACTAGGGCCGCTTCAATGCGGGAAGTGACTGTGCTCAGAATAATGGCAATGGAGGTACGGCCGTTTCTTTGCTGCTCGTCGATTTTACTAAGGGCATCTGTGAGTGATTTAATCGTCGTTGCAATCGTAAGATCACGTTCTTCGGCCTTGACCATGATATTGAGTGCTTCAAGCCGGTATTCGGTTGATTCAATCAGGATGGCTAGGTTGTCGCGCAGGCGGCCACAAAGGTCTTCATCATGCTCTGGCATATTGCTGATCAGTACTCTGATATGCGGGTAAGTAATCGCCATCCGGCTTTTAAATTGGGTAATACGGTCCATTGTTGCCATATGCTGCAAAATCGAGGTTTCTAATGCACTTGCCGGCCCGCGCAAGTTCACGGCGAGTGATTCAGCACCGGGCAAAATAAGCTCTACCACGCTTTCAACTTCAAATAGGCCAATGGCGCTAATTAAGGCCTTGGCTAAATCGAGCGGGGTAGTGCAATTATTGAAACGCTTAATCCCTTCGATCAGCAAGCCCGTTTCACTCATGCTGGCCATGGCCAGCATGGCGGTATTGGTGGCGTATTGAGCTTGGGATTTTAATTGCTGCCGCTCTTCAATCAATTGCAGAACATGTGCCACTTTGGCTTGCAATACTTTAGGGTTTGCAGGCTTGAGGACAAAATCTTCTCCACCTACATCAAAGCCCTGCAGCCTGTCCTCAATGCCATCCAGCGCCGATAGAAACAGCACAGGCGTATCGCTGATATCAAAATCGTCTTTGATCTGGCGGCACAGCTCGTAGCCATCCATTTCCGGCATTTTTACATCAGCCAATACCAGTTTTGGGTGCTGCTGCTGCACCAGCTGCAAAGCAGCTTTGCCATTTTCTGCCGTAATCACATTGCATGTTTCGCTGAGGGCATCAAAGATAAAATCCAGCATAAAAAGATCATCGTCAACGATGAGTACCAGTGGCTTGTCGTTCATGATATTGATCCTTGGCTCAGGGCCGGAGGTTTTTAATGGATCTGTAGAATAAAAAATTTATCGCCTTGCCGCTTATTTGACGCTGGAAAGATGGCTTTCCCACATTTGTTTCCAGTGTATAAATTCGGTTGCGGGCATGGGGTGGCCGATCAGATAGCCCTGTACTTCGTGGCAGCCCATATTGGAAACCAAATCCCAGTCGGCCTGCGTTTCCACGCCCTCTGCCACCAGATTCAGGGAAAATTTCCGGCCTAAATCTGCGCTGTGTTCCAAAATAGTTCGGGCGGAGGCATCGGAGGTGGCGCCGCTGACAAAGGCTTTATCGATTTTTAATTCGGTAAATGGAATCTGAATTAAATGCTCCATGGTCGAAAAGCCCGTGCCAAAGTCATCAACAGAGAGGCCAAAACCCATAATCCTTAAGCGGGTCAGGATATCGAGGCTAAGCACATAATCATGGGTAAGCTGTGTTTCGGTGATTTCCAGTGTAATTAGCTCGGGGCTGATATTGCTTTCGCGTAATACTTCCTGAAACAGCTCTGGCAGCTCCAGCCGGTGCAGATTACCCATCGATACATTAATCGATAACTTGATGTGCTCACCCTGATCGAGCCATATTCGCAGTTGGCGGCTGGCCAGCCTTAATACACAGAGGGTGAGATCATCGATTAAGCCTAAAGCTTCAATGGCCGGAACAAATAAATGTGGCCCAAGCAGCCCGCGCAGGGGGTGACGCCAGCGGGCTAAGCTTTCCGCCCCAAGAACGCCGCGTCCGTTGGTGCTGACTTTGGGCTGGTAATAGAGTTCAACCTCACCTGCAGCAAGGCCGTTGCGTATTTCATCTTCAAGCAGTTGCAACTGGGGCATGTGGCTGCCTGCGTGCTCTGTGCCTGAATGCGCGGGGTGAAGGAGTAATATTTGAGCCAGCTCTTCTTTTTTGACCGGCTTGGTGAGCGATCCGCCCAGCTTTAAGTGAAAAGAATGAGCCAGCCGTTCTGCAGCTTTTAATACCTGCTTATCCATTGCGGAAAGAATGGCGATATAGCCTTCGTATTGCAGTAAACCCAGCTGGCGCAAAAAGGCGACACCATCCATATCGGGCATTTGTAAATCGCAAAAAATCCAGTCAGGCTGAGGGGGTAGGGCAAGTCTTTTAAGTGCATCTTTTGCTTTTAAAAAGGACATGATTTGCGTAATGCCTAAATCATTCAGATGTTGCTGGATGATTTCCAGAATAAAGCTGTCATCGTCTACTAAAAGGATGCAAAGCGGGCTGTGCTCCAGCACAGGCGTTGCGATTGGGTTTGGGCTGCTTGCACCATCCAGTAAGCCATTTTTTTGCAGCACTTCACAGCTTTGCAGGAATAAAGATTGCAGCTGCCTGATTTTTTCTGATTGCACATCGGATGGCGTGGTTTGATCGAGTTTTTCCATGGAGGCAAGCTGCAGGCCTAATGGCATTGCGCCAACAGTACGGGCGATCGATTTCAGCCTGTGGCATTCTGGGCCTATCAGGCTCTTGCTTTCATGAAGATAAAGAATGCTGGCCAGCCCTTCTTCAAAAAATTGCGCAAATTTCGCACAATATTTGCGCTGGCGATCGGCATCATCGCCCAGCATACTGCGTAATTCTGAAAAATCGATAATCTGGCCTGCATCACTGCTAGTGCTGCCGGTCTGGGATGCTTCTTCCCGCCGGGGAGGCTCTGCTTCTGGCTGAGGGCGATTTATAGCGGGCAGCTTTGTGGCCTGTGGCCCTAGCCAGTAAGCCAGAGTTTGATAGATTTTCTCTGCCTGCACGGGCTTGCCGATAAAGTCATTCATGCCTGCATTCAGGCAATTCTGGCGATACTCGCGCGATACATTGGCGGTCATGGCGATAATGGGGACGAGATCAAATGCGGGCATTTTTCTAAGGGCCAGGCTGGCTGTAATGCCATCCATCTGAGGCATTTGTACATCCATCAGAATCGCGTCGAAATGGTGTTGTTTGGCTAATTGCAGTACTTCAAGCCCGTTATTGGCAATCACCACTTCAGCGCCGGCTATTTGTAATAGCTCTGCACCAATTTGCTGATTAAACGGATGGTCGTCGGCCAGTAATATATGTTTCCCTACGAGGAAATGATCACTGATTGAATGATTCTGATGGGCCGGTGAAGGAGCCAACGCATTGATTTTTGGAAGGCTGAGGCTGAATTTAAATTCACTGCCCTGATCCGGCTGGCTGGTGACGGTTAATTCCCCGCCCATAAGCTGTACTAACTGGCTGCTGATTGCAAGCCCTAGGCCTGTGCCCCCATATTTGCGGGTAATTGAATTATCTGCCTGCTGAAATGATTGAAACAATTGCGCCTGTGCACAGACGGGAATCCCTATTCCTGTATCGCGAACACTAAAAGCTAGATTTTCATTTGAATCTAGGTTTACGGTTAAAGTGATTTTTCCGTCCTGAGTAAATTTAATGGCATTACTGAGTAAATTAATCAGCACCTGCTTGATACGTAAATCATCGCCCTGCAAGAATGAGGGAACTTGTATGCCAATTACAATATGAAGTTGCAGGCCTTTTTCTTCTGCTTTTTGCTGAATTAATTCACGTACATGGTCAATCAGCTCATGCAGAGAAAAATCATGGCTGCTGATTTCCATTTTACCGGCTTCAATTTTTGAAAAATCAAGAATGTCATTAATCAGATCAAGCAGGTGATTTGCAGAGAGCGTGATTTTTTGCAGGTAATCACTTTGTTTGGTATTTAAAGGGGTGAGCTGGGCCAAATGCGCCATGCCCAGTACGCTATTGAGCGGGGTGCGAATCTCGTGGCTCATATTGGCCAGAAATGCACTTTTTGCCAGATTGGCATTTTCGGCTTGCTGCTTGGCGGCTTCTAATTCATAGGTACGCTCAATTACGCGCTGCTCCAGCGTTGTGGTTAATTGCAATAAGCTGGTTTCATAGGCAAGCCGGTCTGTAATATTGCGCACCATGGCGGTGTAAATGGGGCTGCCAAAATTTTCAAGGTAAGAAATGGCCACTTCGATTGGAAACTCATTGCCATCGGCTCTTTTGCCCATCACCTGGCGTGCCGAGCTGCCGCCCATTTTGCGATGGCCTTCACCTTGCCCGCCAAATTTGTGCATCTGCTCACGGTGCTGTGCTGCCAGCTTAACGGGAATCAGTACTTCAATCGGGCAGCCCAGCATTTGTTGGGCCGGATAGCCAAACATATTTTCTGCTGCCTGATTAAACAGAATAATGTTGAATTCTGCATCGGTGGTGACAATGGCATCCATCGCCGAATCAATCATGCCGGCCAGCTGCGCCCGGTTGGCTAAGAGTGCATTTTCGTTATTTTTGCGTTCGGTAATATCATGGTGAGTGCCAATCACCCTCAGTGGCAGGCCTTTTTCATCGCGGCAGACCACCATGCCTCGATCAACGATCCATTTCCAGTTGCCTTCCTTGCTGCGGATACGATATTCATTACTAAAAAATGGTGTGTCGCCTTTCAGATGAGCTTTTACCTTGTTAATCACTTTGGGCCAGTCTGCCGGGTGCACCCGTTTTTCCCATTCCTGATAAGTATTGTTAATTTCTTCATCCGTAAAGCCGAGCATTTCTTTCCAGCGGCGGCTGTAAAAAATAGTGTTACTGCTTATATCCCAATCCCAAAGCCCATCGCCTGATCCTTCAATTGCAAATTGCCAACGGCTTTCGCTCTCTTTCAGCTCGCTAATGTCCTGAATACTCACCGGCACAATGCGGGCTTCTTCTTCAGTCGCAGGGATAGGGTAGGAGATCAGCGCTTGGAAAGATCTGCCCTGAAGTGTTTTAAGATTAATTTCGCTGCGAAAAATGGCATCCTTGTGCCAGAAAGCCAGCAGCTCCTGGCGAATAACAGTGAGCGCACTTTCACCAAATAAACCTGCAAAGCCTTGCATAAATTCAGCCTTACTTGCTCCTTCAAATAAGGCCAGTGTGGCAGGGTTGATATCAATCACTTTGAACATACTGATCATATTTAGTAAGGAAGACGGCGTTTCTTCAAGATAAGCCGCCAGATCAGTAATCCCCGCTTCACGCAGTGCGGTGAGATGGGTTAACAGCGCCGTCATATCCTGATTCCAGATCGACAGATCTGCTTTATCAAAAAGCTGTTGATAGCGCTGAGCTTGTTCTTGCAAATCAGACTTTTGCTGATAAAGCTCGCTTAAATCGATCAGGGTGATCAGCTGTGCTTTCTCTTGCCCTAGCGTTAATAGGGTCTGGCTGGCTTTAACTGTTTTAAAGCCGCCATTTTTACAGCAAATTTGCAGCTCTGAAGCAGGGGAAAGCGGGGCTGTGGCGAGCTGGGCCTGAGCATTACCCTCTTGCCAGCGGGCCAGATTGGGGAAGGCTTGCTCCCACCAGCGGCTTAGTTGAGGCAGATCTGCTTCCTGATAGCCAAAGCTGTTGCTAAATGCCGGATTCAGGTAAACGATTTCACCCTGTGCATTGAAAAGCACATGAGGGATGGGGGAAATTTGAATCAGGTGAAGGCTGTGTTTAAGAGGGCTGTGCTCAAAGGTGATGTCCTCTATTGCGCCGATATAGCCGGAAATTTGCCCGTGGGCATCCCAAAGCGGGCGGGTTTTTGCGCGGACATATCGTATTTCCTGATCCGGCGGCAAAATGCGAAATGAAAGCTCAAAATCAGCTTGTGTCCTGAGCGCCTGCAGCCATTGTTCGTGCACTAGTTTGCTGTCATCGGGGTGCAGACTTTTCAGCCATCCATAGCCCGCGCATTCTTCCGCTGTAAGACCAAACATCGTTTGTAAGGCTGAGTTGGTATAGCGGCATTGCCCGCTGGCATGACACAAGTAAATGCAGCCAGGTATCTGATCGATAAGTTGCAGCTGGCTTGTATCATTGAACACGGCAGGCATTAAGAGTGTCTCTTGAGTGGTTTGTTTGTTATTTCCTTTTACAGCTTAGGTTAGTCTTGACAAGCTTCAAGCTACTTGTAATTAAATGCCAATTTAAAGGTATATTTTTAGTTGGAAATTAGTCATTTTTTGTTTTTATATTGTAAGAATTGCTAAATGATATCTTATGCGTTTTGTTCGTTTTAGAAACTGCAGAGGTTTAAACGTAAAAAAACCCGGCAAGCCGGGTTTTTTTACTGCACAAAAGAAATTATTTCTTTTTTTGCGGAGGCAGGTCAGTACATACGCCTTTAAATACTTCGGCGGCCATACCAATCGATTCACCCATGGTTGGGTGTGGGTGGATGGTTTTGCCGATATCCACGGCATCGCAACCCATTTCGATGGCAAGGCAGATTTCACCGATCATATCGCCAGCGTGCGGGCCAACAATCGCGCCGCCGATAATTTGCTTGGTGTCTTGATCAAAGATCAATTTGGTAAAGCCTTCATCACGGCCATTGGCAATCGCACGGCCCGATGCTGCCCATGGGAATACGCCTTTGCCGTAGTTGATGCCGTTTTTCTTGGCTTCATCTTCGGTGACACCCACCCAGGCGACTTCCGGATCGGTATAAGCCACGCCAGGAATCACGCGGGCATCAAAGAAGGCTTTGTGATCGGCGGCGTTTTCAGCAGCAACGTGTGCTTCGTGTACCGCTTTGTGCGCCAGCATAGGCTGACCAACTAAATCGCCAATCGCAAAAATATGCGGCACATTAGTGCGCATTTGTTTGTCGACAGGGATAAAGCCGCGATCAGTCACAATCACACCGGCGTTTTCTGCACCCACTTTGCCGCCATTAGGCACGCGGCCTGTTGCATGCAGCACGAGGTCGTAGCATTGCGGCTCTTTCGGGGCATTTTCGCCTTCGAAAGTTGCCCAGATGCCATCTTCTTTGGCTTCTAGTGCAACGGTTTTGGTCTTGAGCATGATGTTGTCAAAGCGGTGGGCGTTCCATTTTTCCCATACTTTAACCAAGTCGCGATCCGCGCCCTGCATCAGGCCGTCGAGCATCTCTACCACATCCAGGCGTGCGCCCAGGGTGGAGTAAACCGTACCCATTTCCAGACCAATAATCCCGCCGCCTAAAATTAGCATGCGTTTTGGCACGGATTTAAGCTCAAGCGCGCCGGTGGAATCCACTACGCGTGGGTCATTTGGCACGAAAGGCAGTTTAAATACCGAAGAGCCAGCAGCGATAATCGCTTTCTGGAACTTGATGATTTTGGTCTCGCCAGTGACTTCTTTGCCTTCACCGGTAGTGATTTGCACTTCCAGATGGTGCGGGTCAATAAAGCGGCCAATCCCGCGCACGAACTCTACTTTTCGTGCCTTGGCCATGCCAGCCAGACCGGTGGTGAGCTTACCAATCACTTTTTCTTTAAAGCCACGCAGTGCGTCGATATCGACTTCTGGTTCGCCAAATTTAATCCCGTTGGCGGCCAAGTGTTTTACTTCGTCAATTACCGCCGCATTGTGCAGCAGGGCTTTGGAAGGAATACAACCGACATTCAGACACACACCGCCAAGCTTGGAAAAACGCTCAACCACGATGGTTTTCATGCCAAGGTCAGCAGAGCGGAAAGCTGCGGAGTAACCACCTGGGCCACCACCGAGCACGACCATCTCGCATTCATAGTCGGCAGCGCCGCTGTGGCTGCCCGCGACAGGAGCCGCTTGCGTTGCCGGGGCTGCTGCGGCCGGGCTTGGAGCCGCGGCAGGAGTTGCAGCAGCGCTTGCAGCGACTTCCAGAATCACTAGCAGGCTGCCTTCAGATACTTTGCCGCCAACGGCCACTTTTACTTCTTTAATCACACCGGCGTGAGTGGAAGGCACTTCCATCGTCGCTTTATCGGTTTCCAGTGCAATCAAGGATTCTTCAACGGCCACGGTGTCGCCGACTTTAACGAAGACTTCGATGATATCCACATTGTCATGGCCGCCGATATCGGGGACTTTAATTTCGATCAGATTGCTCATCATTTATTCCATTAATGGTAGCAAGTGCACCGTACACTGGTTCACATACTACAAAAGGAGTGAAAACCCAAACCTTGAACCTCGGAGGACACAGAGGACATGGAGTTTCACGGAGAAAAACTAAGCGATGGTTTTCTCCGTGTTGCTCCGTGTTTTAAGATTTGGGTTTTAGCATTAAATTTTTAAGCTGAGGCTTACAACACCAAGCGGCGGATGTCGCTTAAGAGCTTGCCGAGTTGCACTGTGAAGCGGCCAGCCAGTGCACCGTCGATCACGCGGTGATCGAAGGATAATGACAATGGGCACATCAGGCGTGGCACAAATTCTTTGCCATTCCAGATCGGCTTGATTTGCGATTTGCAAACGCCAAGAATCGCCACTTCCGGTGCATTGACGATAGGCGTAAAGCTGGTGCCACCAATGCCGCCCAGGCTGGAAATGGTAAAGGTTGCACCTTGCATATCGGTTGGCTTGAGCTTGCCCTCACGCGCCAGCGCAGATAGGTCGGTCAATTCTTTGGCGATTTGCTTAAGGCCTTTTTGATCGGCGTTTTTAATCACCGGTACAACGAGGCCATTTGGCGTGTCAGCAGCAAAGCCTATATTGTAGTACTGCTTCAATACCAGATTATCGCCATCCAGGCTTGCATTCACAGTTGGGAAGGCTTTCAGTACTTCGGCAGCGGCTTTAATGATAAAGGCCAGTGGCGAGAGTTTCAGGCCTGATTTTTCCCACTCTTTACCGATAGATTTGCGGAATTCTTCCAGCTCGGTGATATCGCATTCATCGTTAAAGGTAACGTGCGGGATCACTACCCAGTTGCGATGCAGATTGGCGCCGGATAACTTTTGAATGCGGGTGAGTGGCTTGGTTTCGATCGGGCCGAACTTGGCAAAGTCCACTTTTGGCCATGGCAGCAGATCCAGACCAGAGCCCGTGCCGGTAGCAGGAGCGGCCGCTGCATGTGGTGCTGCGGCAGCACCGCTCATGATGGATTTCACATAGGCTTGTACATCGCCATGCAAAATGCGGCCTTTAGGACCGCTGCCGTTCACTAGGCTTAGGTCAACGCCTAATTCACGGGCAAAGCTGCGAATCGAAGGCGAGGCGTGGGCTTTTTTGAAGCCTGCTTCGTTGATGGTGCGTGCTGCTGCCGGGGCGGCGGCAACAGGTGCAGCAGCGGGTGCGGCTGCTGGAGCAGCAGCAACACTTGCAACAGGAGCAGCAGCAACCGGGGCCGCTGCGGCTGGTGCAGAGGCAGCGCCTTTCAGTACGAGGATCAGTCCGCCTTCGCTGATTTTATCGCCCACTTTCAGGGAGATGCTTTCAACGACGCCCGCTTCTGGCGATGGCACTTCCATCGAGGCTTTGTCGGTTTCTAAGGTGATCAGTGATTGTTCTTTTTCAACGACATCACCGACTTTTACAAAAACTTCAATCACATCTACAGCATCGTGGCCACCGATATCCGGTACGCGCACTTCAATGCTGCTGGCCACGCTGGCGGCTGCCGGCGCTGCAAGCGGGGCAGGTGCCGGAGCTGGAGCCGCTGCAGGTGCTGCTGCAGGTGCTGCTGCAGGTGCTGCTGCAGGTGCTGCTGCAGGTGCTGCTGCAGGTGCTGCTGCAGGTGCTGCTGTGCTGGCGGTGTCTGCTGCTTCCAGCAGTAAAACGATGCTGCCTTCAGAGGCTTTATCGCCAATTTTAATCTTCATTTCTTTTACAACACCGGCGTGGGTCGATGGCACTTCCATCGTCGCTTTGTCGGTTTCTAAGGTAATGAGCGATTGCTCTACTTCAATGGTGTCGCCAGCTTTTACAAAAACCTCGATCACTTCAACGCCCTCGTGGCCGCCGATATCGGGGATTTTTACTTCAATCAATGTGCTCATATATACGAATCCTGTGAGGGGTATGGAGTGAGGAGGAGGGCACTTGTCCCTCCCCAGTGCTTTACCTTTCAGCCTGATGCCTGAAGGCAAAGCCTCACTGCTTTACACGGTCCAAGGCGCCGGGCGGTTTGCAATGCCATACTTTTCGATGGCCTCTGCAACTTTTGCTGCAGGAATTTTGCCTTCGTCAGCCAGGGCTTTCAGTGCAGCAACCGCAACGTGGAAGCGGTCAACTTCAAAGAAGCTGCGCAATGCTTTGCGTGAGTCGGAGCGGCCATAGCCGTCACATCCCAGCACTACGTATTTAGCAGGAACGTATTCACGAACCTGATCTGCAAACGCGCGTTTGTAATCGGTTGCCGCAATCACAGGCCCAGTACGACCTGTCAGGCATTCAGTCACATAAGGCACTTGCTGCGCTGCCATTGGGTTGAGCATATTGTGACGCTCAACGGCCATACCATCACGGCGCAACTCGTTAAAGCTTGGGCAAGACCAGATATCCGCATCCACACCAAAGTCGGCTTTCAGCAGCTCAGCCGCAGCGATTACTTCGCGGAAGATCGTGCCTGAACCCATCAGCTGCACTTTCAGAGCAGCGTCTTTTGCGCCTTCTTGGAACATATACATACCGCGCAGGATGCCGGCTTCTGAGCCTTCTGGCATGGCAGGGTGGCTGTAGTTTTCATTCATTACTGATAAGTAGTAATAAATGTTCTCTTGGTTTTGATACATGCGGCGCATACCGTCTTGCACAATCACCGCCAGCTCGTAAGCGAAGGTAGGATCGTAGGAAACGCAGTTCGGGATGAACTCAGCAAATAGATGGCCGTGGCCGTCTTGGTGCTGTAAGCCTTCGCCGTTCAGTGTGGTGCGGCCAGCCGTACCACCGACTAAGAAGCCGCGAGCGCGTAAATCGCCTGCTGCCCATGCTAAGTCACCAATGCGTTGGAAACCAAACATCGAGTAGTAGATGTAGAACGGAATCATGGTGACGCCGTGGTTGGCGTAGGAGGTTGCCGCAGCAATCCAATCGCTCATCGCACCGGCTTCATTAATCCCTTCTTGCAATACTTGCCCAGTTTTGGATTCTTTGTAGAACATCAGTTGATCAGCATCTTGTGGCTCATAGAGCTGACCCACATGTGACCAAATACCCAGTTGACGGAACATACCTTCCATACCAAAGGTGCGGGATTCATCCGGCACGATGGGCACGATGCGGTTACCAATTTGCTTGTCTTTTACCAGTGTATTCAGGATACGGACAAAGGCCATGGTGGTGGACATTTCACGTTCACCCGTGCTGCCCAGCAGGCCGCTTAATGCATCAAGGCCCGGCACTTGCAAAGGCTCATCTACCGGTTTTCTGGATGGCACAAAGCCGCCCAGCTCAGCACGGCGTTCGTGCATATGCTTCAGTTCCTGGCTGTCATCAGCAGGACGGTAGAATTTGCAGGCAATGGCTTCTTCGTCGGTCAGCGGGATATTGAAGCGGTCACGCAGATAAAGCAGATCGGTGTCTGACAGCTTTTTAGTGTTGTGCGCTACGTTTTGCGATTCGCCAGCAGCGCCAACGCCAAAGCCTTTTACTGTTTTAACCAGCAGCAGGGTTGGTTGATCTTTGTGCTCAACTGCGGCTTTATAGGCAGCGTAAACTTTGTAAAGATCGTTACCGCCACGGGTCAGACGCCAGATATCGTCATCCGACATCGCTGAAACGAGGTCGAGTAATTCTGGGTAAGCGCCGAAGAAGTGTTCGCGTACATAAGCGCCATTTTTGGATTTGTAAGTCTGGTATTCACCATCGACTACTTCCATCATGCGTTTTTGCAGCAGGCCTTTTTTGTCTTGAGCAAGAATGGCATCCCAGCCAGTGCCCCAGACTACTTTAATCACATTCCAGCCTGAGCCACGGAAGTCGCCTTCCAGCTCCTGAATGATTTTGCCGTTACCACGTACAGGCCCGTCTAGGCGCTGCAAGTTGCAGTTAATGACAAAGATCAGATTGTCGAGCTTTTCACGGCCAGCAAGAGAAATCGCACCCAGCGATTCTGGCTCGTCCATTTCACCATCGCCGCAGAAGCACCAAACTTTACGATCGCCTTTTTGCTTAAAGCCACGATCGTCCAGGTACTTCATAAAGCGGGCCTGGTAAATCGCCATCAGCGGGCCAAGCCCCATCGATACCGTTGGGAATTGCCAGAAATCAGGCATCAGCCAAGGGTGTGGATAGGATGATAAGCCACCGCCTTCTACTTCACGGCGGAATTTATTCAGCTGGTCTTCAGTAATACGGCCTTCAAGATAGGCACGTGAGTAAACGCCAGGCGCAGAGTGACCCTGGAAATAAACCAGATCGCCACCGTGGTTTGCGCTTGGTGCGTGCCAGAAGTGATTCCAGCCCACATCGTATAAAGTGGCTGCCGAAGCAAACGAGGAAATATGGCCGCCCGGCTCTGCTTCGTCGCGGTTGGCTTTTACCACCATTGCGGCTGCATTCCAGCGGGTATAGGCCAGAATCCGTTCTTCCAGATTAGGCTTGCCAGGGTGCTTGGCTTGCAGGTGCGCCGGAATCGTATTGATATAAGCGGTTGTAGCGGTATACGGAATATTGACGCCATCTTGGCGTGCATGATCTACAAGCTTTTCAACCAGGAAATGGGCGCGCTCTGCGCCTTCTTTTTCGAGGACGCTATCGAGTGACTCCAGCCATTCTTGCGTTTCTTGGGGATCGAGGTCATGAAGCTGCTCTGCCATTGGTCTCTCTACCTTGTGAGTGGGTTAATACTCCGCATATTTTGATGCGGAGGCAGGCCGGTTGTGTGGACCAGCCTGCTTTAAAAGGCCTGCATTGTAATAGGCATATAAAAATACATCCCGTTTAACGGGGGGTATTTCGCTTGTAATAATTCACCAGACCGTTGGTCGAAGCGTCATGGTTAGTGGTTAAACCTGGAGTTGTTAAATCGGCCTCAATGGCTTTTGCCAATTGTTTGCCTAATTCAACACCCCATTGGTCATAGGAATTAATATTCCAGACCGTGCCTTGTACGAATACTTTATGCTCGTACAAAGCAATTAGTGCACCTAAACGCCGCGGTGATAAACGCTGCATTAAGATGGTATTGGTTGGGCGATTACCTTCAAATACTTTATGCGGAACTAAAGCATCCTGTTCCTCGCCGGTAATACCCTGTGCATCTAATTCTGCGCGAACTTCCGATTCATTTTTACCGCGTAAAAACGCTTCTGTCTGGGCAAATACATTGGCCATTAGAATCGTATTGTGCGGTTCAGGAATATCCGGATGTTCTATTGTGGCAATAAAATCGACGGGTACGATTTGGCTGCCCTGATGCAATAACTGGTAATACGCGTGCTGGCCGTTAATACCGGTATCACCCCATACAACAGGCCCGGTGCGATAATTCACGCGTTTTCCATTCAAATCAACCGTTTTACCGTTTGATTCCATATCCAGCTGTTGCAAATACGCCGGAAAGCGATAAAGCGATTGATTATAAGGAGAAATAAGCTGGGTGGATGCGCCAAAGAAATTAACGTACCAAACCCCAAGCATGCCCATAATCACTGGCAAATTCTGCTCTAATGGCTTGCTGCAGAAATGCTGATCCATGGTATAGGCACCATGCAGCAAATCTTGGTAATTGTGTTTACCTAAATAAATAGCAATCGGTAAACCAATTGCGCTCCACAGGCTATAGCGCCCGCCAACCCAATCCCAAAATTCAAACATATTCTCGGTATCAATACCGAAGTCACTCACGGCCTTTGCATTGGTTGAAACCGCTACGAAATGCTTGGCAATATGTTTTTCATCCCCGGAAGCTTTTACAAACCATGCTCGTGATGTACGGGCATTGGTTAGCGTTTCCTGGGTGGTAAATGTTTTGGAAGAAATAATAAAGAGCGTTGTTTCTGGATTTAGCTCTGCCAGTGTAGATACAACCTGGTCGCCATCAACGGTGGAAACAAAATGCATTTTCAGGCGCTTGTGGCCGTAATCTTTCAGTGCCTGGCAAACCATCAGCGGGCCCAAGTCTGAGCCGCCAATACCGATGTTTACAATATCGGTAATCGCTTTGCCGGTGTAACCCAGCCATTCACCTGAGCGGACTTTATCCGAGAAGATGCCGATTTTATCTTTAACGGCATTCACTTTAGGCATGACATCTTCGCCATCCACAATCAATGGATGCTTATCTAGGTTGCGCAGCGCAGTGTGCAATACCGCACGGTTTTCTGTGCTATTGATTTTCTGGCCCGCAAACATGGCTTTGATACGCTCTTGCAGGCCGGATTGCCGGGCCAGATTCATCAGCAAAGTCATGGTTTTTGCTGTGATGCGGTTTTTTGAGTAATCAAAAAACAGGCCGCCTGATTCAAGTGAAAACTTTTCAAAGCGCTGTGGATCGTCCTTAAACAGATCGCGCAGATGCAAAGAAGACACTTCATTGAAGTGTTCTTCTAAAGCAAGCCAGGCTGGAGTTTGTGTCAGGTTTTGCATGTGTGGATAAGTCCTTAAAAATCAGCTGTAGTTGTCATGACCACGAACACGCTTTTCTTTGAGGCTGCGCTTCATTTTTTCGAGTTGGTCTATGAGTTCTGGTCCGCGCCTGAGTGCTACACCGACGGCAAGTACGTCAATAATCACCAGGTGCACAATTCGGGTAATCATTGGGGTGTAAAGATCAGGATCTTCCATCGTGTCGGCAAAAAGACAGAGCGAGCAACGCTTGGCCAGCGGCGATTTGGAATGGGTTATCCCAATCACATCGGCCCCGGCATCGCGGGCAATTTCTACTGAGCGCAGTAAATCAAGGGTGCGGCCCGAGTTGGAAATAGCAACAACGGCATCCCCCGGCCCCAGCATGGATGCGCTCATACCGTGCATATGCGGATCGGTATATGAAACAGTCGGTACGCCTAAGCGGAAAAACTTATTCTGTGCATCTATTGCGACAGCACCTGATTGCCCTTGCCCATAGACCTCAATTTTTTTGGCATTCGACATGATCGTGATGGCACGCTCCAGTACTTCGGTGTCGAGCTCATTACGGCAGCGCAGCAGGTGCGAAATATTATTGTCGAATAATTTACGTGCCAAATCATGTGCTGAATCGTCGCGGCTCACCATGGAGTGCACATAGGGCACGCCGGATACCAAGCTGCGTGTGAGGCGCAGCTTGAAATCCTGCAAGCCAGAGCAGTTGAGTGAGCGACAAAAACGAATCACGGTAGGCTGTGAAACAAGCGCTAAGTCGGCAATTTGCGCAATCGGGGCATTGGCAACTAGATTAGGTTGCTCAATAACCAGCTCTGCCACTTTTCGTTCTGATTTGCTGAGGCTGTCGAGTGCGGCCTTGATACGTTCGAGCATGTCTTTTTCTCACTCAAACACGAGTTTTATGGGGGTGAAGCCCTTGTGTAAAATCTTCCCGGCTTTGAATACTTGCTAGGAAAATTTTGCAAAAGCACTTATCAGGGAGTTGAAGCATCCGGATCAGGCTGCCCAGAACACGTGTTTGGCACTTTCTGCCTTATCAAGAACACGGCGGATAGGGTATTGCTCTGAAAGTGGTTTTTGCTCAAGCAGAGCCGCTTTCAATAATGCTTTTTTACTCTCGCCAGTGATATGTACGATTACCGAACGCGCTTTGGCAAGCGTAGGCAGGGTGAGCGTAATGCGTTGATGCGGCGCTGCCGGAGGGGTGACAGCCGCGCACAGAGCGCTAGATACACAGGCGCTTTCAAGCTCTGTAGCATTGGGAAAAAGCGATGCGGTATGGCCATCATCACCCATGCCCAAAATCAGGACATCCAGTGGCGAGGGCAGAGCAGCGAGGCGTGCTTCAATGCTTGGCTGGCCCTCATGGGCGGAGCTGGCGTTCGACACTTGTGAAATAAAAGTCGCTTTGGCTGCTTTATCCTGCAGCAGGTTTTCACGTGTCAGGCGTTCATTGCTATCTGCATGATCGGGAGCAACCCAGCGCTCATCGGCTAAGGTAACGATGACTTTTGACCAGTCTAATTCTTTTACGCGCAGGGCTTTAAACATGCCTGCCGGAGTTCTGCCACCTGAGACGGCAATCCCTGCCTGGCCGCGTGTAGCAATAGCCGTGCTTAATTGCTCAGCAATAAAATCTGCCAGTTGTTGATCTAATTCGTCTTTGGATGAACATTCGTGCCATGACAGTGATGACATGCTTTACCTCATGATAATGAAAGAGCGGGCCAGAAAACCGGCCCGCCTGATTCAAATACTTGATTTAATCTTCTTCGTGCCAGCATAGGCCATCACGGGACAGCAGGGCGGATGATGCTGCCGGCCCCCAAGTGCCTGCAGTGTATGGCTTAGGGCCATCAGAGCTGCTTTCCCAGTTATCAATAATGGGCTCAACCCAGCGCCATGCAGCACGCTGCTCGTCGCGGCGTACAAACAGCGATAGATCGCCACGAATCACATCCAGCAACAGGCGCTCGTATGCTTCAGGGCTGCGTGTTTTGAAGGTTTCTTTGAAATCCATATCCAGATGCACAGGACGCAGGCGGCCTTGATTGCCCGGCTCTTTTGCCATCATGTAAAGGCGTACGGATTCATCTGGTTGCAGCTGAATAACCAAGCGGTTTGGCGTGCTGGCAGTGCGGCCATAAATAGAATGGGGTGCTTCACGGAAATTAATCACGATCTCAGCAAGACGCTCGGATAAACGTTTGCCGGTGCGCAGATAAAACGGTACACCTGCCCAGCGCCAAGTTTGAATTTCAGCCTTCAGTGCAACAAAGGTTTCGGTTTTTGAGCCAGCCGGAACATCTGGTTCATCAAGATAGCCAGGTACTGGCTTGCCAGCGACTGCGCCAGCGCGATACTGACCGCGCACGACTTTGGTGTGCACATCTTCAGTAGAGAGGGGCTTTAAGGCGCGTAAAATTTTGAGCTTTTCATCACGAACCGCGTCGGCATCAATCGATGCAGGCGGCTCCATGGCGACAATTGTCAGCAGCTGTAAGAGATGGTTTTGTACCATATCACGCAGCGCACCGGTTTTATCGTAGAAATCGGCACGCGATTCAACACCTACCTGCTCGGTCACGGTGATTTGAACATCGCGAATCCATTCTCTGCGCCATAGTGGCTCGAGCAAGGTGTTGGCAAAGCGCAGAGCCATTAAGTTCTGAACAGGTTCTTTGCCCAGATAATGGTCGATGCGATAAATTTGGTGCTCTTGGAAATATTCACCGACTTCGTCATTAATCTTGTTTGATGAAGCTAAATCATGTCCCAATGGCTTTTCAAGCACCACGCGGGCATTGCCAGCGGCAAGGCCAACTTCAGAAAGGCTTTTTGAAATAGGGGCGAATAAATCAGGTGCAGTTGACAGATAAAACACGCGAACGCGCTTTGGAAAGGCATTCAGTGCATCGGCCAACTTGGTGAATTCTGCAGGGTGATTGGCATCCAATTGCAGATATTCAATCCGTTCAGCAAACGTTGCCCAGTCGGCGTCATTGTAGTGTTTGCCCAGATAGCCTACAGCTAAAGCATGTGCTTTTTTGAGGTAAGCGGCAGTATCTGGAACGCTGCGGCCCAAACAGACGATGCGTCCTTCCAGGGGCAGATTGCCTTCTTGATGTTGATGGTAGAGCGCAGGAAGTAATTTGCGCATTACCAAGTCGCCAGTGCCGCCGAACAGCACCATGTCGAAAGCGTCGATCTGAGTCATCCGCGAGAGTCCTTATTCTTGAGTCGGTTTTCGGGCCTTGGCGGGCACGTAAGACTTTGTAATCTTACTACACAGCTAAATAGCGGCGCAAACGAAATTCGCCAAGGGCCCTGAATGGTGGGGGTTAACACGTAGCGCAGAATGGTAACCCTGTGTAAATGTTGACTATTGATGCAGCGCAATGAAATGAAATTTCCAAGCTGCTGCGGTTGAAGTTATAGGTGCTTTGTAGTAAAACTACGATCAATTTTACAGAAATGCACGTGGCGTGCTGTGATCGCGCCGTAACTCGGAGCCTTTGTCTATGTCCGTTCATCCCAAGCTTGCCGAAGTCACTGCGCGTATTATCGCAAGAAGCCAAGGCCCACGCTCCCGTTATTTAGCCCGCCTTGAAAAGGCGGCCAGTAAGGAGCCGCTGCGTAAAGGCTTAGCCTGTACCAATCAGGCTCATGCCTGGGCCGCAGCGCCAGAAAACGACAAAATTATGATGCGTGAAATGCGTCAGCCCAATCTGGGAATTGTCTCTGCTTACAATGACATGCTGTCGGCGCATCAGCCTTTTGAAGCCTTCCCCGCCATCATCAAAGAAGCCGTGCGTCATGCAGGGGCTACCGCTCAGTTTGCAGGGGGCGTTCCCGCCATGTGTGATGGGGTAACACAGGGCCAGCCAGGCATGGAGCTCAGCCTGTTCAGTCGTGATGTGATTGCGATGTCTACCGCTGTTGGCCTGTCGCACAATGTGTTTGATAGCGTGGTTTGCTTAGGGGTCTGCGACAAGATTGTGCCGGGTTTACTGATCGGAGCCCTGCAGTTTGGCCATTTGCCAACCGTTTTTGTGCCCGCTGGTCCGATGACTTCGGGTATTGCAAATAGTGAAAAAGCCAAGGCGCGTCAGTTATTTGCTGAGGGTAAATGCGGGCGCGAAGAGTTGCTGGCTTCTGAAGAAGGTTCTTACCACGGTGCGGGTACTTGTACCTTCTTTGGTACAGCCAACTCAAATCAAATGTTGATGGAAGTGATGGGCCTGCATTTGCCGGGTGCAGCTTTCGTTAATCCTAACACTCCCTTACGTGAAGCCCTGACTGTTGCTGCGGCGCAACGTGCGATTGCCATTACTTATAAAGGCGATGAATTTACGCCGGTAGGTAAAGTGGTCGATGAAAAATGTATCGTAAACGGCATTGTTGGCCTGATGGCCACGGGCGGATCGACCAATCACACCATTCACTTGATTGCCATTGCACGCGCTGCGGGCATCATTATTGACTGGAGCGATTTTGACGATTTATCAGCCATTATTCCTTTGCTGGCAAAAATTTATCCTAATGGCTCGGCCGATGTAAATCACTTCCATGCTGCGGGCGGGATGGGTTTCTTGATTCGCGAATTGCTCGACGCGGGCTTGTTGCACGAAGACGTGCTGACGGTAGCAGGTAAGAGCTTGCGTCCGTATGCCAACGAGCCTTTCTTGGGTGAGGATGGCAAGGCGGTATGGCGTCCGGCCCCGCTTGAGCCTATCGATGACAATGTGGTTCGTCATGCAAGTAACCCATTTAGTGCAGATGGTGGTTTACGTTTACTGGCGGGCAATCTGGGCCGCTCTGTCATCAAAATTTCTGCTGTTAAGCCAGAAAATCGCTGTGTAGAAGCGCCAGCAATTGTGTTTGATGATCAGGACGATGTGCTGGCTGCATTTAAGCGTGGCGAGCTAGAGAAAGATTTCGTGGTGGTTCTGCGCTTCCAGGGGCCGCGTGCCAATGGGATGCCAGAGCTGCATAAGCTGACACCTGTGCTGGGCCTCTTGCAGGATCGTGGTTTTAAAGTGGCTTTGGTGACCGATGGCCGTATGTCAGGCGCATCAGGTAAGGTGCCTTCTGCGATTCATATGACGCCGGAAGTCTTGAATGGCGGCCCTCTGGGCAAGGTAAGAAATGGCGACATCATCCGTCTTGATGCAGATGCGGGTGTGGTTGAAGCAAAGGTCGATGCTGCTGAATGGGCCGCGCGTACCGTGGATACAGCGGATCTGTCCGCTAACGAGCATGGTATGGGGCGCGAGTTGTTCGCCACATTCCGGGCTGCAGCAACTGGCGCTGAAGAAGGCGCAATCAGCATGGGCCTTGCCCATTAATGAAGTCATTCAGATTGGCTTTATTCCTTTGCGTCATGGGCGGCTAAAAGCATGCACAAGCGTATGAAAATGGAATTAACCCAATCTGATCTATTAAATAATTTACGAGAACAGGAAGAATAACCCCATGCAAATTCGCGAAATCATGCGCTCTTGTCCGGTGATGCCGGTTTTGGTAATCGAGAAAGAAGAGCATGCGGTGCCTCTAGCCAAGGCTTTGGTTGAAGGCGGTATTTGTGTACTGGAAGTCACCCTGCGTACTGATGCCGCTTTGGCTGCTGTGCGTGCCATTGTTGATAACGTGCCTGGTGCCATTGTGGGTGTGGGCACCGTTGTTCGCCCTGAGCAATTTGCACAAGCTAAAGCCGCAGGTGCGGTATTTGCGGTAACGCCTGGCCTGACACCTAAGCTGGCTGCTGCGGCCCGCGAAGCAAAAATTGAATTACTGCCCGGTGTAATGACACCATCCGAGGCGATTGCAGCACTGGAAGAAGGTTTCGATGCATTGAAACTCTTCCCTGCAGAGCAAGCTGGTAGTTTAAGCATGCTTAAAGCAATGGGCGGCCCATTGCCGCAAATTTTATTCTGCCCTACTGGTGGCGTAAGCCCGGAATCAGCACCTAAGCTATTGGCCTTGCCAAATGTTGGGTGTGTGGGCGGATCATGGCTGGCACCTAAAGAAATGGTTGCTGCGGGTGATTGGGCTGGTATTACTGCGCTGGCCCGTGCCGCAGCTGCATTAGCTAAGTCATAAAAACCTAGCGGCTCGATTTGTGCCCGCGCGTCTTGCATCGCTCGGTGCGTGGGGATAAAAATTTGCCTGCCCTAAGATTTACATCAATATTTCATGATTTATAGGGAATAGCCATATCGTCAGCAAGGCGACAGTTGGGTATTCTTTGTATTCAATTTTTTTATGCGCGCCTCTGTAGCGGGCGCGTTTTTTCTGAACTCTCTGAGGAGCACCAGGCAATGGCAGCAATTCGTATCGCAATTAACGGCTACGGTCGTATCGGTCGCAATGTACTGCGCGCTTTGTATGAGTCTGGCCGTACTGATGAATTCCAAATCGTGGCAATTAACGATCTGGGTGATGCTAAGACCAATGCTCACCTGACTCAATACGATACCGTGCACGGCAAATTTGCTGGCAAAGTATCGGTTGATGGTGATTTCATGGTGGTAAACGGCGACAAAATCCGCGTTTGTGCTCAGCGTAATCCGGCTGATCTGCCATGGGCAGAAATCGGCGTTGATGTCGTGATGGAATGTACCGGCTTCTTTGCCAGCAAGGCAAAAGCTTCAGCACACATTACTGCTGGCGCGAAAAAAGTCATTATCTCCGCACCAGGTGGTAATGATGTGGATGCAACTATCGTGTTCGGTGTAAACCATGACACGCTGAAAGCTACAGACACGGTTATTTCTAACGCTTCATGCACAACCAACTGCCTTGCGCCGCTGGTTAAGCCATTGAACGATAAAATCGGTTTGGTTTCCGGCCTGATGACCACGATTCACAGCTACACCAATGATCAGGTTCTGACAGACGTTTACCACGAAGACCTGCGTCGTGCCCGTTCAGCAACGCATTCGATGATCCCTACTAAGACTGGCGCTGCTGCTGCGGTTGCACTGGTATTGCCAGAGCTGAAAGGCAAGCTGGATGGTTTCGCTGTTCGCGTTCCAACAATCAATGTGTCTCTGGTTGATCTGACTTTCACTGCTGCACGTGCAACGACTGTTGAAGAAATTAACCAAATCATGAAAGAAGCGTCCGAAGGCCCAATGAAAGGCGTGTTGAACTACAACGACCTGCCATTGGTATCGATCGACTTCAACCATGATCCAGCGTCTTCGACCTATGAAGCATCGCAAACTAAGGTTTCTGGCGGTACTTTGGTGAAAGTGCTGTCTTGGTACGACAACGAGTGGGGCTTCTCCAACCGTATGCTTGATACCACTAAGGCTTTGTGGAACGCTAAATAAGCACGCTTTTTTAGCTTAAGTACGGTTTCAAAAAATACCCGCAGCAATGCGGGTATTTTTTCGTCTGCAGGTTTCTTGGGCTGCGGTAAGCCTTTAGCTGCACTAATGCACGTGGCCTCATGCAGCGCTTATTTTACGGCGCTAGGGCGTTTGCATGGCCTCATGGTAAGCGTGATGAAGGAGATGCTTAATTGCTGTGCTGCATGGTTCTCTGTGTGATTGGGCGCGTTATTTTGCTGTGGGAATGAGCGAAAGTCAGCCTGGCTGAGGTCTGAAAATTAAAATTGAGGATTGAATGTGTCAGTTTTTAAGCAAAAACCATGTTGCAAATGTGCAACATGAATGCGCATGTGAGCTGTTTTATTGCTGTACTACTGGCAGATCCTGAGGTCTTTTTTAGCATTTTATCTGTTGAGCTAGGGAAAATAATTACGGCGCAATTTAATGACAATTAAATAATTTATTCATTTTCTCTCATTTACATATATTATTTTTAATTAATAAAAAGTTAAATATTTACCGTTTTTTATTGAAAATATTTACCACAATTATTTGGTGTTTTAATGTATTTTTGCGCTCGATTATCAATATATAAAGTGTATTACCTAGTGTATGCCATATCGATATTGGGTTGGTATTTTTACGTATAAGGATTTGGTATTTTTACAGCAGAACAAAATTAAGCGCTGTGGTTATATACGGGCTTCGGAGCACTTAGCTCGCTCGATTTTTAATTAAGTAGATTCAGTTTTTTAACTGAGTTGGCTTTAAATAAAATGCGCTGCTGAGTGGTCTTTCAAATCCTATGGATCCGAATTCAACTATGAATTCGTGGCTCTAAAATTGATAAAGGAATCTCAGTATGTTTAAGCGCGTTCTTATCGCTACTGCCGTATCCGCAATGTTTGCAGCTCCTGCATTCGCCGATGTAACCATCAGCGGTTCTGCTGAAATGGATCTGATGTACAAGACCAACCAAGCTGGTACAGATGGTAAAGGTAAAGTTGCTGAAGAAATCGCTGTTGTGATCAATGTTGATGGTTCAGACAAGCTGGATTCTGGCGACAAACTCAAATGGCGTATTGCTCAAAAAGTAGCGACCCCAGATCGTTACGACAGCTTCGGTCAACGTGAAGCTTGGATCGGTTACGAAACTAAATTCGGTGAAGTTCGCTTCGGTAACCAATTCTCTAACCAATACCTTGAATTAGATGGTTTTGCATCTTCAGGCCAAGGTAACTTGTGGGCTGACTTTGGTTCGCAACAAGTTCAATACGCGAACGGCGTAAGCTACTTCTCACCTAAATTCAGCGGCTTCAGCTTTGCTGGTCAATACGATTTAGGTAACGGTCGCAATTCAGCACGTGCAATGGAACTGACAGCTAACTACACAGGCTACGGTTTCAATGTTTCTGCTGGTGCTTCTGAAGCTAAAAACAGCAAGTATGCTTCTTCTGCTTCCATGGTATTCGGCGGCAATAAATGGGGTCACTCAGGTGACTTCACTAAAGGCGGCGTTAATGGTTTTGAGTTAGACAAAGATGGCAATCCTGTTGGCGTTTTAGGCGAAAACAAACTGCGCACTTACAATATCGATGCAGCTTACAAAACTGGCGCATTCGATTTCAAAGCGGGCTACAAGCGTAATGAGTGGAATGGTAACGTTATTCTGAACTCTGGCGCGGGTGAGAAGACCACTGTAGACCAATTCTTGGTTGCTGCTGGTTACACCATGGGTAAGAACAACTTTAACCTTGGCTACCAACGCGTTCAAGACAGCAAAACTGATGCTACTAAGTATGATGACGGTATGAACGTTATCAATGCTCAGTACAACTACACTCTGTCTAAGAACACAGTTGCTTTTGCTCAAGTTCGTCACCACATGTTAGATACTGCTGGCCAAGCTAGCGTAATGACTGGTGCTTCACAGCTTGATGGTTTTGCTCTTGGTTCAGACAAGAAAAACTCTACACGCCTGTTAGTAGGTACATGGACAGCGTTCTAATTTAGAACCTGATCTAAAAGTGACGAGCTGGCATTTTATGTTGGCCTGATGCTTTAAAGTCTAAAAAAACGCCACGATGAAAATCGTGGCGTTTTTTCGTGCGTGCCAGCATTTACGCCATTCTCATAAGGGGTATGTTGCATTTGGGATACACAATGTTGCAGATACGCGACGCAATATTGCATGGGTTTGTACCTATTGAGTATTCTTGCTTCGTAACACAAGCAAATATGCCTTGATGTACTGAAGTTAAAAAAACCATATTCCCTTTTAGAGAGAGATGAATAATGTTTAAACGTGCTCTGATCGTTGCTGCTGTTGCAGCAGCATGCTCCGCTTCTGCTTACGCAGAAGTTACAATTAGCGGTTCTGCTGAACTGGATGTAATGTACTACTCTAACCAAACTACTGATGGTAAGGGTAAGTTTGCGATCGATACTCCAGTTATTCTGAGCTTTGACGGTGCAGATAAATGGGATAATGGCGCGTCCACTATCTGGCGCATCTCGCAAAAACCAGGCCCAGGCGGTAGCGACAAGGCAACTGGCTCAGCTGCTTTTGGTACTCGTGAAGCTTTCATTGGTGTGAAGGGTGGTTTTGGTACAGTTAAGTTTGGTCGTATCTTCCAACAAACTTACTTGCAAAAAGACTGGCCTTACCTGACAGATGGTTCAGGTAACACTGGTGAAGACCGTGGTGTGGGTTCGGGTGCATTCTTTGACAACGCTGTTGGCTACGAAGGCACTTTTGGTAATGTAAACGTTTTTGCATCTGCTGATCTGGGTAATGGCTTCACAGATAAAAAGAACGGCTCACAAGGTTATGAATTAGGTGGTGGCGCAACATTCGGTGCTTTCCACATTGATGCTTCTTACCTTGCACAAAAGAATGCAACCGAAGCAGAAAAAGCAACATTTAAGCTTGACGGTACAATTGATAAGGCTGGTAAAGCTGCACAGGCTGCAACAGGTTACGACAGCACATTCTTTGTTGGTGCACGTGGCGCGTTTGGTCCGGTTACATTGTCTTTAGACTGGGCTCACGACAAGTTTGACCGTACTGATGTGAAAGAAGATGCGATCCACGGTAAAGTGGGTTATAGCTTCAATGACAAATTGTCTTTGAATGCAGGTTGGACACACATCAAGGATAACGGCGGCGGCGATAACAAGGCTGATCAGCTTAGCACTCAGCTTGGTTATAATGTTTCTAAAAACACCATGGCTTTTGTTCAATACCGTTACATCAAATTGGGTGCAGCTGATAAAACCCCAGTTGGCTTTACATGGCAAAATCAAGGTATTGCAGGTGGTAAAGACAGCATGCAACGTCTTGTTGTTGGTACATGGACAGGCTTCTAATCTTAATTGTTTAAGTAATAAACAATATCAAAACCCCGCTTCGGCGGGGTTTTTTGCGTTGTTGATATTTGTTTTGAGTAATAGGCGAGGTGTGCTTTAGGTGGATACAAATGAAAAAATCCCCTGATTTTCATCAGGGGATTTTTTTGAATCCTGGCGGAAGCGGTCGGATTCGAACCCACGGAGGACTTGCATCCTCGGCAGTTTTCAAGACTGCTGCCTTAAACCACTCGGCCACACTTCCTTGGGGTCTTTGTCTTGCAACTCAGACAGGAACGCATTATAGCGGAACTTTTTAGAATGTGTAAAGAAATTTGTTAAAATAAATAAAAAATATTGGCTTAGTTGAGTTTAGAGTTTTTCCAGTACGGTAAATTTGGCTAAGACAAAGTTGGGCGTGTGTTCCAGAGCGGGGGAAAGGCGGATACGGTAGCTTTTTCCCTGAGCCGTAAATTTATATTCTCTGCTGTCCGCAAAAATAGCCTGGGGAATAATCAGAAAACGTGCAGGGTTACTGCTTGGGCCTTCCGGCGCATAAATGCATGCCGTACTTTCTTCGGCCAGCAAGGGGGTAAGCTCAACAATAATCGGGCTTTGAGTCAGTGTTTCTACGCCAACGCTGACATAGCCTTTTTGGCTGCGATTAAAACGTCGCACAATTCCAATGGTAAACGGATGGTTTGTTATATTGTTCAAACCCAATAGCTCGCCCACTTCAATCTGAGTTTCGCTATGATAATTTAAGCCAAATCCGCTGCTGCTTTCATCTCCCAGCTCCCATTTTTCTGCATTAATCTGATCTGCGCTGTTTGTGGCTACTTTTCCCTGCTGGGCTATAAATGGCACGATGTTGTGCAAGCCAGTAATCACCCGTATTGATTTGTTATTACTTTGTCTTTCGTGCTTTCTGACTGGGGTAACAGCATCTCGGGACCATAAATTACGCAGGGTGTGTAATAGCTCCAAGTTGGAGGGAGAGTTTGATTCAGCGGGCAGGCCTAAGGCTGCAGGGGATTGCCCTTTGCTGAGTTGTTCTATCAATGGCGTGATTTGCGCGGTAATTGAATCTGCAGACCAGTAGCGCCAGTTTTCTCCAACCATATCCCGGCGAATTCGTTTGGGGGGCGTGCTGCCAGATATATTGATCGCAAATAAGTGATGGTGAGGTTTGAGCTCTTTGTCTAAAACCAGATCAGCGGCCCAATTTTTCAGCCAGATGGCGATTAGCTCAATTTGTGCAGACTGTATCTTTTCCGGAGCAGATAAAGAGAGCATCAATGCTTGCACATAGATTTGATAAATACTGATATTGGCCGGGCTGATTTGAGGTTTATCTGTAAAACCACCTTGCTCGGCAAAAAGATAAAGACGATTAAGGTTGCGCCAAATATGGTGGTCAATTTCTAAATGGCGCATATAAGCATACTGTGCCTGGATCGCATAAAGATCCATTGCTCTGAGTGTAAAATATTCAATCTTTTGTGATGAGATAAATTTCTTCTGGCTGCCTTGCTTAATGCAGCTTAAATATCCCGTTGCCATTTCATACCAAAAATTTAAAATGGCAGGTAGTACCTGATGAGATGTGGTGCCTTCTTCAATAACGCGTCCATGATAAATATCTAAAAGGTGGCTTTGCAGTGGCTGTGCTTTTTCTTCAAGATAGGGAATCGTCTTGAAGCGTTCGTTCATACTGATTTTAGGATTGCTATTGAGTTGTTTTAACGCTTTTACAATTTCTATTTGTGCTTGCAAAATATCACTTTCAGGCAGCTCTTCCATAAAAATGGTGGCTGACTTTAAATCAAAAACGCCCTCTTGTGGGGTGGACTGAAAGAGTGAATTTACAAGGCCTTTGATATCAAACATTGCTTGTCCTACCTTGCTGCACAAAAGTGGTTAAAAGATATTTAATTAGTTTTTTTTGAATGAAGACTCAGTAAGTAGCGATATTAATATACTAAACAGATATTATTCTTAATATAATTGAAAGCTAATTGTGTTAATTATTCAGGCTAAATGCCGCGCTATTTTACAGAAATAGAAAGAAATATGTTGTCGTCATTATTTTCTGCTGCACAAACGCAGACGTTGTCTGTGATAAGTACCACATGAGTATAGGTAAATTGAAAGGAAGTCGCTTTAGTATAGCGTTGCAGCTCTGGCAGATTAAAGCTTTGCTTACGGAATTAATGCCGCTGGAGTCATTGTTTTCATCCTTGCTGCACTGCTTCTGATCGGCTGGTATGCATGGCATGGCGATCAAGTGGCCGTGCTGTGATAAAATCCCCGCCTTTATGCTGGCGCAACAGGCTGCATAGCTTTGCGGTGGCGCATACCCGTTTATAACTCTTAATGATGCTTGTGCGCTGTAAAGAGGAAAATCAGTACATTGTGTATGGTTGCTGTATCTTGCCAAGCAAAATAGCAAAAGATATTTTTCTTTAAAATACAATGATGTATCTGTATGGAAACAGGGTAGACAGCACTTGGCATGCCTAGCTGATTTATATAAATAAGCGTGGAGCAGCTTTGTGCTTGTTTTAGAAAAACTGCGCTGTGTCTGAGCCATAGTTAACAACGCAAAATGAGTGCTTTAAATATTACAGATCAAGAATCTGTGCGAAAGCGGCAAGCCATCATTTTTTTAAATAATACAACGGTGTTTGTGTGCAGCAATAGGGTAACGAATCATGATCAGTACTTTTAATATTACAATGCAATTTGGTGCAAAGCCTTTGTTTGAAAAGGTTTCAGTAAAATTTGGTGATGGCAATCGCTATGGTTTGATTGGCGCAAATGGCTGCGGTAAATCTACATTTATGAAGATTTTGGGCGGCGATTTAGAGCCAACTGGCGGGAATGTCAGCTTAGAGCCAGGTGTGCGCTTGGGTAAGCTGAAGCAGGATCAGTTTGCTTTTGAAGACAGCCGCGTCATTGATGTGGTTATGCAGGGCCACACAGAGCTGTGGGCGGTACTGGCTGAGCGCGATGCAATTTATGCAAATTTAGAAGCAACAGAAGATGATTATATGCGTGCTGCTGAGCTGGAAGGCAAGGTGGCCGAATACGATGGTTACACGGCTGAAGCGCGCGCTGGCGCATTGTTGTTGGGGGCGGGTATTCCGATTGAGCAGCATTTTGGGCCGATGAGTGATGTGGCACCAGGCTGGAAGCTGCGCGTATTGCTGGCGCAAGCGCTGTTTTCTAATCCGGAAGTCTTGCTGCTCGATGAGCCAACGAATAACTTGGATATCAACACAATTCGCTGGCTGGAAAACTCGCTCAATGAGCGTGATTCCACCATGATTATTATTTCGCACGATCGTCACTTTTTGAACCAAGTATGTACTCACGTGGCGGATGTGGATTTCCGTGAAATTCGCATCTATCCGGGCACTTATGATGATTACATGATTGCTTCTACGCAAGCACGTGAGCGTTTGCTAACAGATAACCAGAAAGCCAAAGAAAAAGTAGCTGAGCTTAATTCCTTTGCTGCGCGATTCTCTGCTAATAAATCCAAAGCTCGTCAGGCGACCAGCCGTCTGAAGCTGGCAGATAAGATTAAAGAAGGTATGGTGGATGTCAAACCATCCAGCCGCCAGAATCCATATATTCGTTTTGAAGTGGATGAAAAAGCCAAGCTGCACCGCCAGGCTGTTGAGCTTTCCCTCGTTTCTAAGTCTTTTGATAAGCCATTGATTCAAAATCTTGATCTGATTCTGGAAGCGGGCCAGAAGATTGCCGTGATTGGTGGTAATGGTGTGGGTAAATCCACACTGATGAAGCTGCTGATGGATGTGATTCATCCCGATAGCGGCAAGATCAAATGGGCAGAAAAAGCGCAGCTGGGTTATTTTGCTCAGGATCATGAAGCTGATTTTGAAGAAGATATCACGCTGTTTGACTGGATGAAGCAGTGGAGCCAGCCTGGTACTGATGACCAAGTGATTCGCGGTATTTTGGGCCGCTTATTATTCGGTGGTGACGATGTTAAAAAATCGGTCAAAGTACTGTCAGGTGGTGAAAAAGGCCGCATGCTGTACGGCAAGCTGATCCTAGAAACGCCTAATGTGCTGATTATGGATGAGCCGACTAACCATATGGATATGGAGTCGATCGAATCTTTGAATCTGGCTTTGGATTTATTCAAAGGCACGCTGTTATTTGTATCCCATGACCGGATTTTTGTAAGCTCGCTGGCTACACAAATCTTAGAACTGAATGGTGATGGCACATATAACTACTATGTGGGTGGTTATGAGGATTACTTGGCAAGCCGTGGTCTTGATTAAACGCAGGATCAATTGCAAAGATGTTATTTATTTGAAATCTGAAGCAAATTATGTGTAAGCATTTGTAGTAAAATAAAGGGGCGTTCATTCGCCCCTTTTTTCTGTTGTTTGTCCGGGTTTCATTCTATGTCTCGCGCTTTTCCCTTTGCTATACCGGCGTATTCTGCCCCTGTCTGGTTGCCTGGCGGGCACGCGCAAACCATTTATCCTGCCACGCTGATGTGGAAAAAAGCACCTGCATATCGCAGGGAATCTTGGATCACACCTGATTTGGATTCCATTGTGGTGGATTGGGTCGATGGCCGGGCAGGCACGCCGCTGGTGGTGTTATTTCATGGGCTGGAAGGGAGCTCGCACAGTCATTACGCCACCTCCCTATTTGATTTTCTGTATACACAAGGCTGGCGGGGTGTTGTGCCGCATTTTCGCTCCTGTGGCAACGTGATCAACCGTTTACCTAGGGCTTACCATGCGGGGGATTCTGCTGAAATAGACTGGGTGCTCTGCCGCATTCGTGCCCAGCATCCAGATGTGCCAATCTTTGCGGTAGGTGTTTCTCTGGGGGGAAATGCATTGCTCAAATGGCTGGGAGAGCAGGGCGATGCTGCTGCTGCCGTCATTAATGCGGCTGCCGCGGTGTGTTCGCCCATGGATTTAACGGCCACAGGCAATGCATTGGATCAGGGGTTTAATCGACGGGTGTATACGCGTGAATTTTTGCGCAGCTTACGTAAGAAAACCTTTGCTAAACTGAAACTCGTCGATAACCCCTTTCTGGATCAGCACAGCCTGCGTCTTGCCTCAACGCTGCGGGAATTTGATCATTTGGTAACGGCCCCGGTGCATGGCTTTAAGAGCGTAGAGCATTACTGGCAAAGCGCGAGTTGTAAGCTTTATTTACCTAAGATCAGCTTGCCCAGCCTAGTCATTAATACGAAAAACGATCCCTTTGTCCCAGCAGAATCTTTGCCCACGCAAAGCGATGTGTCCGGGCACGTTACTCTGGTACAACCACTTGAAGGTGGCCATGTGGGCTTTGCATCGGGCGCCATGCCAGGTAAATTGCAATGGTTGCCGCAGACCTTGCATCGTTTTTTTCAGAGCCACTTGCCGTTACCCCGTTAAGGAATAAAACGTGCCTGTCATTTCTCCCCGGCTTTTTAAAGCCTATGATATTCGTGCGCAAACTTCACTGCTTACCCCTGAAGCTGCCCATTTTATTGGTCTTGCTATTGGTGCAGAAGCACATCTGCGTGGTGTGAAACAAATTGCACTGGCAAGAGATGGACGTTTTTCCAGCCCCGCATTAGCCCGGGCATTGATTGATGCGCTGCTGGCAAGTGGGATAAATGTGCTGGATTTAGGCCTAGCCGCCACGCCATTGCTGTATTTTGCTGCCCGTCAGTATGCAGCTGGATCGGGGGTGATGATTACAGGTAGCCACAACCCTGCTGACTATAATGGTATAAAAATTACACTGGCAGGCGAAACCATCGATGGTGAAGCCTTGCAGGCTTTACGGCAACGAATTGAAGCGGATGATTTTATCCAGGGGCAGGGTGAGCATACATCGTTGCATATTGCTGAAGCCTATTATGCTGCTGTACTTGCTGCATGCCCTTTAGAAAGGCGCTTTAAAGTTGTGGTGGATTGCGGTAATGGTGTTCCTGGCGCTTTTGCACCGGATTTATATCGCGCCTTGGGTTGTGAGGTAGTTGAGCTGTATTGCAAGGTGGACGGCGCTTTTCCAAACCATCATCCCGATCCTCAGGTTGAAGCCAATCTGGCGGATTTAAAACGGGTGGTGCAGGAGCAGCAGGCCGATATTGGACTCGCGTTTGATGGTGATGGCGATCGTCTGGGCGTGGTTACCCGCCATGGTGAAAGTATTCCCGGTGATCGCTTACTGATGTTGTTTGCTGCGGCGCTGCTGGAAAAGCAGCCGGGGCATGTTTTATATGATGTGAAATCAAGTGGTTTAATTAGTGAGTGGGTGAGCCGCCAAGGTGGCTCCTGCGCTGCGATTCCTACGGGGCATGGCCATATGAAGCGCCATATGTACGCTTCAAAGGCTTTGCTGGCCGGGGAGTTATCTGGGCATTTTGCCTTTAAAGACTGGCCTGATGATGATGCGCTCTTTGCAGGTGCGCGGTTTTTAAGCATGATTGCTGGGCGCGATTTAGACCAGATGCTTGCAGCTTTGCCCCAGTCGGTTTCTACCCCTGAGTTACAAGTGGCTTTAGAGCAGGATGGCCATGGCCTTGTGGCTGATATTGCTAAAAATGCGGTTTTTCCGCGCGCCTTACGTATTTTTACGATCGATGGATTACGTATTGAATATGCGGATGGTTTTGGTTTGATCAGGGCATCCAATACAACACCCGTGCTTACACTCAGAATGGAGGCGCAAACGGCGCTAGGCTTAGCCAGAATTCAGCAAGAGCTGGCGGCCGCCATTGCCCCTTTAGTGCTTCCCTGTTATGAGTAATTTGTAAGGCCTTGATCCTGAACCGGGCAGCAAGGCCGCTTATCCCCCAAAGATTGAATGATGGAAAAACAATGATTCCTGCTTCTCACCTTATTGCCGCCCAAGTCTCTGCTGCTTTGCAGGAGGATCTGGGTATTTGTGACTGGACTGCTATGCTGATTGCTGACGATACACGGGGCACTGCCACAGTTATTGCCCGGCAAAGCGCGGTGATTTGCGGCCAGGCTTGGTTTGATGAAGTGTTTCGTCAGGTGGATGCCGGGGTAAAAGTAGACTGGCTGATCAAAGAAGCGGAGCTAGTTGTTGCAGATCAGCCGCTTTGCAATATTGAGGGCACAGCACGCAGTTTATTAACGTCCGAGCGCAGTGCTTTGAATTTTTTGCAAACGCTCTCTGCTGTAGCCACTGAAACGCGGCGTTATGTGGATTTAATTGCACACACTAAGGCAAAAATCCATGACACGCGTAAAACCCTGCCGGGGTTGAGGCTTGCTCAGAAGTATGCGGTCACTGCAGGCGGAGGGGAGAATCAGCGCATTGGTCTTTACGATGGCATACTGATTAAAGAAAACCACATTATGGCTGCTGGTAGTATTGCCGCAGCCTTACATGCAGCCGAAAAACTTGCACCTGTTGGTGTTAGTATTCAAATAGAAGTAGAAACCCTGCATGAGCTGGAGCAGGCCTTACATGCGGGTGCGAAATTAGTATTGCTCGATAATATGAACCTGACCGATTTACGCGCAGCGGTTGCACTCGCAGGCGATCGTGCAGTGCTTGAAGCCTCGGGCGGGGTTGATGAGACCACCGTCAGGGAGATTGCCGAAACAGGCGTGCAGCGTATTTCTGTTGGCAAGCTTACTAAGGATATTCAGGCAGTAGATCTCTCTATGCGTTTTGTGTAAGTAAGGAACTTTTGCGCTTAATTGTCTCTTAGCTTGTGTCAGTTTTTTTCTCATGTAGTTCTAAGGAGCTTTTCTTATGAATACCAACAGTGAAACATTACTCGATCAATCACAAGATATCTTACAAGAAGCAGAGCAATTGCTGGTTGAAGCTTCTCAGGCTGGGGGCAAAGATGCCGAGGCGCTGTATGCCCGTGCTGTAGAGCGTTTGCGTGCTGCAAAAACCCGCTTGTATGAAGTTGAGCAAGTGGCCGTTGCAAAGGCAAAACAGGCCGCAAAAGTAACTGATGAATATGTGCACGATCATCCGTGGCAGGCCATTGGTGTGGCTGCTGCGGTTGGTGCACTGGTAGGTATGTTGATTTCGCGTCGTTAATCGTGAAGTCTTCGCCTCCATTTTTAGCGGGCGTGCGGCGGATTCTGGCGCAGGTGGCAGGTTTACTTGGTACGCATCTTGAGCTGTTTGGTCTGGAGCTGCAGGATGCTTTGCAGCGACTGGTGTTTGATTTTATTCTGGGTGCGGTCGCTGTTGTGCTGGGGGGCTTGTGCCTTGCGCTTGCAGCTGTTTTGTTGTTGATTATTTTCTGGGACAGCCACCGCATCGCGGTCGCGCTGGGGCTGATGCTGGTCTACGGTGGTGGCGCAATTGCTTTTGCCTGTTATTTAAGACACCGCCTGAAGCATGCTCCGGATTTATTCCCCGCAACCTGTGCCGAGCTGGTCCGTGATCGTAAGGCTTTGCTTCATATTGCTGCTGAGGAAGACGCATGAAATTAGCGCGCTTCTACCGTAAGCAGTTTTTGCAGCTTAAAGCTGAGCAGCAGCGCCAGGCGCTCAGACAAGAGCTGAAGTCTTTTGCTCAGCCAGTAAATTTATTGCAAGAAGGCTTGGCAATGAGTCAGCCAGGAGGCGGCGTACTGGGTTGGTTAAAGCTGGCCAGATTGGCTTTGCGCTCTGAAGGCATCAAAAAGCATCTTGCCCTTGCTCTGGCGGCGCTGCAGATTGTGCGTTTTGTGATAAAAAAGCGCAGGTAGCAAGAATGATAAAGTGCTGATGAAAGCAAAAAGCCGGACATGATCCGGCTTTTTTTTACAGGCAAAATGCAATTAACACGCAGGGCTTCAGCTGCTGCTCAGGCGGTGAAATTTAAAGAAGGCCAGCTGGCTGTCCAAATGGTTCGCCGCAAGTGTGAGCTCATTCATTTCACTGAGCATTTGTTCACTGCGTTGGCTGCTGGCTTGGGCATTGCCGCCAATATCATGCAATCTTTCATTGATCGCTTCACTGGAAGCGCTCTGTGCTTCCACAGAGGCCGTAATGGTCATCATCATCTTATTCACGGTGTTAGCAGCTTGATTTAATTCTTCCAATACTTGGCTGATGGTATGGCTGTCCTGCTGACATTCGCCCACACGGCAGGCCGCCGATTGCATGGCCTCCAGTGTTTCTTGTGTACACGTTTGCGTGTCATTCAGTATCCGGCGAATATCCTTGGTGGATTCAGCCGTCAGTTGCGATAGTTTACGGACTTCATCCGCAACCACCGCAAAGCCACGGCCATGTTCACCGGCGCGCGCGGCTTCGATGGCCGCGTTCAGCGCCAGCAGATTGGTTTGCCCGGCAATGTCTTCAATCATGCTGGCTACGTTTACGATTTGCTGAATGGCATTAGTCAGCGCCTGCATCGTGGTTTCTATCTGATTAAAATCACCAGAGAGGGCTTGCAGCTTGAGTTTTGAGCCCTGTCCTGCTGAATGGGCAGCTTGGACATTACTGAGTGATTGCTGGCTGATGCTGGCAGTGCGTACGGCTTGCTCACTGATATGGCTGATTGAGTTTTGTAATTGCACACTGCTGGAGCCTATTTCTAACAAATGATGACTTTGTAAAGTCGCTCCGTCATGGTTAGCCTTAGCAAGGTGGGTGACATGCGTGGCCTCTTCACGTGATAGTTGCGAGGCTTGTCTAGCCTGCTGGAGCGTGTTTTCCAACTGGTTGATAAAGCGATTCATCCCCCGGCCTAATTCACCTAATTCGTCCGGCGTTTCTGCAATACGCGACGTTAAATCCCCCGACTCAAGTTTCGCTGTTTCAGCGGCCATATCATGTAAGCGGCTTTTGAGCTTGCGCGCAAAATGCAGCTGGCTGAGCACAATTAATAATGCACTGAGCAGCAGTGGTAAAAGCACAGTCAACAGAAGCTGATCAATACGCAAATTAATCGCTTTATTGGCGAGCTGAGACTGGGCCTGTAAGCCTTTTTCAAGCTGATTCAATACGCTGAGTGTGGGCTCTAAATCGTTTTTATAGATTTGCTCAGGAATACTAAGTGCATCCTGAGGGCTATCACTGGCGATGGTGATGGCACTCTGAAATTGGGTTTGATAGTTTTTCCAGTGCCCGCTGAGCGTGGCTTCCAGTAGTTGTTGTTCTGTATTGGCCAGATGAGGCTTGATGATGGGAATCGCGCTTTGTACTGTTTGTCCGGCCGCCTCCAGCTGCTGTTTTGCATTTTCAGCCAGAGGATCTAGCCTAGAAATCATCAGCATGGTACTGCGGGCATGATTCAAGGCGGCAACTGCCGTCTGGCTATGGTGATGAAATTGAAAATCACGCGTCAGAGCATTGCTTTCCCATGTCATCCAGCTTGCGAGGGAAACGAGGGCGGCTACGGTAAATCCACTCACCCATTTTAATTGCGTGGCCATTTTCATCGGATTTCATTAACTCAATATGGAAGAAACCGGCGAAGACTATGACTATTGTGTTGCATTTGCATGACAAAAAACGAGAGTTTTAAACCGCTGGTCTAATCAATCGTTACGCGCTTTCAGTAGGCTGTCGTTGGTATTTTGTAGTACGTATTAATCCTTATGTTTTAGTTACAGACTTACTTAGAAATCTAGGGGTATCTACATCATTTTTTTGCAGGATAGCCGTATTATATGCAAGTGTTTGTAAGGCGATGCCGTACAAAATGGGGTTCAGATCATGCAAATTATTGGCCATGCAAATCACATGATAGTGCTCTGCAGACGACAGCCCAGCATCAGATAAAATAAATAATTCCCCATCTCTGGCCCTGATTTCTTGCAAGTTAGCGAGTAGTTTTTCGGTTAAGCGATTCCAAGGCAGGCATGCAATAACGGGCAAGTCTTTGTTTACTAAAGTCAGTGGCCCGTGGACTAACTCACCCGCAGGAAATCCAAAGGCGTGGATATAGGCCACTTCCTGCATTTTTAAGGCGGCTTCTTGGGCAAGAGGGTAATAAAGATGGCGGCCAACAAAAAAGAGTTGCTTACTGGTAAAGATCTTCTGTGCCCATTCTTGTAATTGCCCGGTAATCGCTGAAAGTTCGGTGGCGGCTCGTGGCAGGCGACGTAAATCATCAATGGCGGCCGCTTCTGCAGCTGCAGAAAGATGATCGCGTAATTTGGCAAAGCAGAGCGCCAGCCGGTAGAGAGTAAGCAGTTGGGTACTGAATGTTTTAGTTGAGGTGATCCCGATTTCTGGCCCGGCCGCTAAAAACAGCTGAAATCGGGCCAATTGCATCAGGCTGCTGGGGGATGCATTTGATATGGCGAGGGTGTGCTCATGCGCTAGGCTTTGTGCATATTTCAGCGCAGCAATGGTATCGGCGGTCTCACCAGATTGTGAAACAGCAATGATGAGTGTGTTGTGGTGTTGCACTGCATCCCGGTAGCGGTATTCACTGGCTAATTCTACTGTGCAGGGTAATCCTGCCAGCGATTCAAACCAATAACGGGCCGTTAAAGCGGCATGGTAGCTGCTGCCGCTGGCCAGCAGCGTAATCCCTTCGATATCGCATAAAATACGCGCGGCATCATTATTGAGTAATTGGGCTAAGTTAGCGTCGCAGCCGGTGTCATCCAGAATGTCAGCAAAAATGCCTGCCTGTTCGTTGATTTCTTTTTGCATATAGTGATGAAAACCATGCAGCTTGATTTGGGTTTGCTGAAAGTTTTCGGTGGCTCTGATGCAAGGCTCCCCCAGCGGGTTGAGGAGGGTTAATTCATTGCTGCTTAATTTTGCCGTATCCCCAAGCCCCAGCCGGATCATTTCTGGCGCAATGCCTTGTAAAGCCTGAGGCTGATCTGAAAAAGCAATGCAGCGCACCCCTTTGGCAATAAAAAGGGGAATGTGGCGCGAGGTGCAGATGATCTCGCCAGTGTGTTCCGTAGACATCACGCTAATGGCGTAAACGCCAATGATTTCACTGGCCGCTAAATGGACGGCTTTTAATAAATCGTGCTGGCTGCGGTAATGCCAGTGAATTAAATCAGCCGCCAGCTGTGCTGTATTGGCAGGCTCACTGATATAACCCAGAATGGATAATTTATCCTGTAAGGCTTCACTGTTTTCAATGAGACCACGACAACACACGGTAATTGAGTCACGGCTGCTGGCAATACTGCAGTGATGGGGTTGATCCCAATCGAAGCGGATCAGTACACGATGAGCGCTTTGTCCGTGCAAATGCATGTGCAGGGTAAGGGTTGGGCAGGATAAAATTTGTGCTGAAGCCTGATCGCTGATTAATGTTGCGCTGCAATGTCCTTGTTCAATCAGAGGGTAAAGCTGTTGGCTGATATTTTGCAGTACATTCTCTTGCGAAATCATTCCAAGCAAAGCGCCCATATTCTTGCTCCGGTATTGTGTTTCTCCTTTTAATTATCTGATATAAAATTTTTTTTACTTAAGCAATTGAGCAAGCAGCCGTGCTTTTAGTGTTTTGGGCATAAATAAGGCTTAAGCAGTTCGCTGACTTCTCCGTCCGCCGCAAATTTTCTGGCAAATAATGAGCTGCTGGTCAGCAGGCGGGGCAGATCATCAGGGGTAAATGTACGGGGCGACCATGCGCCACTTTCCCATTCCAGATCGTGTTGTGAATCATTAATAAGCTCTGCTGCTACAGGTGTATGCATCAGAATGGTTTGTACAAACATTTCGTCCGGCACCAGCGTCTGGCGAAAGTAGGCGATCACATCCGGATGATCCTGGCAAAATTGGATCAGGGCAAGGCAGGCCCGTCTGGACAAACACCACCATTGAGATCCGGAATAAACCGTATGAAGTGAAGCGGGCAGCTTGCGCTCAAATAGCCCGAATCTCAGGAGCGGGCGTTGTATTTTTTGCAATAATTTGCCAGCGAGGCTGCCTTTCAGTGATTCAGGGTGATAGCTCTGGTAGCGGTAGCGGATATCAAAGTCTGGGTCTGGCTGGCGGCGAAATTCAATAAACCCGGTGTGATTTTTCAGCTGTCGGACGATCTCTGCATGTGGTTTAAGCGGGAAATCCTGGGCAGATAACAAAACCATATAGTCACAATCATCTTTGATTGCGGCGTCAATCAGTGCAAGCGTTGCTGCTATCAGTGAAAAACCTCCCCAGCGGCAAGCCTGCCTTGCAATAAATTGGGCTTCTTCAGGGGCTGCTGCTTGCATAGCGGTAAAATCACTGGCTGCGGTATTGGCATCAACATGAATATAAAGCCGGGTATTTTCAGCAAAAAGCTGCTGACAAAGGCGGCCTAATTGAGCGGGATGAGCGTGGCTCAGGATTAAATAGCCAATACGCATTCGGATTTCCATTTTATAAATGGTTTTAATTTTAACCCGAATCATTTTTAAATAAATGATCTTATGCACAAAGGCTAATATTCGGGCGTAATACTGTGAATGCCCTGAAGCGCTGTGAGTGGCGCTGCACAAGCCTTACGGCTCATCCGGCTCCTTGTTTTTTTACGGGCTGGCAGGTGGAACCGGGGATATTGAAACGTAGAAAAATTGAATGACAAACAGCATGTGGAGCCAGGTAATTAAACCTCTGTTATTGAATCCGGGTGAAATCGTGCAAAACCTTCTGTTATTGCCGGGGTAAATCTCTGATCAATATTGACTGCATAGCTTCAGAGGACTAAAGTTTGCGGTTTTATTCGGGATATTTAGCGCATGCCGAAAGCAACTAAAAGCCCCGTTAGCTTTGAGGCAGGACTTCAGGAGTTAGAAGGCCTGATTGCTGAAATGGAAGCGGGTAATTTACCGCTGGAAACAGCCCTCACTACTTATAAACGTGGCACCGAACTGTTGCAATTTTGCGAAAGCCGCTTAGCCGATGCAGAGCAACGGATACGTGTGCTTGAAGGTGCGGAGCTCAAGCCTTTCTCTGCGGATAAAGAATAAATGACATCAGATTTTAAAAGCTGGATGCAAGACGTCCAGTCCCGTATGGAGCAGACGCTCGCGGCTGTTTTGCCTCTTCAGGATCACATTCCACCTCAGTTACATGCTGCCATGCGCTATTCCGTGCTGGATGGTGGCAAACGTGTCCGTCCCCTGCTGGCTTTTGCCGCAGGCGCTGTAGTGGATGCATCTCCTGAGCGCTTGCAATATGCGGGCGCAGCCGTTGAGTTAATTCATGCCTATTCTCTTGTGCATGATGATATGCCAGCTATGGATAATGATGTGCTGCGCCGTGGCAAGCCAACCTGTCATATCGCATTTGGCGAAGCTTCTGCCTTATTGGCGGGTGATGCACTACAAACGGCGGCATTTGATGTACTGAGCTCATATACGCTGGCCGATGCGCCAACTGATCAGCTTAAAATGATCAATATTCTGGCCCGTGCCTCAGGCAGTATGGGGATGTGCGGTGGTCAGGGGATTGATCTGTACAGTGTAGGACAGGCACTAAGCCTTCCCGAGCTGGAACAAATGCATGGTTTAAAAACTGGTGCTTTGATTCGCGCCGCGGTCCTGCTGGGCTCCTATTGTGGTACCGCCATCAGCGACGAGGAGCGTGCCCGCTTGGATGATTACGCACAATGTATTGGTCTTGCATTTCAGGTGGTTGATGATGTGCTGGATGAAGAAGCTGATTCGGCCACTCTTGGCAAAACAGCAGGTAAAGATGCGGCTAATAATAAACCCACCTATGTTTCCCTGCTTGGCTTAGCGGCGGCTAAGCAAAAAGCGGCGGAGCTTAAATCCCAGGCACTGGCGGCGATTGAGCCCTTTGGTGAAAAAGCCCGTGGTTTGGTGTTCTTGGCCGATTTTATTGTGGAACGCGCTAACTAATGAAGAAACTCGAGATGAGTTATCCCCTGCTTGATAAGGTGTCTTGTCCGCTGGAGCTTAAAAAATTGGCCAAAGCCGATTTGCCTCAGCTTGCCAATGAATTGCGCAACTACCTGCTTGATTCTGTCAGCCAGACCGGTGGGCACTTTGCTTCTAATCTGGGCGCGCTGGAGCTGACCGTCGCGCTGCATTATGTATTTGATACCCCGCACGATCGCCTAGTTTGGGATGTGGGCCACCAAAGCTACCCGCATAAAATCTTAACGGGCCGTCGTGCACAAATGCATACCATGCGCAAACAGCATGGTCTTGCGGGTTTTCCAAAGCGTGAAGAAAGCGAGTACGACACATTTGGCGTGGGGCATTCCAGCACGTCGATTGGGGCGGCACTGGGTTTTGCCGAAGCCGCTAAGCTGAAGGGCGAAGACCGTCACGCCATTGCGGTGATTGGCGATGGCGCAATGACCGCTGGCCAGGCCTTTGAAGCACTGAATAATGCAGGCCACAGGGATGTGAATTTACTGGTGGTGCTGAACGACAATGAAATGTCGATTTCCCCCAATGTGGGCGCACTGACCAATTATTTATCTAAATTATTATCGAGCAAATTTTATAACGGCATCCGCAGCAAATCTGCACGGGTGCTGGAAGCCGTGCCGCCACTTAAAGAGCTGGCAAAAAAAGGTGAAGAGCATGTGAAAAGCATGCTGACGCCCGGCACCATGTTTGAGCAATTTGGCTTTAATTATATCGGCCCAATTGATGGCCATGATTTAGATACGCTGATTACCACGCTGGCTAATATCAAGCAGCTTAAAGGCCCGCAGTTTTTGCATGTGGTCACACGTAAAGGTGAAGGCTATAAAAAAGCCGTTGCCGATCCGGTGAAATACCATGCAGTAACGCCGTTTGAAAAAGAAGACGGTATGCAAGGCGCGAAGGCAGCCAAAGTCAGCTACACCAAGGTGTTTGGTGATTGGTTGTGCGATATGGCTAAAATGGATAAACGCTTACTGGGTATTACTCCAGCCATGCGTGAAGGCTCGGGTTTGGTGCGTTTTGAGCAGGAAAACCCGGATCGTTATTTTGATGTGGGCATTGCTGAACAACACGCAGTGACCTTTGCAGGTGGTCTTGCCTGTGAAGGCTTAAAACCCGTAGTGGCGATTTATTCCACCTTCTTGCAACGCGCGTATGATCAGCTGATTCATGATGTGGCCCTGCAAAATTTACCCGTTTTGTTTGCGATTGATCGTGCTGGCCAGGTAGGGGCAGATGGCCCGACGCATGCCGGATCATTCGATCTGTCCTATCTGCGCTGTATTCCCAATATGGTGGTGCTGACGCCATCGGACGAAAACGAATGCCGTCAGATGCTCTACACCGCATTCTTGCACGAAGGCCCAAGCGCAGTGCGCTACCCTCGTGGCACGGGGCCTGGTGTTGAGGTGCAAAGCGAAATGACCGCCATCCCTATGGGCTGTGCAGAAGTGCGCCGCCGGGGCAGCAAGATCGCCATCCTAGCATTTGGCCCGGTGTTGGCCGCTGCTTTAGATGCGGGCGATGCTTTAAATGCAACTGTCGTTAATATGCGCTTTGTTAAGCCGCTTGATATCAGCCTGATTGCTGAATTAGCTGCCAGCCATGATTATCTGGTGACGGTTGAAGAAGGCGCCATTATGGGCGGAGCAGGCTCTGCTGTGCTTGAAAGCCTGATGGCGCAGGATGTATGCAAGCCTGTTTTGCAGATGGGTTTTCCTGATCGCTATGTCGAGCATGCTGATCAGAATGTGCAGCTGGCTGAATGCGGGCTGGATGCGGCAGGTATTGAGGCGGGTATCCGGCAGCGCTGGGCGCTTTAAGCGTGCGGTACTGAAATAAAAAAACGAGGCGATGCCTCGTTTTTTTATTCACGGTTAATATCAGTGATGCAGGCTTAGCTGCAAATTGATTCTTGTTTTCATATATGTTTTTTACAGATATGCCGGATGATTTTTGCAATAAATGCTGAAATTGTTGTTTTATAGGCCGGCGTTGCTTAATTTATGATTTAAATATCCTAAGCTAATAAGGTCTCATTAGCGAATTCTGAAAACAATGCAAAATTCTTTAGCTCATGTGTCAGAGCTGCCTGAAGAAACGCCTCACTATTTGCGTGCCGTGACTCAGATGGGTGATTCCAGAGAGGTCACCGCCAACCAGGATATCTTTACCCAGGAAGGCATTCTCTTACTGGCCAAAGGATCGCGGATTAACAGCAATCAGTTTGATCTGCTTGCTCGGCATAAATTATCTATTTCTATTGATCAGAGCCTGTTGGTCCAGAATGCTGTGAATGCGGATCAGCTGTCTGCGGATGCGGCAAAAATTCTGGCAGAAGATCTCTTTTTAGCCCGTATGGTGGTTAAGGCTGGTGGCGTATTGATGGTCAGGCAGGCATTAGCGCAGCTGGCTTTGCCCTCACCGGTTCAATTTAGGCTGACCGTCATGAAAGAGCAGCGGCCTAATCTGTTTGAGCATGTGATACGGGTGAGTATTTGGTGTCATGCTCTGGCTCAGCAAACTAAATTGCCTGAGATTTACCGTGATCAACTACTGCTTGCTGCCATTTGCCATGATATGGGTGAGATGCATACTGATCCGGAGCTGCTCACTTCGGGTCATAGCGTTACCATGATTGAGCGCTGTTATTTGCATGTGCATCCTATTACCAGTTATCTGGTGGTGTCTAAGGTTGATGATTTTTCTGGCATGGCTGCTCAAGCGATTTTGCATCACCATGAAAGGCTGGATGGCAGCGGTTATCCCTATGGTTTGCAAAAAGAAAGAATCCATCCGCTTTCACAATATATCGCCGTGGCAGATACGGCGGACGCCATTTTGCGGCGCTTTGATTTACTTCGTTTACAGATCTCATTTGCGCTGAATAAAACACGTTTTGATGCCCGGCTGATTAAAGCACTCAGAGAGTTAGTGCACGATCTGCCATTTGATTCGCAGCTGGCTTGTAAGAGCGGTGAAGCCAGCCTGCAACTGCATCATATTGCTGACTTATTAGAGGGCTGGCTGGCATTGCACGCGATGTTGTGTGTGCAGATGAAAGCAGGTGCGGCTCAAAACTCACCTATAGGCTTTTTATTTGAGCGTATGGATGGGGTGCATTCTCTGGTTTTACAAATGGGATTTAACCCGGACGATCTTCATGGCATGCAGACGCTGGCCCAGGAGGACCCTGGTTTACAGCAGCAGTTGCAAACCATGCTCAATGAAATGGAATGGATATTGAATGAGATGGCCAATGAAATTGAACGGCGCTCGCCATTATCTGATGGTATACCTCCCAATATGTTTGAAGAATTAGTGCAGCAATTGCGTGAAATCCGCGCCCCTTAATACTATTTTATTAATAAGTACTGATGGTTTTTCTTATTTAATTATATTTATTGAGGTCTGATGGATATGGTTATATTTATTTTCTTGAGTCTTCCGGCTTTAAGGCGCAATGATGTTGCCTGATCCGCTCTCCCAACTCGCTGAGCTTCCCGAAGAAAACCCTCACTATATTCGCGCAGCGACGAAAATGGGCGATAAGCGTGATGTGATCGCTGATCAGGATATCTTTGCTGAAAATGGCATGAAGTTATTGGCAAAGGGGGCGAAGATCAGCAGCCATCAGTTTGATTTGCTGACAAGGCATAAATTATCTACTCCGCTTGATCAGGCCTTGGCCACTGATAAACCAGTTGATGGCCAGCAACTGGCTTTTGAAGCGGGAAAAATTATCGAGAAAGATGCGCTGATTGCAAAAATAGTCAGCAGGTCGGGTGATGTGCTGGCGATTAAGCATCAGCTTGCTCTGCTTGTTTTACCCCCACCGATTCAATTTCGGCTGACTGTAATGCATGATCAGCGCCCAAGTTTGTTTGCACATGCACTTAGAAATTGCATCGTTTCTTACTCGCTGGCACAACAGCTGAAATTATCTGACGCCGATAAGACAGCATTAACGCTGGCCGCTTTATGCCATGATTTGGGTGAGATGCATACTGACCCGGAGCTGTTGACCTCCGGGCATGTCATTACGCCGCAAGAGCGCCGTTATATTCATGTGCATCCGATTACCAGCTACATGGTGGTGCATACATTTCCAGCGTTTTCTGCCGCAGCCTGCCATGCCATTTTGCAGCATCACGAGCGGCTGGATGGAAGTGGCTATCCCTATGGTTTGCGTAAGGAGGCGATTAGCCGTTTAGCCCAGATTATTGCCATTGCTGACGTAAGCGATGCGGTATTACACCGCTTTGATTTAAAAAGACTGGATGCGCTGTTTACCTTGCTGCGTTCCCGTTTTGACCCTCCTGCGGTTAAGGCTTTAAGAGACTTATTAGGCTCGATGAGCAGTGAAGAGCATCAGGCTGTGGTGGTTAGGGATACCTCTGTGCAATTAGCGCATATTGCGGATTTTCTTCAATCATGGCTGGCATTACATGCCATGCTGGAAGGCCAAATCAATGAAGGGGCGAGCCTCGATTCACCGCTTGGTTTTTTATTTGAGCGAATGGAGAGTATTCGTGCGCTGATTGTTCAGGCTGGCTTAAATCCAGACGATGTACAGGCGGTGCAGGCCTATGGGCTGGAAGACCCGGAAATGCTGGCTGAATTACAAGCTATGCTGAGTGAAATGGAATGGATGCTCTTTGATCTTGCCAATGAAATAGAGCGCCGTTCTCCCGCTCTGGATGGCATATCGCAAGAAGCATTAAAGGATTTGGTCTTTCATTTGCGGGAAATTTAAGCAGGATGAGGGGTGTTCAGGCTGCTTATTTCATGAATGAGGTGGCCTAAGCTTTGTAACGCACGATCAATGTCCGGGCTGAACGGCCAGCCGCAATTAATCCGAATAAAGTGCTCAAAGCGATTTGAATTAGAAAACATCAGCCCGGGCGCAATTAAAATTCCTCTTCTTAGCGCAGCATCAAAAACTCGTCTAGATGATAGTTGCTCGGGTAATTCCACCCACAGTGCTAGCCCACCATCGGGCACATTTAGCCGCGTACCAACTGGAAAATAACGGGCAATCGCCTCGGCGGTGCGTTCTCGCTGGGTTTTGAGCGTGCTGCGCAGCTTGCGCAAATGTCGATCGTAAGCGCTGGAGCCCATATATTCGGCGGCAGCAATTTGCGACCATGCCTCGTTATCACGGGTTTGCGCGTACTTCAGCATTTCAATCCGCGCCTGCCAGCGCCCGCCACTCATCCAGCCCAAGCGCATGCCGGGTGCTAAAATCTTATGCAGCGATGCGCAATAAATCACATTTCCGGTTTGATCACGCGCTTTTAGGGCGCGCAGCGGAATATCGTCGTTGATCAGCTCGCTATAGGTATCGTCTTCGATTAACGGAATCGCCTGCGCTTCGCAGAGTGCCACCAGCCGGTCTTTATGTGCCTCGGGCATGATGCTGCCCAGCGGGTTTTGTAAATGCGGCACCACCACCACGGCTTTGATATTGTTGTAGGTCTGGCAGGCCAGCTCTAGTGCTTCAATGGATATACCGGTTTGCGGGCTGGTGGGGATTTCAATGGCACGCAGGCCTAGGCTTTCCAAAACTTGCAGCAGGCCATAAAAGGTGGGCGATTCAACCGCAATGGTGTCACCTGGCTGAGCAACGGCCCGCAGCGCCAGATTAAGCGCCTCAATGCAGCCGTGGGTAATTAACACCTCATCAGGTGACATCAGCACGCCCATCCGCATTGCGCGCTTAGCCAGCACGGCCCTAAATGCCGGATGGCCTTTATTGGGAACGGCGCTGACAAATAAATCGGGATTTTGCTTAATGGCCCGAATCGCTGCATTTTTAAGTGCTTCGCCGGGGTAAAGGTCAGGCGAGCAGCGGGCTACAGAGAAATTATGCTGTATCGCCTGCTGCCTGCCACGGGCAATAAAATCAGATACACGGGCATGAATCCCTACATATTGGGCCTGATCAATCTCCAGCCTTGGCTCTGTCACCGGTTTGATACGCATTCTCTGGCGGACAAAATAGCCGGAGCGGGGCTTTGCCTCCAGATAGCCATCGGTTTCAAGCTGACGGCACAGTTGCAAGGCGGTAGAAAGGCTGATGCCATGCAGGCGCATTAGCTCCCGCAAAGAAGGCATGCGCTCGCCCACTTTTAGCGTGCCAGAGACAATGGCACTGAGATAATGCGCAGCCCAGCGCTGATAAAGGTAATCCATAAACGCCTCCGCCTGTTGTGGGGGAATCATGCGGTAACAGCGTGTTTTTACATAGATATAGATCGCAATAAACCACACCATAACAGATTAAAAAAATCACCACTGCTGCGTAGCAGATGGTCGTTTCTTGTCGCTGTTTTTACACCTTGCTGCTCATTAAGATGGTTTGCATCAAAAATCGGTGGGGCAAGGCGATGGAAAAGCGGCAAGTGTTACGAAAAGGGCAGGTGTTGCGTGGCTATTTTAGAGCAGGCACGCGGATTATTGTGCTGCGGGGTAAGCTGCATCTTCAATACGCGCCGCATTATATGGGAGAGTGTTTATTACAGCAGACCCAGGTATTGTTTGAAGGCGAGTGTGAGTTGATTGAGGAAGCGGGCAGGGTGAGCCTAGCTGGTGACGAGGCAGAAATACACATCATTGATACATCGCCTGTGCGTCGCTGGGCTTGGAAAATCCAAGCATTATTGGCTGGATTTTAAGCTTGAACTTACTTGCCGCTTTATATATGATGATTTCGTAAGTCATCTCTTGATTTACCGTAAGCGTTTACGTCAATCAACGCGCTAAAGCCGCCGGATATTTCCGGTGCTTGTTTTTTGCTGCTGAATATAAGAGTTTTTTTCTTCTTATGAGCGTTTTTCCCTTGGGTAAGGGCTAAGACGCATTGCTGCAAAAAGGCGCTTGTTTGTCCGGCTTATGGAGTGACTATGAAATCATCAAATCCTTCCGCTCGTCGCCGATTGGGCTTTATTCCCGCTAGGCACGCCAATTTAGTTATGCCGTTTTTACTCTCTGTTTTAATGACTTGCGTTGTTTCATTAATCAGCACTTTGCGTGGTGTGGGTTTTACATCTAGGCTGTTTGATCTTTGGCCCAGCGCTTGGGGCTTATCTTGGCTGGTGGCTTTTCCTACCCTGCTCTTGGTTTTGCCCCTAGTAAAAAAGTTGACCGCTCTGCTGATTGATCAGGGCTAAGCCTAGTCATGTGGCTTTGAGCTACAGCCATTTAATCTGCGTTTTTTGATTTACTCACAGGCCCCACTTTTGCCCAGCAGGGGCCTGTGTTATGAAATTTAAGCTTATCCCCGCCCTGCGCGAACAAGCCTGTGCACGCCCTGTGGACAAGTCAGGCAAGTCATTGCTCCGGCAGGTTTTTTTTGTATTGCGTATTTTTTAAGCAGTATTTGCCGTTTATCCAAGAATTGATCCAGCAAGTCCGTGGATGGCTTGTGGATAAGCTAATTAAGCTGCTGTTTTCAGTGTGTTTTTTATGCCTGATTAAAAAATAGGCAAAAAGACCGTGCTATAATCGCGTTTTTTTACAATCTGCATGGCAGCCATTTGCTTGGTTTACTGCAGGCGCTTATAAGATCGGATCATCATGAAAGCCCCAGAACTTCTTCTTCCCGCTGGCACTTTGGATAAAATGCGCGCCGCTTATGATTTCGGTGCAGACGCGGTCTATGCCGGCCAGCCACGCTACTCACTGCGTGCCCGTAATAATGAATTTAAGCTCGAGCAAATTGGCCAAGGGATTATCGAGGCGCATCAGCGTGGCAAGAAGTTCTTTGTAGCCAGCAATATTTTGCCGCATAACGCCAAGGTTAAAACCTACCTCGCTGATATGGAGCCGGTGATTGCCATGAAGCCCGATGCGCTGATTATGGCCGACCCGGGCCTGATCATGATGGTGCGGGAAAAATGGCCTGAGCAGGTGATCCACCTGTCGGTGCAAGCCAATACTGTGAATTACGCCGGGGTGAAATTCTGGAAATCACTTGGCCTTGAACGGGTGATTTTATCCCGTGAGCTAAGCCTCGATGAAGTGGAAGAAATTCGCCAGCTTTGCCCGGATATGGAGCTGGAAGTCTTTGTTCACGGCGCACTCTGCATTGCCTATTCTGGCCGCTGCCTCTTATCGGGCTACTTTAACCACCGCGATCCTAATCAGGGCACTTGCACCAATGCCTGTCGCTGGGATTACAAAATGAATGACACGGTGGAAGACGATGCTGGGGATGTTAAACCGCAGGTGATTCAGTTTGATTTTAATAAGGCCATGGAAGACGCTAATCAGAGCTTTGCCGCCTGTGGTGGTGCTGAGCGCCATCCTCAAGCGGATAAAACCTATCTGATCGCCGAGCAAAGCCGCCCAGATGAGCTAATGCCGATTATGGAAGACGAGCACGGCACCTATATTATGAATTCCAAAGATCTGCGTGCGGTGCAGCATATCGAACGCCTGACTAAGATCGGCGTGGATTCGCTCAAGATTGAAGGCCGGACCAAATCGCTCTATTACGTGGCACGTACCGCTCAGGTTTACCGTCAGGCAATTGATGATGCGGTGGCAGGGCGTCCATTTAACCCGGCTCTCTTGGCTGATCTGGATGGCCTGGCCAACCGTGGTTACACCGATGGCTTTTACCAGCGCCATTACACTCACGAAGCGCAAAACTATCTGGATGGCCATTCCAAATCCAAGCAAAGCCAGTTTGTGGGCGAGGTGCTGAGTGTGCAAGATGGCTGGGCGAAGATCGAGGTGAAAAACCGTTTTGCCGTAGGCGATCAGCTGGAAATTATTCACCCAAGTGGCAACCGGATTATCACTCTGGCCGAAATGCGCGATAAGAGCGGCAATCCTTGCGAAGTTGCTGCAGGCAATGGGGTGAAAATCTCGATTCCTATGGAAGCCGGTTTTGAAAAGGCACTGATTTCACGCTTGTTTACCAGCGACGAAATAGCTGCTTGATCTTGACTGAAAAGCGGTAAATAAAACAGGGTGCTAAGCGTTGGCTAAGCACCCTGTTTTTTTAGCAGTTGTTGCTGAATACTTAATAAGAGCGTGTCTGGATCAATGGGTTTCACAATATAGCCGGCTGCGCCGATTTGCCTGCATTTTTCTTCATCTGTTATTTCGTTTTTTCCTGATAAAAAAATAATTGGGATATGAGTGGTGCTGGGGTCTTTTTTAAGCTGAATACAAACTTCAAAACCATCCATAACAGGCATCATAATATCGAGCAGAATCAAATCAGGAGGGGATGTCTTGGCTAACCTTAAGCCTTTCTCTCCATTAATGGCTACTTTCACTTTATATTGACTCTGAAGCAGGCTGCTGAGCATGGTGAGATTTGTAGCCGAATCATCAATAATGAGTAATGTTGAAGGGGGCTGATCTAGCATTCTGGGGCACTCATTGCTTTTTTTAAGGCTTCCAGTGCGATATCAAAATCAAATGACTGTATCTTTTGATTGATGATGCGAAAGTGCATTGGGTACGCGGTATATAAAAGGCTGGCATTGGCTTTAAACAGATTAATCGATTCGGAATCACCGTCTTCCAGTAAATAAACAAGCTGGTGACAGACTTCTTTTAGTTTCTGAGGGTCAATTATTATATTTGACTGATCTTGTTGTTGTGGGAGTTTACGCTCCAGCTCTGTAATAAGATGGCCCAGTGGATGGGCTATTTTGTCGAGCAAGGGCCTGATTTGCTGATGGGTATGGCCTTGGCGCAGAGCTGTTTCTATCTGCTCTGCTTGCTTTTGGATAAGCTCTGCACCAATCAGCCCGGCAACACTTTTTAGCGTATGGGCGATACGTTCTGCGGTTGACCAGTCTCTGTTTGTCATTGCATAAAAAAGATCAGGAATACAATTTTTTTGCTCTGTTATAAATTGGTTTAAAACGCTGAGATATAGTTTTCTTTTACCAAATACACGTTTAAGCCCTAAATCAATATCGAGCCCTTTAATCTCTGAGGGAAGGGGTATTTCTTCATTTTGCGCACTGAGTTCTGAAATAACGAGGCGTGTCGCCGGCACGATGCATTCTGGATTAATCCACTTAAGCAGCGCTTTCCATAGTTCTTCAGGGTTAATAGGTTTGGTGACGTGGTCGTTCATGCCTGCGGCAAGATAACGCTCTCTATCACCCTGCATGGCATTGGCTGTCATTGCCACTATGGCTAATGAATTGAAATCTTTTAATTTCCGGATTTCCTGTGTGGCCATTAAGCCATCCATAAGGGGCATTTGCATATCCATTAATACAATATCATAGTGGCTTTTTTGCAGCTGCTCTAAAGCCTGCTGGCCATTTTCTGCAATATCGACAATAAAGCCTTCAGAGTTTAATAAATCGCTGGCCACTTCTTGATTGATATGATTGTCTTCCACCAGAAGAATCCGGGCTCCCCGAATTGAATTCAATTGCAAAGCAAAATCATGCTGAGTATTAGAGATATATGGCGTTTCAATATTTCCACCTAATGCACTGACTACGCTGTCAAAGAGCTGGGAGGCATTGATTGGTTTAATTAATGTGTGGGTGATGACTGCACCTTCTGTGGCCTTGATGGCATCTTCATGCCCATAAGCAGAGAC